>DASXYH010000070.1:0-21869 GCA_036502545.1 Spongiibacteraceae bacterium
CGCGCCGAGAAAACCGAATTCGGCCATATCGAAGACACGCTGAAAAAATTGGCATTGAGCCGCTTCGATACGACATTTCAACTGCGCCATAACGGCCGTGTTATTCAACAATTGCGTGCGGCGCAATCGGATCTCGAAAAAGAGCGGCGCGTTGCGGCGTTGTGCGGGCCGGAGTTTATCGAGCATGTCGTCGTTATCGAAAGTCGCGCGGGCGATTTGCGCTTGAGCGGTTGGGTCGCGCTGCCGACTTTCTCGCGCAGCCAAGCCGATTTACAGCATTTTTACGTCAACGGTCGCGTAGTGCGCGACAAATTAGTCAGTCACGCCGTGCGTCAGGCTTATCAGGATGTGCTTTATCATGGTCGCCATCCGGCGTTTGTTCTGTATTTGGAAATTAATCCGGCCAACGTCGATGTGAATGTGCATCCCACCAAACACGAAGTGCGCTTTCGCGATGGCCGCAGCGTACATGATTTTTTGTTTCGCGCGTTGCATCGCGCACTGGCCGATGTGCGACCGCAGGCGCAGGTTGAAACTGTTGCGCTAATCGAACGGGACGAAATAATAACTGCGCCGATGCAAGCTACGTTGCAGTTACCGGTGCGATCTTCTCATCTCGCGTCGATGCGATCGAGGCCATCGCCAGCAGCGACGTGGCAGGGCGTGCGCGAACAGCTCGCGGGTTATCGCGATCTATATGCGGTCAATGAATCGACGCCAAATGAATCAAGTGAAGTACCACCATTGGGCTATGCGCTCGCGCAGCTGCAGGGAATTTACATACTCGCAGAAAATGCGCACGGTCTCGTGTTGATCGATATGCATGCGGCGCACGAACGCATCACTTACGAGCGCATGAAAAACGCGCGCACCGGCGAAGGCATTCGCGCGCAGCCGTTATTGGTGCCGCGCGCATTGGCAGTGAGCACGCGCGAAGCCGATTGTGCGGAACACAGCGCGGCTGTGTTCGCATCGTTTGGCGTCAGTATCGAGCGCGCCGGACCGGAAAGTTTATTGATTCGCGAAGTGCCGATTCTGTTGCGCGATGCCGATGTCGAACAGCTCGTGCGCGACGTGTTGGCGGATTTGCTCGAGCACGGCAGCTCCGATCGCATCGAAGCGCACAGCAATGAAATTCTCGCAACGATGGCGTGTCACGGCGCCGTGCGCGCCAATCGTAAACTCAGCGTTACTGAAATGAATGCATTGCTGCGCGATATGGAGGATACCGAGCGCAGCGGCCAATGCAATCACGGGCGCCCGACATGGGTACAATTGAGTTTGAGCGAACTCGATAAATTATTTCTACGCGGTCGATGAGCGAAGCGGTCGTCATTTGTTTGATGGGGCCGACCGCGTCGGGCAAAACCGCGCTGGCGCTCGAAATTTGCAAACAGTATTCGTGCGAGATTATCAGCGTCGATTCGGCGCTGGTTTATCGCGGCATGGATATCGGCACCGCCAAACCCTCACTCGCCGAGCGCGCGCAGATTCCGCATCATTTGATCGACATTCGCGATCCGGCCGAACCTTATTCGGCTGCCGACTTTCGCCGCGATGCCCTGCAGCTAATACGCGAGATCACCGCGCGCGGACGTCTGCCGTTGCTGGTCGGCGGCACGATGTTGTATTTCCGCGTGCTGCGCGAAGGCATCGCCGAATTACCTGCTGCCGATAGCGAACTGCGCAGCGCTCTGAATGCGGAAGCGGAGCGCTGCGGCTGGCCTGCTTTGCACGCCGAACTTACGCGCGTGGATCCCATCGCGGCGGCGAAAATTCATCCCAATCATTCGCAGCGGATTCAGCGCGCGTTAGAGGTGTATCGAAGCGCCGGCGTGCCGTTATCGCAATTGCAGCGCGAGGCCGAGTATCAGCAGGAGCCTTTGCGCTGGGTGCAATTGGCCGTGGCACCGCACGAGCGTCGGATATTGCACGAACGAATCGCAGCGCGCTTCGATATGATGCTGGCGCAAGGTTTTATCGATGAGGTTGCGACGTTGCGGCGGCGCAGCGATTTGCACGCGGAACTGCCATCGATCCGCGCGGTAGGCTATCGGCAAGCGTGGGAATATCTGGCGCAACAGACGTCTTACGCCGAGATGGTACAAAAAGGTATCGCGGCCACGCGCCAGTTGGCAAAACGGCAGCTGACTTGGCTGCGGGCGTGGCCCGATCTATGCTGGTTTTTTACGGATGCTCAGCAGAACATTGTGAAGAGTGAAGCGGTAAGTACATCGCCCGTAATGGTGCCAGGTATCACGATTAAAGATGCAGTGTTGAAATATCTGGATGACATCTCCATCTGATGCATGGGCTTGCGTTATACTTGCAATCCACTTTTTGATTGCTGATGAACTGAAAGCGAAGTTATCGGTCTCACCATTCTCACCATTCTCGCCGTGAGGTGAAATGTAGTTCTGGTCTCATAAACTAAAATCATTCATTTTCCCCGGTTTGGGGCTTAAAAAAGGAGAAAACAAATGTCAAAAGGGCACACGCTACAAGACCCTTATTTGAACATTTTGCGTAAAGAGCGTATTCCGGTTTCGATTTATTTGGTTAACGGCATTAAGTTGCAAGGCCAGATCGAATCGTTCGATCAATTCGTTGTACTGCTCAAAAACACTGTGAGCCAAATGGTTTACAAGCACGCCATTTCGACCGTCGTTCCATCTCGCGTAGTGCGTTTGCCGATGGCAAATGCGCAGCAGGATGAGGAAGAAGGCGACGATATCGAATGAGACTGAGCCTTGCTCTTTGACCGCCCGGAATCCGGCGAGCGCGTCGTACTGGTACATATCGATTTCACCGGCCGCGACGAGCACGAAGATCCGCAGGAATTCGAAGAGCTAGCGCTTTCAGCGGGTGCACAGCCGGTGGCTTATGTTGTTGGCAAACGCGCTGTGCCCGATCCACGTCTGTTTGTCGGCGCCGGCAAGCTCGAAGAAATTCGCCAGGCAGTCGACACCCATCAGGCTGAACTCGTTCTGTTTAACCATGCCTTGCGTCCGAGTCAGGAGCGCAATCTTGAACGCGAGCTGCAATGTCGCGTGCTTGATCGTACCGGACTCATTCTTGACATTTTTGCGCAGCGCGCACGCACGCACGAAGGCAAGCTGCAGGTCGAGTTGGCGCAACTACAGCACATGTCGACGCGATTGGTGCGCGGCTGGACTCACCTCGAACGACAAAAAGGCGGGATCGGCTTGCGCGGTCCCGGCGAAACGCAGCTCGAAACCGACCGCCGTTTATTGCGCGAGCGTATCAAGGCCATCGATGCGCGCTTGGAAAAAGTTCGCGTTCAACGCAAACAGGCGGGCCGCGCGCGTCTACGCGCCGAATTGCCGATGATTGCGCTAGTCGGTTATACCAACGCCGGTAAATCCACCTTGTTTAATGTGCTCACACAATCGGATGTGTACGCGGCGGATCAATTATTCGCAACGCTCGATCCGACGCTGCGACGGTTGTCGATTCCCGCGATCGGACCGGTTTTGTTGGCCGATACCGTCGGCTTTATCCGGCATTTGCCGCATAAATTGGTACAGGCCTTTCGCGCCACGCTCGAACAGGTGGCGCAGGCCGATTTATTGCTGCATGTGGTCGACTGCGCAGCGGTCGAGCGCGATGCCACCATCGAGCATGTGGTGACGGTACTGAATGAAATCGAGGCCGATGTTATTCCGCGTCTGGATATTTTTAATAAAATCGATATGACTAGTGCAGCCGCGCGCATTGATCGCGATGAAAATGGCCGGCCGCAGCGCGTTTGGGTTTCTGCGCAGCAGCGGCAGGGGTTGGAGCTTATCGAACAGGCACTTGCGGAACTGCTCGGCCGCGCGCTATTCGCCGATCAGATTGTCCTTGGCAGCAATATGGGACGTCTGCGTTCGCGCTTATACGCGGCGGGTGCCGTTGTGGCGGAAACACAGCGCGAAGACGGTAGTGCGCTGTTGCAGGTAAAAATGCCCGAGCAGGATTGGCAGCGATTATTGCGCGGCGAAAATATCGACGCACAGACATTGTTATCCCCGCGTTAATTTCTACAGCGATCAATTCAAACTTGGTAGACTGCGCCCCGCGTGCAACAAGGCACGCTATTCAATCGCGTTATTAACCTAGAAACCATTATTATTAACCTGGAAACAAAGTACATTTTTACCTGCGTACTTTGTTTTCGCGGCTGCAGCCGCAGGTCGGAGAGTGTTATGGCGTGGAATGAGCCGGGAGGCGGCAAACCAAAAGATCCATGGGGCGGTGGCGATCAAGGTCCGCCCGATCTCGATGAAGCGCTGAAAAAATTCCAAGAAAAAATCCATGGTTTATTTGGCGGCAAAGGCCGTGGCACCGGCACTGGCGGTGCTGAAGTAAGCGGCGGCGTATTCCTGCTGGGGCTGATACTCGCGGCGCTGATTTATGCTTATTTCGCGCTCTACCAATTGGATCAGCAGGAGCGTGCGGTAGTACTGCGGCTCGGTAAATATTTGGAAACGGTTAATCCGGGATTGCACTGGAATTGGCCGTTAGTCGATAAGGTGATGAAAGTAAACGTCACCAAAGTGCAGTCGGCCGGGCATCATTCAATAATGTTGACGCAAGACGAAAATATCGTCGACGTTTCCATTTCTGTGCAATATCGCGTCGCCGATCCGCAAAGCTATTTGCTGAAAGTCAAACAACCCGAAGGTACTCTCGAGGGGGCAATGGAAAGCTCATTGCGCCACGTTGTCGGCGCCGCAATGATGGATCAAATAATTATCAGCGAAGGGCGCGAGCAAATCGCCGTGGATGTACAGCAGCGCCTGCAACAATATCTCGATGCTTACGGCACCGGTATTCAGGTGGATAAAGTCAATATCGAAGATGCGCATGCGCCGTCGCAAGTGCAGGATGCCTTCAATGATGTGCCGCGCGCGAAAGAAGATCGCGAGCGTTTGAAAAATGAAGCCGAGACCTATGCCAACGGTGTGATTCCGGAAGCGCGCGGACGCGCGCAGCGGCAGCTCGAAGAGGCCAATGCGTATCACGATCAGGTAATTGCGCGCGCGCAAGGCGAGGCGTCGCGGTTTGAAAAATTATTGACCGAATACAAAAGGGCGCCCGAGGTTACTCGTCAGCGCCTTTACATTGATGCCATGCAGGATGTGTTAGGCACCAACAGCAAAGTATTTATCGATGTGCAGGGCGGCAACAATATGCTTTATCTACCGCTGGATAAATTGTTGGAGCAGCAGAACGCAACGGACCGCAACAACACCGGTGGCGCTGAAGTGCAATTGGAGCAATTGCCGACATTGCGCCGCGATACGCCGCCGCGTGGACGGGAGGGCCGCTAAATGGGCAATAGAGTTTTTGCCGGCGCGCTTGCGCTAGTCGTTGCAATTTTCATTTTAGCGAACAGCTTATACATCATCAGCGAAACCGAGCGCGGCGTACTGTTGCGTTTCGGCGAAGTGATCAAGGCCGATATTCCGATCGGACTGCACGCAAAATTGCCGTTGATCGATATGGTGCGCAAATTCGATCGCCGCTTGATTACGCTCGATGCACCGCCCGAGCGTTTTCTCACGGTCGAGAAAAAACCGCTTGATGTCGATTTTTATGCAAAATGGCGGATCAAGGATACATCGAAGTTTTATACTTCAACCGGAGGCGACGAAGCCACGGCGCAATCACGGCTGTTGCAACGTATTAAATCGGAACTGCGCAATCAATTCGTGCAGCGTACCGTGCACGATGTTGTCGCCGGTGAACGCGAGTCGCTGATGAACGAACTGACGCAACAACTGAATCAAATTTCCCAACAGGAATTCGGTATCGAGCTGGTCGATGTGCGCGTTAAACGCATCGATCTGCCCGAGCAGGTCAGTCAATCGGTATTCGATCGGATGAAATCCGAACGCGAACGCGAAGCGCGCGAACATCGTTCGACCGGAAAAGAATTGGCAGAGAAAATTCGCGCCTCGGCCGATCGCGAAAAAATTGTGATCGAAGCCAACGCCTATCGCGAAGCCGAACAGATTCGCGGTGAAGGCGATGCCAAAGCGACCGCTATTTATGCCGAAGCGTATAAACAGGATCCCGAGTTTTACGCTTTTGTGCGCAGCTTGAATGCGTATCGCGAAAGCTTCGGGCATCGCAGCGATATCTTGCTGCTCGATCCGAAAAGCGATTTCTTCAAATATCTAAATAATCCGCGCGGCCGCTAATGCGCAGCTAGGTCGCGCGATAAAAATCACGCGCTCTCTAAACATGCGCTTTCTAAAATCAAAACATACGCTCCTAAAACCGAGCGGCAACCTATGATAAGATCGCGCACCCGGGCTGGTCGCCCGCGCAGGTACGACCAGCCCGGGTTTTTTGTGGGCGCCGTTTACGAACACTAGTCTGTTTCTCATCGAATACTTGTTTGATTGGCGCGGGAGCGAATATGACTACAGTCGATCGCTGGCTTTTGCCCGAGGGGGTGGAAGAATTGCTGCCCGCTCAGGCCGAGCGCGCTGAGCGTCTGCGCCGCCGTCTGCTCGATCTGTATCACAGCTGGGGCTACGATCTGGTAATGCCGCCGCTGCTCGAATTCACCGATTCATTGCTGATCGGTTTGGGCAGCGATGTCGATCTACTGACCTTTAAAGTTACCGATCAGTTGAGCGGCCGCACCATGGGCATTCGCGCTGATATCACGTCGCAGGTGGCGCGCATCGACGCTCACAGCTTGCAGCAAAAGGACCCGGTGCGGCTCTGCTATGCCGGCAGTGTATTGCATACCCGTCCCAAATCGCTGCTGGCGTCGCGCTCGCCGATACAAATCGGCGTCGAATTTTATGGCGATGCGGGTTTGGCATCGGACAGCGAAGTCGTCTTGTTGATGCTGGAAACGCTGCGCGTTGCCAATATTGAAACCATCACGCTCGATCTTGGTCACGTCGGCATCTACCGCGCCCTGGTACAGGCTGCGGCACTCAAATCTGCTGACGAACGCGATTTATTCGATGCCTTGCAGCGCAAAGCCGCCAGTGAAATCGGTGCGGTTTTGCAGCGCGCGGTGACCGATGCGCGCACCCGCGAGTGGCTGTTGCAGTTAAGTCGCTTGCAAGGCGATATCACCGTATTGAAACGAGCCCGCTCGATTTTTACCGATGCGCCTGCGCAAGTGCACGCCGCTATCGACGAATTACTCGCGGTTGCGCAACTGGTGCAGACGCGCATGCCGACGGTGAATTTGTATTTCGATCTCAGCGAATTGCGCGGTTATCACTACCATACCGGCCTCGTGTTCGCCGCGCTCGCGCCCGGCTGGGGGCAGGCGCTGGCCAATGGCGGCCGCTACGATCACATCGGCGAAGTATTCGGCCGCGCGCGGCCGGCAACCGGATTCAGTACCGATTTGAAAGCGCTGATTGCACTCGGCAATGCAATTGAAGACGAACAGTGTCGCGGCATCGTGGCGCCAACTGGCGATGACATCGGATTATGGGTTGCGGTACAGGCGCTGCGCGCGAGCGGTGAGCGCGTCGTGCAGGCATTGCCCGATCAGCCCCTGCCGGTGGATTGCGATCGCAGGCTCGAATGGCGCGACAACGGTTGGCACGTTGTCGCTTTAAACAAGTAGCGTCTAACGAATTTGAGTTTGAGCTTGGTGGCAATGAACAAAAATGTAGTCGTGTTGGGCACCCAGTGGGGTGACGAAGGCAAAGGCAAAATTGTCGATCTGCTCACCGATCAGGCCGATGCCGTGGTGCGTTATCAAGGCGGCCACAATGCCGGCCATACACTGGTGATCGACGGCAAAAAAACTGTTTTGCATTTGATCCCCTCCGGTATTTTGCGCGACAACGTGCTGTGCCTGATCGGCAATGGCGTGGTGCTGTCGCCGGCCGCATTGCTCGACGAAATAGCCATGCTCGAGCGCAGCGGCGTGCCGGTGCGGGAACGTTTGCGCCTGAGTCCGGCCTGCCCGTTGATTCTGCCGTACCATGTTGCGCTCGATCAGGCGCGCGAAGCGGCCAAAGGCGCGGCGAAGATCGGCACGACGGGCCGCGGTATCGGCCCTGCTTACGAAGATAAAGTCGCGCGCCGCAGCGTGCGACTCGGCGATTTGATGTGCCCCGAGCGTTTCAGCGTCAAATTGCGCGAGGTGATGGAGTTTCACAATTTCGTACTGACGCAATATTTCAAAGTGCCGAGCGTGGATTTTCAACAGGTACACGACGAAGCGTTGCAAATGGCCGAGCAACTGCGGCCGTTGGTTGCCGATGGCATCAGCTTGCTGCACAGTTATCGCGAACAGGGCAAGCGCATCATGTTCGAAGGCGCGCAGGGCTCGCTGCTCGATGTCGATCACGGCACTTATCCGTTCGTGACATCCTCGAATACAACCGCCGGCGGCACTGCGACCGGCAGCGGCTTCGGCCCGCTCTATCTCGATTACGTGCTCGGTATTACCAAGGCGTATACCACCCGAGTCGGCTCGGGTCCATTTCCCACCGAATTGTTCGACGATGTCGGCAAACATCTTGCCGCCAAAGGCAACGAATTCGGCGCCACCACCGGTCGACCGCGCCGCTGTGGCTGGTTCGATGCGATGGCGTTGCGCCAGGCAGTGCGTATCAACAGCGTTTCCGGATTGTGTCTCACCAAACTTGATGTGTTAGATGGGTTGGATGCGATCAAACTCTGCATCGGCTATACCGACCAGCATGGTAAGTCGGTACCGACGCCGGTCGATGCCGAAGATTATGCCGATGTCATCCCGGTCTATGAAACGGTGCCTGGTTGGCAGCAAAGCACGCTCGGCATTCAGCATCTCGAACAACTGCCAGCAAATGCGCGCGCGTATATTCAACGCATCGAAGCCGTCGTCGGTGCGCCGATCGATATTATTTCGACGGGGCCCGACCGCGTTGAAACTATTATTCTGCGCCATCCCTTCGCCTGATCTATTGCGGATGCAATAGCAAGCGACGTGTGGCGGCCGGCTTTATGCGCGGATGCCGCACTGCGATTCTCGCCAATCTAAGTATTTTCCGCACTGCGATGAAGAGCATAACGTCGCGGTTTTGCAAAATAAATTTCTCCTTTCCCGCGCGGCTTGAAACAAGCCAGTTATGAACTAGATTAAAGCAACCGATCTTCTGCGCTAGCAGCGCTTTCGGCTTGGTCACAACACTCTAATCGAGCGCTTGAGGCGCTCGGTCCGATATCAATACACATTTTGAATTGCTCGCGATGCTATGGATCGCCGCTCCGCGACAGTGTGAGGTGAGCCTCAATGAATTCAGTACCAACCTGGCCCCATGTGTTTATTCCGGCATCGCTCGCGGCTGCGGGCGTGTTCGCGGTCGCCGGAATCGGTTGGCAGGCGGGTGCGCTTGCGACTGTGGTGCTGGTCGCGGCTGCGGTGTGCAATTTTCAATTACAGCAGCGCGTCGGTTCCGCATTGGAGCACGCCACTGTTACGGCTCGGCAGGAAACGGCGGCAAGCTTTCGCAGCGATGCGCAGCCGTTTGTCGATAGTCTGCAGGCGTTGAATGTCGATGTGCTGCCGGTGTGGCAGCGCCAGATCGAATTGAGTCGCAGCCAAATGGAAGATGCGATTACACAATTGACGCAGCAATTCGCCGGCATCGTGCAAAAACTGGAAGCGGCGGTCGGCGCGTCTAACACGGCGGCGGGCGAGCTCGAAGGCGGCAGCGGTACCATATCGGTATTCGCCAGTTGCGAAGCGCAGTTGAATGAAGTGGTGTCGTCGCTGAAAGCGGCGATGGAAAACAAACAAGTCATGCTCGCCGAAGTCAGCGGCCTGCTCGATTTTATCGGCGAACTCAAACAAATGGCGGTCGATGTCGCCGGCATCGCCGATCAAACCAATCTGCTCGCGTTGAATGCGGCGATCGAAGCAGCGCGCGCGGGCGAAGTCGGCCGCGGTTTCGCCGTCGTCGCCGATGAAGTGCGCAAGCTATCGAATTTATCGAAAAAAACCGGTACGCGCATCAGCGCGAAAGTTGAAACGATCAGCCGTGCGATCAGCACCGCAGTGCAGGCGGCCGATCGAACCGCGGCCAACGAATCGCAATCGGTGACGCGCTCGGAACAGGCCATCGGTACCGTGCTGCAGGATTTTCGTCAAGTCACTGAAGGTCTCGCCGAATCGAGCGGCATTTTGCGGCAGCAGAGCAGCGGCATCAAAGATGAAATCGCCGATGCGATTGTGCAATTGCAATTTCAGGATCGCGTCAGTCAGGTATTAAGTCACGTGCGCGATCACATCGGTTCGGTACCGGAACATATCGAACGCGCGTGTGCCGGCGTTGCGCGCGGCGGTAATTTCGCGGCGCTCAATACGCAATTGTTAGTGAACGAAATACAGCGCACCTATGCGATGGCGGAAGAGCGCAATGCACACACGGGTTCCGGCGCGCGCGCGCATGCGCAGACGGAAGACGACATCACATTTTTTTAATCAACTGCAGCGAAGCAATCGGTAAAAGTTCTGGAGTTACGTAAATGGCTAAAACAATCTTGGTCGTCGATGACTCTGCGTCACTGCGGCAGGTCGTAGCGATTGCGCTGAAGAGCGCGGGTTACGATGTGATCGAGGCCTGCGATGGCGTCGATGCGTTGGCAAAACTCAATGGACCGAAGGTGCATCTGATCATCAGCGACGTCAATATGCCGAATATGGATGGCATCACGCTCGTCAAAGAAGTGAAAAAGCTGCCGAATTACAAATTCACGCCGATCATTATGCTGACCACCGAAAGTCAGGAAGGTAAAAAGCAGGAAGGTCAGGCCGCCGGCGCCAAAGCGTGGGTGGTTAAACCGTTTAAACCGGAGCAGATGTTAAGCGCTGTTTCCAAATTGATTCTGCCGTAATTCGAATCGGTATTGAGCGTATGACCTCGAAGAAAAAAGCTGCTATCAGCAAACTCGCTATCGAAGGCGAGCTGACCATTTATACCGCCGCCGCCCTGAAAGAAAAAATCGGCGCGCTGCTAAATGACCGCGCTGCGCTTGAAATCGATTTGTCGCAGGTTGCTGAAATCGATACCGCCGGTCTGCAATTGTTATTGCTCGCGCGGCGCGAAACCGTGCAGCGCGAACAATCGATCGCATTCAGTAATCCGAGCGAAGCAGTGCTCGATTGTTGGCGTCTGTGCAATTTGAGCGACACCTTCGGCGTACAGCCGACGGCCGCGCAATGATGTGGCGGAATAAGTAACGATGAATCTTGATGCCGCACTACAAACTTTCCTGGTCGAGAGCCGCGAACTGCTCGAAAACATGGAAAGTTCCCTGCTACAAACCGAACAGCAGGCAGCCGACGCCGAAACGATCAACGCTATTTTTCGCGCTGCGCACACCATCAAAGGATCGGCTGGTTTATTCGGTCTCGATGCCATCGTTAAATTCACTCACGTCGTCGAAAGCGTGCTCGATAAAGTGCGCAACAATGAAATTCAACTCGACAGTGATCTCGCATCGATATTTTTGGAAAGTTGCGATCAGATCAGCGCGTTGGTCGGCAATGTCGAGGCCGGCAGTGAAATAACCGATCCGGCGCTCGAAGCCAAAGGCGCTGCGCTGATCGATCGGCTCAATGTTTATTTGGGTGTAGCGCCCGCAGCGGCGGCGGTTGCAGTGGTGAAGCCAACGCAAGCCGCAGTAGTTGTCGCCGTACCGCAGGGCGCGGTCGCCGAAACCGACAACTGGCATATCTCGTTGCGCTTCGGCCCCGATGTATTGCGCAACGGCATGGATCCGTTGGCGTTCATGCGTTATCTGCAAACGATCGGTCAAATCGTTGCGATATCGACGCTGACCGAAACGCTGCCCGCGCTGGCCGAGATGGATCCCGAATCGTGTTATCTCGGTTTTGAAATCAGTTTTAAAAGCGCTGCCGATAAAGCCGCGATCGAAGGCGTGTTCGAATTCGTGCGCGAAGATGCGCGCATTCATATTTTGCCGCCGCGCAGCCGCATCGTCGAATATGTCGAATTGATTCGCGCGTTGCCCGAAGAGGAAATGCGGCTCGGCGAAATTCTGATTGAATGCGGCACCCTGTCTGCGCAAGAACTTAAAGAAGGTTTAAACGCGCAGACGGCGCTCGCCGACGAAGTCACCGTTGCGCTCGGTACGATTCTGGTCGAAAACGGCAGCGTGCAGCGGGCCGTGGTGGAAGCGGCGGTAGAGAAGCAACAGCAGGTTAAAGATGCGAAAGTCAAACAACAGCGCTTGATTCGCATCGATGCCGACAAGCTCGACACGCTGATCAATTTAATCGGCGAGTTGGTGATCGCCGGTGCGGGCATTAATTTGCTCGCACTGCGTTCGGGCTCGGCGGAATTAATCGAAGCCGGCGAAAATATCGGTCAGTTTATCGAAGAGGTGCGCGATTCGGCGTTATCGTTGCGCATGGTGCAGATCGGCGAAACGTTCAGCCGTTTTCAGCGCGTGGTGCGCGATGTCAGCAAGGAGCTGAACAAGGATATCGCGCTGATTATCAGTGGCGCCGAAACCGAACTCGATAAAACCGTCGTGGAAAAAATCGGCGATCCATTGATGCACCTCGTGCGCAATTCGATGGATCACGGCATCGAACCGGCCGCCGTGCGCCAACAACGCGGCAAGCCGCTGCAGGGCACGATTCAGCTCAATGCTTTTCATGATTCCGGCAGCATCGTCATCGAAGTATCGGATGATGGCGGCGGCTTGAACAAAGAAAAAATTCTCGCCAAGGCGATCGAAAAAGGCATCGTCAGTCCGAGCCAGACGCTGACCGATCAGGAAATTTTCAAATTGATTTTTGCGGCGGGATTTTCCACCGCCGATCAGGTCACCAATCTTTCCGGTCGCGGTGTCGGCATGGATGTGGTGCGACAAAATATCGAAGCGCTGCGCGGCTCCGTCGGTATCGAAAGCGAAATGGGCGTCGGCACCACGATGAGTATCCGTCTGCCGTTGACACTGGCGATCATCGACGGCTTTCTTGTGCAGGTCTGCCAATCGGCGTTTGTGATTCCGCTCGATCTCGTTGTCGAGTGCATCGAATTGAGCGACAGCGATCGCGAGCACGAAGTGCTGCGCAATTACATCAATCTGCGCGGCGAAGTACTGCCGTATGTGCGGCTGCGCGATTTATTCGAGCTTGAAGACAGCGATTGCGATAAGCGTAAAGATAAACGCGAAAATATTGTGGTATTGCAGTACGCCGGCACGCGTGTCGGCATTGTTGTCGATCAGTTATTGGGTGAATTCCAAACGGTGATCAAACCGCTCGGAAAAATTTTCAGCCATATTCGCGGTATCGGCGGCTCCACAATTCTCGGCAGCGGCGAAGTGGCATTGATTATCGATGTTGCCGGTTTGATCGAGCAGGTGCAGGCGCGCGAGCCGCAGCCGCTGCAACTGGCCAATGAGTGACGAGCGCCGATTCGGCGTGAATGTAATTTACTTGATGCGTATGCAATCAATCGGTACGGACGCAGCGTGTCGTCAAGACAGATTTCGATAGTGAGGTTAGATCATGTTGAAGAATATGAAAATTGGAATGCGCCTCGGTGTGGGGTTCGCGTTAGTTGTCGTGCTACTGGTGTCGACACTCGCGGTAGCGGCGTATCGCATGGGCAAGTTGAATCACGAAATCAGTGGTATCGTCGACGAACAGTTTCCGAAGACGGTGCTCGCGAATGAAGTCATCAATCGTGTCAACGCGCAGGCAATCGCGATGCGCAACGCAGTGATTTTCAGCGATGCCAAGCAGGTGAAAGAGCAGCTCGATAAGCTCGCTTCGCTGCAGAGCGAAATTACCGAGCGCATGCCGAAACTGGAAGCGCTGCTGACCAGCGACGACGAAAAACTGATGATGAACAGCGTGAACGATGCCAGCACTGCGTATGCCGCTTCGCGCGATCAATTCAATAAATTGGTGTCCGCGAATAAAGCGGCCGATGCCAGCAGCTTGTTGGCTAAAGATCTGGCGCCGCAGCAGGAAACCTATATCAACGCGATCAACGATTTGATCAGCTACCAAAGCGATCTGGTCGATGAAGCCGGTAAAGCCGCGCAGGCGCTATACAGCAATACGCGAATTCTATTATCGGGTCTGGCGCTCGCCAGTATCTTGCTGGCCATCGCCATTGCAGCCTGGGTAACGCGCGGCGTCACGCGGCCGATTGCACAGGCAGTCGATGCCGCGCATCGCCTGGCGCGCGGCGATTTAACGGTAAGAGTCGAATCGAAATCGACAGACGAAACCGGTCAGCTATTAAATGCGATGGGCGAAATGGTGGCACGCTTGTCGCAAATCATCAGCGATGTGCGCAGTTCCGCCAACAGCCTTTCGAATGCATCGGACCAGGTAAACGCCACCGCGCAATCGTTATCGCAAGCCGCCTCCGAACAGGCGGCTAGCGTCGAGGAAACCAGCGCGTCGATCGAGCAGATGGCGGCTTCGATCGGTCAAAATGCTGAAAATGCCAAAGTCACCGACGGCATGGCGACGAAAGCGGCGCGCGAGGCCACTGAAGGCGGTCAATCGGTGAAACAAACTGTGCTCGCGATGAAAGCGATCGCCGCAAAAATCGGCATCATCGACGATATCGCGTATCAAACCAATTTGTTGGCGTTGAACGCGGCGATCGAAGCCGCGCGTGCGGGCGATCACGGTAAAGGTTTTGCAGTGGTGGCGGCGGAGGTGCGCAAGCTGGCGGAGCGCGCTCAAGTTGCCGCGCGCGAAATCAGCGAAGTCGCAGGCAACAGCGTGACGCTGGCGGAACAAGCGGGCAAGCTGCTCGATGAAATTGTGCCGGCAATCAACAAAACGTCGGATCTTGTGCAGGAAATTGCGGCGGCATCGGAAGAGCAATCCACCGGTGTCGCGCAGGTCAACACGGCGATGAATCAGCTCAATCAATTGACGCAACAAAATGCCTCGGCTTCGGAAGAGCTGGCGGCGACGGCGGAAGAAATGAATACACAGGCCGATCAGCTGCAGGATCTGATGGAATTTTTCAAAACCTCGGCAGCGGAACTGGCTGAAGCTGAAGCGGCGCAAGAAGCCGATGCGACGCCCGCCGCAGTTGCACCGAAAAGCGCCGATATCACCGTATTGAAGCCGACACGCAATAAAAGCAATAAAAGAAATGCCGAGGCGAGCCCACCCGATGAAAAAGAATTTGTGCGTTTCTAAGTGGTGAATGAATTGAAAATATCACAGGTTGCGAAACGTCCGGCTACGAGTGCAGAGTTGCAGCAGCAGTTTCTAACGTTTTTACTCAATGGCGAGCCATTTGCCATCAACATTCTCGTGATTAAAGAAATCATCGAGTACGGCAGCCTTACGACCGTACCGCTGATGCCGGATTTCATTCGCGGCGTGTTGAATTTGCGCGGCCAGGTATTGCCGGTCATCGATTTGGCGGCCCGCTTCGGCCGCCAACAGACTGAAGTTGCGCGCCGTACCTGCATCGTCATTATCGAAATGGATAATGACGGTGAAAAGCAAGATGTCGGTATCGTGGTCGACAGCGTCAGCGAAGTGATGGATATCGGCGCCAGTGCGATTCAACCGGCGCCGGCATTCGGCGCAAAAATACGCGCCGATTTTATCGAAGGCATGGTCGAGACAAACGGCCGCTTCATTATTATTTTGAATGTCGACCGGGTGTTGTCGCTCGACGAAATGGCGTTGTTGGCAAGCATCGAGGAGGATGCATCTGCAGACGTCGAGGCTTCTCCGGAAAATTAATTCGGCATCGATAGATACCCGATAAAAATTCGGCGATATGTTTTGCACTCCGGATCTGGGACATAAAGGTTTCGGACCTCTGGAGTTGCAAAATAAACGCAATGTGTCACTGCATTGCGAAGGTGGCGATATGCAGGCAGCACTGACAGAACAGGAGTTCGGCCAGTTTCAAAAAATGATTTATCAGATCGCCGGCATCAGCTTATCCAGCGAAAAGAAAGCGTTGGTCAGCGGTCGGCTGGCGCGCCGGGTACAGCATTTTGGTTTAACCAGTTACGGCGAATACTTTCGCCTGCTCAACAGTCCGCAAACACCGAAAGAGATGCAGATCGCCGTCGATCTGCTCACCACCAATGAAACCTATTTTTTTCGCGAGCAGAAACATTTCGATCTGCTGCGCGATACCATTTTGCCGCCGCTGAAAAGCGCGCATCCGGTTCGCATCTGGAGCGGTGCCAGTTCGAGCGGCGAGGAAATTTACAGCATTGCCATGGTGCTCGCCGATGTATTGGGCGAGCGCGTGTGGGATGTCGTCGGTTCCGATATCAGCACGCGCGTGCTCGAACAGGCGCGCGCCGGCCATTATTCGATCGAACGCGCCAAAGATATTTCGCGCAGCTATCTCAGCCGCTATTGCCTCAAAGGCGTCGGCACGCAGGCAGGAACATTTTTGATCAGTAAAGAATTGCGCGCGCGCGTGCAATTCCTACAGATCAATCTCAACGCGACATTGCCGAATCTCGGCGAATTCGATGTGATATTTTTGCGCAATGTCATGATTTATTTCGATATGAAAACCAAGCAGCAGGTGATCGCGCGCATGCTGTCGATGCTGCGCAGCGGCGGCTATTTTTTGGTAAGTCATTCGGAGAGTTTGAACGGCATTACCAACGAATTGAAATTGATATCGCCATCGATTTATCGGAAGCCGTGAGCGATGAAGCTGTTGTCCGCTGCTATCGATATTTTTTTAAATCCGGGCGATGTTTTTTTTGGCGAGAACGATATGCGCATTCGCACCATTTTAGGTTCGTGCGTTGCGATTACGGTGTGGCATCCGCAGCGCAAGATCGGCGGTATGTGTCATTACATGTTGCCGATGCGCGCGCGTGGCCGGTTGAAACCGCTCGATGGTCGCTACGCCGACGAAGCGGTTTTATTACTGCTGAAAGAGATTTTGCGCCAGCGCAGCAACCCGTATGACTATCAAGTCAAATTGTTTGGCGGCGGCAACATGTTTACACGCGCCGTCAATGCGAAAACGCGCGGTTTGAATGTGGCCGATCGCAACGTTATCGCGGGGCAGGAATTATTACAGCGCCACGGTTTTGCCGTTGCCGCTGAACATCTTGGTGGCAATGGTCATCGCCAGATTATTTTTGAAATTGGCAGCGGCGATGTTTGGTTGCGCAAATACGACATGAAACGCGATGCGAATAAATGATTTCTACGGACAGAATCTGACCGGGTGGAAATGCAATGGCTAAAATTCGGGTATTAGTGGTCGACGATTCGGCAGTCGTACGACAGGTACTAACGGAGTTATTGAAAAGCGATCCGGCCATCGAAGTTATCGGCACGGCGGCCGATCCGATTTTCGCGCTCGAAAAAATGCAGAAGGATTGGCCCGATGTAATCGTGCTCGATGTTGAAATGCCGCGCATGGATGGCATTACATTTCTGCGCAAAATAATGGCGGAGCGGCCGACACCGGTGGTGATTTGTTCGACGCTCACCGAGAAAGGCGCGGAAACAACCATGCAGGCGATGTCGGCCGGCGCGGTCGATATCATCACCAAACCCAAAATCGGTTTGAAACAATTTCTGAACGATGCGATTGCTGAAATCACCCGCGCGGTTAAAGCTGCCGCGGGCGCGAATGTAAAACGTCTGGCGGTTTCCGCCGCCAGCGCGGGCGCAGCGGTTAAACCCAAATTAACCGCCGATGCGATTCTGGCGCCGGCAAGCGCACACGCGATGGCGCAGACTACCGATCGCGTCATCGCTATCGGCACTTCCACCGGCGGCACGCAGGCGCTTGAATTGGTGTTGACCGCATTGCCGCGCGTCTGTCCCGGTATTGTTATCGTGCAGCACATGCCGGAAAAATTCACCGCTGCATTCGCCTCGCGGTTGAATGGTTTGTGCGAAATCGAAGTGCGCGAAGCGCAGAATGGCGATCGCGTCATTCCGGGCCGCGCACTGATCGCTCCCGGCGGCAAACATATGTTGTTACGTCGCAGCGGCGCGCAATATGTGGCGGAAGTGATCGATGGTCCGGTGGTCAATCGCCACCGCCCCTCAGTCGATGTGTTATTTCGCTCGGTAGCGAAATGCGCCGGCAAAAATGCGATCGGCATCATCATGACCGGCATGGGCGATGACGGCGCCGCCGGGTTGCTCGAAATGAAACAGGCCGGCGCTTACACCGTCGCGCAGGATGAAGCCACCTGTGTTGTCTATGGCATGCCGAAAGAAGCGGTGAAGCGCGGTGCGGCGGATAAAATTCTTCCGCTGGAAAGCATCGCGGGCGTGATTATTGCGCAGAAAGTTTTGTAATCAAATTTCGATTCGCACCAACTTCATTCGACCCGAAGCGCCGCTCTTGATCGATATAGCGGATCTACTGCAATGAAAATACTCGGCGACAAGTTCAATAAGCTCATGGTTGGCTTTGCCGTTCACCGGTGGCGATTTTAGCTGAGCTGACCATCTGCCTTCCTCGATTTGAGTAAAGCTGCTAGTTCGCGAATTCGGTTTGACTTTCACTTGTAGAATCATTGATGAGGTCGTCATGGGCCGAGTCGATACGTTGCTGAATTAATCGCACACACGCCCGGTGGCCTGCCGTGCATTCCGTGTAGTGCCAAAACATGCATCGCCTACATGGAGGATTTTTCCGTCAGAACCTGGATTGGGATACGGCCCCAGCTTTTCGGATATTGTGCAACAAAAGTAAGCGGCGTCTGTCGCCGGCGTTTGCGGTTTGTTGAAAATGCCAAATAGACCGGAGTTATGTTCCGCCGGTTTTGAAGAGATGGCAGCCGCTGTTGGAGACTGGTTAGCAGGCTGTGGAGAAACGCATTTTCTGTTTTCGCAAATGCGATCGCCTTTGCACTGAGTATCGTACTCGCATCCGTCTGCATACGAGTAAAGCGGGAAACCCGCTGCTAAACAAATTACAACAAGAAAGCTAAACGTCTTCATATTTCTTCCTCTTTTCCATCGAAATTAACTCTTGTGGACCACTTCAAACGTGTAGCCATCTGGATCAAATACATCCGCTGCGTAATAACCGGGATAATATTCCAGGCGAGCACGCGGCGAAATATTGTCCTTTGCGCCCGCAGCAATGGCAGCCTTGTAGAAGGCGTCTACCGTTTTATTGTTTTCCGCGATGAAGCCCCAGTGGATTGCGGTCGGATCGGGCTTACCCTGTTTCAGCCAGAAAAATGCCTTTTGGCCATCACCAAAGCCCCAGAGATCTGGATGTCCGTCCGTGCCTTTGTAGGGCATGAACATTTTTATCTTTAAAGGCTTGAGTGCTGCCGTATAGAACTTAAGCGAGCGCTCCACGTCGCTCACAGTAAGAATAATGTGATCAAGCATATGAATTCTCTCTTTCCTTAAATGCTAAATTTCTCTGCCGCGGCCTCGGCGTTGAACAACACAGGCCGAGCGAGGCGAGGTCCCAGCCCGCGCGTTTTTTGCGTGAGCGATTGTTATGAGACATGACGCTCCATGACGATATTGGCTCGGGAATACACAGGATGCTTGCCCTCTAATATGACATTGAATCCGTATTTTTTGTACAGAGAAATAGCGGCTTTTAATTTAGTATTGGATACCAAATACACTCGATGGGCGCCGACATCGTTGAGTTTTTTAAAACAGGCTTCGATTAGCCGATTACTATATCCCTTACCTTGATGATTCGGCGCTACGGCCATTCTTGCCAATTCGAATACTCCGTTATTCTCATTGAATAGCGCGCAAACCCCAAGAACTTCGCCACTGGTAACCAGGCTAAAAATATAACCGCCATTCTCAATAATTTGATAAGGGTCAGCGGCCAAGGCTCGATCTACATCTTCAATAGAAAAATAAGTAGATATCCATTCTTCGTTTAACCGAATAAATTCTTTGAGGTATTCTTTTCGATTCTCAACTACTTCCATGCTCTTGTCTCATAACGATTAGCGGGAGCGGCAGAACGTAGCGAGGGTCCAGCGCACGCGGTGCGTGCTGCCTGCGCTTGTAGGATTTTACCTATCTCTGCTCATAGAGATAGCTTGGTGGTCTTGCATAACAACAAAGCTGCCTGCCGCAAATATGCAGGTAGCGAGCACGATAAACCCGAACACGATAATGCCGGCTCGATTATCTCTGTTTGAAGCCAATGCAATTTGTAATATCTCAATACCTTTGATTACAAGATAGAAGGCAAGAAGATACGTGATGATTTGAAGCATGCCAGCCATGAGATTCTCCAGGTTCTTATTTTAGTTGAACTGCACAAGCTGCTGCGGTCTCTTTTATCTTCATGAAGTCGAGACCTCCGCTTCCCGCTGTTTCAGATATGCATGAGCACATATCTGATGGTTTTAAGTTTTGCTGATTTAGGCGAGAGACCATCGTACTGCATAAGGATGCTTGATCAGAGTACGAGGCCTTTCGCCAAGCCTCTAGGTTGTCTTCGGATGACAAAGCGAAAGCGCTCAAAGAACAGAGCGCTAAGACAGTGAAAACGGATATATTTAAACGTCCTTTCAAGGTATTTCTCCCCAGGAATTAATCTAACGCCAGAAACTGCCGTGCCGAAGGCATCGGCGGCTTTTTATTGTTAGAGCTTTTTTGATATCGCTCATGAGCCATTTGTTGGCCCATGCAACAAGAAAATGGTGTCTAACATTCACGGTGTCAATATGCTTTTGGGACAACTATAAACTTCAAAGCCAATATCCGTTCCGCCAGACAGGCAGGGCCATACAGTTTCATACGTTACCATGTATGCGTTTCCGCCCAGTTCCACCACTCGATTTTTCATTAAATTATTTGCCTTTTTCGCACAGTCTCCAGGGCTGGATCCCCAAGAGCTACTTACGGAATCCGTAGTGATAAGTCGACAACTGCTTTTCCAATCGGGATGGATGCTTCTCACCAGCTTTGCATTTTCAGTTAGCGGAACAGAGCCACATGCAGAAAGCACAATGAGAAGCAATATCAGGCATATATTTTTCACTTGATTAAGAATCCTACGTGATTAGTGGTTATTTTTTTGGGGTGCCCTAACAATCTGTTAATGAGGCCCGGCCTCGCAATAATTATTAAAAGGCCGGCCCGATAATAAGACAGCGATTTTCGAAACATGGTTTTAAATCGTTGATCGCTGTGCGGATTATTTTTATTCATACCGTCCCTGCCTTATTAAGCTGATCATTTGTACCATAATTCGGCCGAGACGTCAGCGCCTGCGATTATTTCCGAGCAGTGATCCCAAGACGCCGCGCAGAATTTCGCGCCCCACTTGCGAGCCGATACTGCGCGCTGTGCTTTTGGCAAATGTGCCGAGTAATTCCGCAGCGGGATCGGGCTGTGCTGTTGCCGTTGTTTTTGTCGCCGCTGTAGTTGTGGCTGTCGCCTGTTGCGCGCGCCGCCAACATTTCATAAGCGGATTCCCGATCGATGTTTTGTTCGTAGCGGCTGCGCAATGGCGAGCGCGCCATTTGTTCGCTGCGTTCGGCGTCGGTGAGTGGACCGATACGCGATTGCGGTGGGCAAATCAATACGCGTTCGACCGGCGTAGGCTGGCCTTTTCCATCGTGCGATTTTAAATGCCGCGTATAACACGCCCGTTTGCGTATCGTTCAGTTCGAGCAGCTGTAATAACAATAAAGGGCCAAGGCTTGATACTGTTGCGCGAATCGGCAGACCGCGTTTGCCGTATAAATCCCACAACTGCGCCGGATATACATTGGGCTGATAATTCGTCTGACGAGTGTCTGAATGAGGGCGTAAGATGATCGCCATTGTAACTAACTAACCGAATGGAGGCTTAACGATGCGACGCGTTATCTTCAATCAAAAAGGTGGGGTCGGAAAATCCAGCATCACCTGCAAT
>DASXYH010000071.1:0-10543 GCA_036502545.1 Spongiibacteraceae bacterium
TAACATTATTAAGAGCTGTTCTGAACGCTGATTTTTTCTTATTCGTTCCTATAGAGGCTGCACAAATAAAAGCTTCGTCCTCGTTAGTGAATATTTTGTCAGCAATATGCTTGAAATGGTAAAACCAAACATATTGATAGAAAACCTCTTCTTTAGATTTTATGTGAGGCTGTGCTTTCGCTTTTTCAAATAATGTGCAGTCTATTCTGAAGTCCTTTTTACAAATTGCATCGAATACAGCATCCCTAACAATCTGGGGATCAGATGTGGCGTGTAGGCAATCATCTGATTTATGTCCGGCCCACGCCAACTCCCTTCGCAAAGAAAGTAGCTCCGGACCTATAATCGATGGATCAACAAGAACCGTGCATAAAATGAAATATTGTGAAGTATTGTTGTTTGCGGTAAATGTTAAGCACCCTGACTCATCGGCAAAAAGATATTTGCGCATCTGTATCCTTGTTTTTATTCCGCTAAGCAAGCAATTTCCTGTAGCGTCCATATGTGGTCTGTCAATCCGGCTTCCATTGCAGGCGTAACTCGCAGCGTTTTATGAATGCGTCCGAAATTGTAATACATAAAGTGCAACGCGATCGCATGGGCGTGATTTTCTACTTTCTTGCTGAACGCATTTGTTAGCCGGGTGAAGCGGCGCATGCTCATACGCATCGTCAGATTTTGACGTTCAACATAGCTCGTGGAAACATGCGCGGGATCGGGATTGCCATTGACGACATCTTTAACTATTCCGGTGCATTGAGCCGGGCTGTAGGTGCGGCCTTTCTCCGCATCGGTATCGCCGTAAATCTTAATCAACATTGCATAATCGATTTGACCTAGAAAGGCATCTTCAATAGCGGTCAAATAGGTTTTATGGCCATCGGTCGTTAGCTGAACCCGATTAGCCAAACGCTCGGACAGATCAAGAATAAACGTCTTGGCATTTGGTAGATCGCGGTTGCCGACCATCCACGAGCACATCAATTTGGTATCGGCGCAAATGGCCGTCCATGTCCAAATGTCGCCCGCATGATTTTCCATGCCTTCCGGTACGTTCTTTTGCTTGCTGTAAACGAAGGACCAAATTTCGTCGCATTGGATGCGTTTGCAGGGAAGGTTGCGAAGGGCCAAGTCTTGGAACGTTGCGCACGCGGTGCCGACATCAACCAACAATTTGCTAACCGTATTGATCGAAACGTCTGCCATGCGCGAGGTCGAGCGCATGCTGTTGCCTTCAACCAGCATGTTCAGGATTTGGGCGCGTTTCTCAAGGGGCAGTTTGTTCATGGTGGCCGTGCTCAAGCGTTCATCTTAAAATGAATTATGCTTGAGCGTTTATGCATTGTCAAATATACCTCACCTTTTTTGTAGAAGAATGCATACGGCCCGTATACAAAAATATACGAGCGCGCACGCAAATCCCTCACGGCGAGTAGCAGCGTGGAATTATTGACAAAGATGAAGTGGGGAATATAATGCAACCGAGGTTGGTTATTCTCAGCCTCGGTATGGCAATTCCTAACGGTCTAATAAGATCATACGGGTTTTAGCCATATTTGAGCCCTCCCTAACAGCACATTGCTGGTTATGTTTCCGCCTCTCACAGCGGGTGGGTTTAAATCAAACGGAAGCCTCAGTGTTGGTAGCACTGGGGCTTTCGTCTTTTTGTGGCATTCGTGGCGCTTCAGGAATCCGAGGTATTGGCGGCGGCGGTACTGGAGCCGCCCTAATCGAAGATTGAGGATGAGCATTAAGCCTATATCGGTTCGGAACATTACCGCCGCCAGTGAAAGTCTTAACAATCACCCCCTCTTCTTCTAGTTTGCCAAGAACAATCGATATCCTTGACCTCGGGAGCTTACCTGGAATCTCTATACCTCTGTTATTTAGCACTTTTTCAGTATGTGCTACTGTAAATTCCTGGCCTCCAAATCGCTTTACTAGATCTCGAACATCATCTACAAGCGTTCGGCGCTTACCCCTTGGTGAATCAATCTCAATTTCCGCAAGATCGATGATACCGCCATCATCTACTGACGAAATCAAATTCACACCAATTGGATTGGAAGTGACCCTTTTTGGAAGCATTGACTCCAGCACGACAAGCGCCCGCTCTTGATCCTCAAGGCGCTTTCTGCCTTCCTCTATCGCTCTGCGTAGCTGCGTAATTACATCTTCTGTTTCGCTGGCCATGTCAGCACCTATATTTTCTTCACTCGCGCATTATACGCGCAAAATTTAAACACGCAACATAGAAATACATGGAAATAAACATGGCGTATGATATGAAGTTACGCGTCACAGACGCGCCATATATTAAATAAATGAATATAGATTAGTGATTGGGGTTGATGCGAGGTGCGTCTTAAAGTGGCTGTTTCTTCTTATTCCAACGGGCATCGGCCGCCCTTTTAGCGATCTCGGCCTTTCTTTCGGCGGTAAGTGACTTAGCTCTTGCCGCGCCTCCCTTCTTCCCGCCCAACTTCCCAAGCTCAACCGCCGCCTGATTCTTTTCCTTCGGCGCTGATTCAATGGGCTTCTCGCCCGTCGCCTGCTCCATGATGGAATGGGCTAACTGATTTACATCGAGTTTCGGTCGTTTCGGGGGCTTTTTGTCCATGCCGATAGTCTGGCATGGGGAGCCTAAGCGCTCAAGCATGGCGGGATTTATTTCATTTCAAACTGAGACACTACCTTGATAGAGAATGAATTGCTAACAGAGAGTGGATTCTATAAAATGCCGCGTCCAATTTTCGACTGTGTAAAGTAGTTGCTTTGTGCGTGGTCGATGCAATCCGCTCCGCTTTTTAGGGTTACCGTCATGAAAAGAACTTTCCAACCGAGCAATCTCAAACGCAAACGCGTGCATGGTTTTCGCGCTCGTATGGCCACCGCAAACGGTCGTAAAGTTTTGTCGCGCCGCCGCGCCAAGGGCCGTCATCGGTTAGCTGTCTGAAGCGATTAGTCTTGCCACGGCACAGTGATTCGATTTGGTTTTTCCAAAGCACTGCGCCTGTTGACGCCCGCAGACTATAAACAGGTATTCGACGACGCCAAATTGCGGGTTTCCAGTAAGGAAGTATTAATCCTTGCTCGCCTCAATCAACTCGATCACCCACGGCTCGGGCTCGTAGTTGCGAAAAAACACGTACGCCGCGCTACTCAACGCAATCGCATCAAGCGCGTTGTTCGAGAAAGCTTCCGCCATCAGCAAGCTACCTTGACCGGAGCCGCTGGCATCGACGCTATCCTGCTCGCTCGCGGCGGACTCGATAAGCTCGATAATCGCGCACTGAATGATTTGCTCGATCAGCTGTGGCGGCAACTGCAGCGCAAGGCGCTGAAACAGACGAAGCCCTGAAATAGATGATGGAGTAGGCCATGCTCGGCCGGCTATTAATCGCGTTGATCTATTGTTATCGGTGGTGCGTCAGCCCGCTGCTCGGCGAACGCTGCCGTTTTTATCCCAGCTGCTCTCACTATGCTATTGAAGCCTTGCGCACGCATTCGCTGCCGCGCGCTATCGGCTTGACGCTGTATCGACTCGGCCGCTGTCATCCCTGGCATCCCGGCGGTTACGATCCGGTGCCGTCTTGTACCTGTCATCCTTCCGCACCTCACACCAAGGTATAACTCTGTTATGGATTTTCAACGTTATCTTTTGATCGGTGCCATCGCCGTGCTTTCGTTCATGCTGTTAACGGAGTGGACACACTTTCAACAGCAGCGGGCCGATGCGCCAATCGCCGCCGAGCAAACCGCGCCCGCGCAATCGATCGTACCTTCGCCCGATAACGCCGCCGCAAATGCGGATATTCCGCCGAGCGGTGATGCTGCCGCAAATGCACCCAGCGCAACCTCGACGCCAACCGCCGCTAGCCAAAAACGCTCCATTCACGTCCGTACCGATGTGCTCGATATTCAGATCGATCGCCAGGGCGGCGACATCGTCTATGCCGCGCTGCCGAAATTTTCCGCGAAACTCGATACACCCGACGCTCCATTTGTTTTACTGGAACAGGACGCGAAGAGAACCTACATCGCGCAAAGCGGTTTGATCGGTGTCGATAGCAATAATGGACGCCCGCTGTATCACAGCGCCAGCAACGAATATCAAATGTCGGCGGATGCCGATAATCTAACGGTTACACTTAGCCTCGAAACCGAACAACACATCGCCGTGCAAAAAACGTTTACGTTTCATCGCGGCGATTACCTGATCAACATCGATTATCACGTCGAAAACAAAAGCGATGCGCCGTGGCAGGGTACATTATATGGTCGGCTCAAACGCGACAGCAGCGCCGATCCCAGCGTCATCAGCGGCGGTTTCGGCATCAGCTCCTTCCTCGGCGCGGCCACCAATAAAGTCGATCCGGCGTCGACCAAAATCGATGGCTATCACAAGCTGCCGTTCAAAGACATGGCGGAAAAACCGCTGAAGATCCAACAACAAGGCGGCTGGCTCGCCTTCGTGCAACATTATTTTTTGAGCGCGTGGATTCCCGCCGCCGATCAGCAAAATCTATTCGCTACTACCACGCGCGACGGCATGCATTTGGGATGGTTCACCGGTGCCCCGCAAACGGTAGCGCCCGCTGCCAGCGCCGATTTTTCCGCACGCTTGTACACCGGGCCGAAAGATCAATATCGACTGCGGACAATTTCTCCCGGTCTCGATCTCAGCGTCGACTACGGTTTTCTGTGGTGGATCGCGCAGCCGCTATTTTATTTTCTGACAAAAATTCACCGCTGGCTGCACAACTGGGGCTGGTCGATCATGGTGCTGACGCTCGGCGTCAAAATTCTATTTTTTTGGCTCAACGCCAAAGCGTATATGTCGATGGCAAAAATGCGCCGGGTGCAACCGAAACTCGTTGAAATTCGCGAACGCTACGCCGACGACAAGCAAAAGCAATCGCAAGAAATGATGAATTTATACAAGACGGAAAAAATCAATCCGCTCGGCGGCTGCCTGCCCGTGGTCGTGCAGATGCCGGTGTTTCTCTCGTTGTATTGGGTGCTGCTGGAAAGCGTCGAGCTGCGCCATGCGCCCTGGATTTTATGGATCAAGGATTTGTCGGCGATGGACCCTTACTACGTGTTGCCGCTGATCATGGGCGCCACGATGTTCCTGCAACAAAAATTAAATCCGCCGCCGCCCGATCCGATGCAGGCGAAAGTGATGCAGTACATGCCGATCATGTTCACGTTTTTCTTTTTGTGGTTTCCGGCCGGCTTGGTGCTGTACTACATCGTCAATAACGTGCTGTCGATTACGCAGCAATACATCATCACCAAGCGCGTGGTAAAAACGTAAACTGCTATTTTCTGCTGAGCCTTGAAACCGTGGCTCAGGATTGCGCATGACTGGACTACATACCGATACGATCGCCGCTATCGCTACGCCGGCAGGACGCGGCGGCGTCGGCATCGTGCGCGTATCGGGTCCGCTGGCGCGCGCCATCATGGTCAACGTTATCGGCAAAACGCTCACGCCACGCGTTGCGCACTACGGTCCCTTTCTGGAAAGCAGAGACGGCGACGCGCAAGTGCTCGATCAGGGCATTGCACTGTTTTTCGCCGCGCCATATTCGTTCACCGGTGAAGATGTACTCGAATTACAGGGACACGGCGGCTCCATTATTCTCGACTGTTTGTTGCGCGCAACAATTCGCCTGGGCGCGCGCCTCGCTCGACCCGGCGAATTCAGCGAGCGCGCCTTTCTGAACGATAAAATGGATTTGGCGCAGGCCGAAGCCATCGCCGATTTGATCGACAGCAGTTCAGAGCAGGCCGCGCGTTCGGCGCTGCGCTCGTTGCAGGGCGAATTCAGTCGACGCATCGACGCATTGATTGAACAGCTGACGCAATTGCGCATGTACGTCGAAGCGGCAATCGATTTTCCAGAAGAGGAAATCGATTTTCTCGGCGACGGCAAAATTGCCCGCGATATAGAAAATCTGTTAGGCACGCTCGCCGCTATCATCGATAACGCCACCCAGGGCAGTTTAATGCGCGAAGGCATGACCATCGTCATCGCCGGCGCGCCGAATGCCGGCAAATCCAGTTTGCTCAATGCGCTGGCCGGCGCCGATCGCGCTATCGTCACGCCGATTGCCGGCACCACGCGCGATGTATTGCGCGAACATATTCAAATCGACGGGCTGCCGCTGCACATTATCGATACCGCCGGTTTGCGCGAAAGTCCGGATGAAATCGAGCGCGAAGGTATCCGCCGCGCCTGGCAGGAAATCGAACGCGCCGATCATGTCCTGTTGGTTACCGATAGCAGTGCGGACGCTATCGATCCGCAAAGCCTATGGCCGATCGGTGCGCCGGTCGCGCTGGCGCAAAAACCGATGACGCTGATCCGCAATAAATGCGATCTGTCGCAGCTGCCGCCGACGCTGGTGACCGGCGCACCGAATCAAGTGACGCTAAGCGCAAAAACCGGCGCCGGTATCGAATTGCTGCGCCAACATTTGCAGACCTGCGTCGGTTTTTGCGGCAACGCCGAAGGCATTTTTCTCGCGCGCCGGCGCCATCTGGATGCATTGAATCGCGCACGCGAATTATTACTGCGTGGACAAGAGGAGTTGTTGGCGCGCAACGCCGGCGAATTGCTGGCGGAAGATTTGCGTCTGTGCCAGCAAACGCTGGGGGAGATCACTGGCGCTGTCAGCGCCGATGCATTGTTGGGTCGCATATTTTCAAGCTTTTGCATCGGCAAATAGATTGCTCGTGCGGTGCTCGCTAATTTTTTTGCGTATTTAGTGCACGACGATTGCTCGATTTGGCATTGTCTGTACAATCGTGACCGTTCACGGAAGGCAAAAAACTCAGTCGGATAATTCCTTGGTTTGATACAACCATGCCGAAATTTAACTATCCGCGGCTATTAGGCCTGTGTGCGCTGTTCATTTGTCCCTGCTCACATAGCGAACCCCTGGACGACCAACTTGAATCGCTGCCGTTACCCGAAGTGCTGACCCCGGTGCGATTGCGCCAACCGCGCACCGAAGTGCCCGCCAGCGTATCGGTGATCGATGCGGACATGATCGCTGCCAGCGGCATCCGCGAATTACCCGAAATATTGCGTTTGATTCCCGGTATGGCGGTAGGCGCACGCTCGGGCTGGGATTATGTCGTCAGCTATCACGGCACCAATCGCCACAACAGTCACCGCATGCAAGTGATGATCGACGGCCGCTCGATTTATCAGGCCAGTCTGGCGACGATCGATTGGGATGATATTCCGCTGGCGATGGAAGATATTGAGCGCATCGAGGTGACCCGCGGTCCGGATACCGCCGCTTACGGCGCCAATGCATTTCTCGGCATCATCAACATCATCACCAAGCATCCCGACGACAGCCCGCGTTTGCGCACGAAGGTCACCGCCGGCAATAAAAGCACGACCGATCTCTATGCCTCGACCTCCGGCAATGTCGGCGACACCGGTTATCGCGTCACCGCCGCATCGCGGCGCGATTCCGGTTTCGATTTGAAAGACGACGGCAGTCAACGCCGCGACGGCAAGGATTTGCAGTTCATCAATGGCCGCTGGATGCTGATGCCGGGCGCGAACTGGGCGCTGGATTTAGAATTCGGTTACAAGAGCGGCAGTAAACACGATGACTTTTCCGCGCTGGACATTACGCCGCCCGATCAATCGGTCGATAATTATTACGCCAGTATCAGCTCGCAACATTTTTTATCGACCAATAATTCATTGAAATGGCAACTCGATTATTCGGGAACAAGTAACACCACCGAATGGCGCAGTTGCGAACCGTTACTGCAGCTGCGTCCGGATCTGCAAAATTCTCCATTCAAGAATTTATTGCAGGATATCAACGTGTGCGGCGATTTAAATAACAACACGCGCAGCGATCGGATCGATCTCGACATACAGAATACCTGGCTCAGCGAAGGGCCGTGGAAACTGGTTACCGGCGCGCACGCGCAACATCAAAACGTGGTGTCGGAAACCTATTACAGCGGTTCAGCGCAGCGCACCACGTATCAATTGTTCGGCAATGCCGAATACCATTTTCTGCCGCAATGGTCCGCCACGCTCGGCGGCTCACACGAGTTTCTCGAGCACGGCGATCACGCATTTTCGCCGCGCGTGGCGCTGTTGTATTTTCCCAGTCCGAATCATTCGATTCGCGCCGTTTACTCGGAGGCGATTCGCACGCCGGATTTATTCGAGAGCGATTCGCGATGGCATTATATTGCGCGCAACGTCAACCTCAGCTCCAGTCTGCCGCTGCCGGTTCCCGAGCAAATCGATTTGGGAACCTTTTATTCGCCAATGCATCTGCGCCCCGAACGCATTCGCTCGCGCGAACTCGGCTATTACGGTTTATGGTTCAATCGTCGCCTCGAAGGCGATATCAAATTCTTTAACGACGACATGGACGATCTGATTTCCGATAATCCCAGTTACGGCGGCTACAATCCCGCGAATTCAAACACGGTAAAACAGCGCGGCTACGAAATGGAAATCAAATTGCGCGCAAGCGAAAAACTGCAATTGCATATCAGCGCCGCCATTATCAATTCCACCACCAGCACCGCGCGCGAAGAAGATTTGACGCCGCATAATTCCGGCAGCGCCGCGGTTATCTATGAGCTGCCGGCGAATTGCCAGTATTCGAGCTTTTATTATTACGCCAACCCTGTCAACGGCACGAAATTTACGCGTTGGGATAATCGCCTGGCAAAACGGTTTCGCATTGTTTCCAGCGAGATTACATTGAGCGCCACGGTGCAGCACTACTTCGATAAGCAAGCCGATCTGCTGAGCGACAATTTGTATAACGGACCGAACCGTATTTATCTATCGGCAGATTTGAATTTTTGAACTTGTACTTTTAAGTTCAACCGCGCATCGGTGCGCAACGGAATGAGCCTTTGAAGCGATTTTTAATCTTATCGCTGCTGCTATTTAAAATAATGGCTGCGGCAGCCGAACCCAACATCGCACGGATCGATGTGATCACTGCGGCCGATAATCCGGCCGGCAATGATCTGGCCGGCGGCGTTCAGCACGCGCTGCAGCAGGCCTGGCCCGGCTTGAGCGTCACCGTGCATAGCAGCGACGGCTATCAGAATAACGACGCGCAGACGACGATCGCGATCGCGGTGGGCGATGCCGCGCTGCCCTGGCTGAACGGCAAAGCCAATTTTGCCGGTGCAATTGCTTTCTACGTCAGCTCAATCGCTTTCAATGCCGACGACAAACACGATCGCAAAATAACGGCGCTATATCGCGATCAACCGCTGTCGCGACAATTGCGTTTGGCCAAATTGCTGCTCCCGCATTTGCAAAGCGCGGCGATCATTCACGGCAGCCGTCCATTGCCGCAAAGTAACACCGAGCTGCAGCGCGACAGCGACGTGTTGATTACCGACGCGGTTATCGACAATCAAACCGAGTGGCCGAAATTGTTGTCGCAGCTGATGCGCGATAACGATGTATTGCTGGGCATCGACGATCCGCAAATTTATAACAGCGATACGATCCGCAGCGTTTTACTGACCACCTACCGTCACGGCAAAGTATTGATCGGGCCGAGCCGGGCGTTCGTCAACGCCGGCAGTCTGGCTTCCTGCTACACCGCATCGGATCAATACCTGCAACAACTGGTGGCGATGGTAGGCGCATTTTTACAGGATCGTAAACTGATGCGGCCGCAATATCCGAAAGTGTTTCGCGTCGCTATCAATTCACAGGTGGCGGCATCGTTAAACCTATCTATTCCGGATGAAAAAATAATTTCTGCATGGTTGCAAAACCAACCCGGGGACTGCGGCAATGGCTGTTAAACGGCGCTGGCGACAATTGAAGATCGCACAGCAAATTGTGTTGCTGAGCACGATTCCGATGCTGATTTTATACATCGTAATTTTTAGTTTTTTGCTGACGGCGCGCCTCAACGATCAGGAAGCGATGCAGCGCGAACACGGGCAATTACTGGTAAAACAGTTGGCAGTGGCGAACGAATTTGCCGTGTTGACCGGCAACCAGGAGCAGTTGCGCGTATTGTTATTGCGCTCGATTTCCGGCCCCGTGGCCAACATCAGCGTGTGGGATGCGAAAAATAATTTATTGGCGACGATCGGCAATCCAATCGCTGCGCAAAATGTCGATATTTTCGATTCGCCGATAACGATGGAGCCAATCGCGCTCGACGATCAACTGAATAGTGGTGAGGTGGTGGCCGAAAACCATCGTGCCGCGGCCATCGGCCGCATTCAAATCACGTTGTCGCGGCAGGGCATTATCGCCAGTCGCAATCACGCCGTGCTGATCAGCGGACTGGTCGGCACTTCGGTGCTTATTATCAGTATCGGTCTGGTGTGGTTTCTCGGCGAACGGCTGGCGCGCCCTATCAGTGCGTTGACCGCAACCACGGTGGCGTTGGCGCAGGGCAATCTCGGCACACGCACGCCGGAACATGGGCTCGGTGAAATTCACGTATTGCAATCCGCCGTCAATCAAATGGCCGCGGCATTGGAAAAAACACACGCA
>DASXYH010000072.1:0-8871 GCA_036502545.1 Spongiibacteraceae bacterium
AAAATACCATCGCTCAGCGATTGCTCGACATTCAAATCCCCAGCAGCGCGCAATGTGAGAACCGGCGCCTCGCCATTGACACCGAAACGCCATGCGTGCGCGACACCATTGGCATCCGCATCCGCGGCGAAATCGACCGCGTTGCTCACAGTGAGGTTGCCGTTGCTGACAACTTCAAATTCGGGCACCAGATGAAATTTATCGAGACTGCCGAGCGTACCGAGATTATTTTTCAATTGCGCTTCATGCGCGGCATCGCCGAAAAAGGCAGTTGCATCGCTTTGCATTTGCGCGAGTAAATTACCGTCGAGTACCGCGCTATTGTAGGTTTTCACCGCGGCGAGCTGCACGCGCTCCGCGCCTGTCACTGCAATACCGGAATTGATTACCGCAACACCGTCGTTGCTCGCATTGCGAAGCGCGCGCAGATTCACATCGCCACCGAGCGTGGTGCCGCTGACATCGATCGCGCTGCCGGCGTTAAAAACTAAATTGCCATGATTGCTGCCGAGTTCGACGATGCCGCCACGCCCCGTATTGTTCGTTGCATCGCCGTTGCCTTTGGCAATGAGGTGGGCGGTTTCATTCAGCGTTAAATCATCATGCGAATAAAGCGCAATGCTGCCGCCATTGGCACCCGACGCATCGAGTGTCGAATTCACCGTGAGCGCACCATCACGGGGGCTATCGATATTGCTACCATCTGCGCTGATATTTATTTTTTGTGCGTGCACATCTTCATTAACAACAATGTCGCCAGTGCGAGCACGCAATATCAAACTGTTAGTCGCACCGGCGCTGCTTGCAGTTGTTATCAGCGAGTTTGCATCCAACGCTTTGGCATCAACGCTTAAATTGCCGCCACTCGCTGAGCCGGCTGCCTGGGCGACCAGAGCACCACTCCATGTCGCACTGCCCTGCGCTGCTAAAATATTCAACGTGCCGGCATTGCCGCTCTCTTTCGCGCCGCTGATGTTGACGCTGGATCCAAACTCGGCACGTACGCTAGCATTGTTCGATATGAGATTTACGGTGCCGCCAGCGGTATTGATATTTGCATGTTGCAGCGCAATGGTCGCGCCGCTGACATCGATATTGGCGTTGCTGCCCAGCGCAACATCGTCTGTGGCTTGGGTTCCAGTTGCCGTCATCGATACGATACCGCTCGGCAAATTGATTGCCGTGTCGTGTCGAATCGATGCGCCTTCAATTGTCAGCTCTGCGCCCAGCGGAGGATTATTTGCCGGTATCGAAGTGCTCGCCGCCGCATTCGCTTTATTGAGCGCAACCGCACCACTCGCGAGTAAATTGATTTTGGCGCCGGCGCTCGCCGCGCCGATGTTGTCCGCGTAAATCGTCAGGGCCGGTGCGAGTAGTGAAAATTCCCCTGCGCCGCGCAAGCTTGCGGTTTGTCCCGCCTCACCCAATTGCACCGCATTGAAACCATCGAGCGCTAAGGTCGATGCCGTATCTTTTTCGCTGCCGAGCACAATATTTTTTGCGGTGAGAATTAAGTTGCCACCGCCATTGGCGTTGCCGCTGCTGCCCGCGCCGTTCACGCCATTTTGCAATTGCAGGGTATCGGTGGCGCTGATGCGCGCATCACCCGCTTGCATACTGCGCAACGCACCGGTATTTAATGTCGTGGTGCGGTTTTGGAAATTCACCGAACCGAAGAAATCGATCGAACTGCGGCTGCTGAAACGCAGTTCCTGCGCGTTAAGCGCATTGAGTTGCGCATTGCTGAATGCAACGCCGGTGGTTGCGGCGGGCACGTCGCCGAGACTGATGCGGTTGGCGCTGATATTGAGCGAGCCGTTATCGAGCCCGATCGTATTGGGCAAAGTCATCGTACGGGTGGCATCGAGCAGCAACGATTTATCCGCGCCTAATTGAGCAGTCGTCGCGATTTGCAGATCGCCCGCACTGCCGCTGGAATTGCTGCGTTGCACATTGCTTTGTGCAGCACTCGATGCGCGCAACAGCGCGCCATCGCCGTCGATAATAAACGCGCGCGTGTTGACGGTGGACGTACCGCTGCCCTGCACGCTGGCATTGGCTTGCACCGCTATGTGATCGCGTGCGGCGAGAATAATATCGGGCGCCTGCAATTGCGCGCCGCTACCGACGGTAATATCGCTGCTGCGCACATCGACGTTGGTGTCATCGCCCGCACGTGTGCGCGTACCGCCGAGCATCAAACTATCGACACCGAGATGATTTAGCGCGGACGCTGCTAATTTAACAACGCCGGTGCCGACGTCCTGCGCAAGATCGGCAACCACGGCAATTTTGTCGGCGATAATATCGAGCTGTGCGCCGCGGCCATTTTGCGCTGCCGCGTTGATCGAGCCGTTTAATTCGAGCGCGGTTTGCGCCGATATCAGCATGTGGCCCGCATCGGCCGCAAGATCGACTGTATCATCCTTGAAAAATTCGGCGCCGGTGGATTCTTTATATTCGCTGCGCAAACGCGCGGCCGCGCCCGTTTCGACGCTGAAGCTTTGCCACTGGCTCGCGTATTGTCCGCTCATGCCGCGACCGAAACGTCCGGTGACGATAGCCGTGCCATCGATCGCCGTACCTTTCGCCACCACGCCGGGCAATGCGCTGCCTTTTGGTGTGATCAAGTAAGCGCCGTCCAGTAACGCATAATGCGCCGGTAATACGGCGTAATTGCCGGCGGGCAAACCGTTCGCGCCGTCGAGCCATATCGTCGTGCCCAGCGCAATGTTGAAGCCTTGCATTTCTACGGTGTCGAACGGCGTTGCTAAACTCGACAGCCACGGCACGACAGCGAACGCACCGTTGGCATTTTCCGCCGCGAGAAAATCTTTCGAACCGCCGGGTCCGGGAATTTGTTCGAACGCATAGATATCGCCGCCGCCACTTAAATTCACCGTCGCGCCGCTATCCATTTTGGTACTCGGCGCATTTAACACGACAGATTTTTGCGGCACTTTATCGATGATCAACGGCTGGCCATCGACGATCGGATACGTCCAGTACAAATCGCTGCCGAGCAAACGACCGTACGGAATCAGCACATTCGACGATACATCGATATTCGATCCCGCCGCCAAATGAATACTGTTGGTTGCATCGAGTTCAATCGTGCCGAGCGGCGCGACTAGATTGCCGCCGTGTTCGATGTTCGGTGCCATCAGCGCGAGTTTTCCGCCGGCGGAGAGAATTGGTGTACGCGTGCCACCGCCAGCAGGCAATGCGGTAGTTAATGTCGAATCGGTACCCGTCAGATCAATCGTGTAATCGCTCATCGTGCTCGGATAAATTTGCGCGGCGCGCAACGTTAAATCGCCCGGTGTCGTGAATTGGGCGGCAGCCAATTGTTTTAAATTATTGGCATCGATGACGTTGCGAAAACGCAAATCGGTCGCGCTCGATAACTGTGTAGCGGCCGCACCGGAAATGCCGACATTGCCGACCACATCGATAAATTTTCCGCTTAAATTAAATTGTCCGGTGCCGGCAGCCGTCTGCTCCAGATTTTGAAAAACTGATTTTGGCGATTGACCGCCGTCGCGACCGATATTCACAATCGCCGCGGATAAATCGACATTGTGATTTGCAATATTAATATTCGTTGCGCTCAACGTGAGTCTATCGCTTAGCGCCAGCGCAACATCGCTGTTGAAACTGATGCGCCCGTAATCATTGAGCACTGCGCCATTATTTACGGAAGGCCGATTGGATGTTGCGAGACTCAAACTTCCGAAGCCGCCGCTGCGCAAGCTGTCAGCCGCAATCAGCGCCTTGCCGCGCAGCGTATTCGGTAATGCCGAACCTGCCTGAATCGCTCCATCCCAATTTGGCAGATTCTCGCCAACGCTGATTTCGAGCGGAAAAAATGCGAAGGTCGAAGCCTGCGTGCCTTCATTGCGCAGGCCGCCATCGAGTGTGAAATTAATACTGCCCGCTAAACCGTCGCCGCTGCCGTGTCCATTGAATGTCGAATACGCGGCGATGCCATCGGCAGCCGTAAGATTAATCGCTCCTGCAGCGGCGTTGACGGTGACACTGCGCTGCCCTGCGCGTTCGATTGCGTTGCGCGGCAAATTGACAAGATAAGCGGCGCCGGATACATCCATCACTGAGCCGGGAGCGGCCGCAATGAAACCGCGCTTGGCGGCGATATTGATGGCGCCCGCATCGAATACTTTATCGATCAATTGCTGAGTTGGATCGAGCGCGCGCTCGACCGTCGCGGCCGCGTCGAGCAACGCATGATTTCCGAGCCAGATCGCCTGCGTTGCGCTGTAACCGCGATCGATGGATGCGCCCGTGGCGGGATCTTCGATCGTGAGATTAATTTTTCCGCCGCGCGCATGAATCGCACCGTCGACAGCAATGCTGCCGACACTGATTAAATCAACGGTGGCGCCATTATCGGCATTGATCTGCGCTTGACTGCCGACGCGCAAGTAGGCCGGGGCCGACAAATCGGTAGTTCGCGCCACCGCTTGCGCCGCGTTCAAATGCAAACTCACCGGATTGCGGTTGTAGTCGGGCAATGTCTGCAATTGCAATACGCTGCCGATGTCACCACCGCTGGCAATGGTTGTCAGCCGATTAAAATCCTTCACGACAAAATTTTGTTGCTGCGGCGCTATTTGCGTTTGCGGCGCAATATCGATGCCGATTAAATTCGATTTCAGCGAATAATCGGAAAATCCGCCACGTGCAAAAAACGCTGGATCGATTTGCACAATGCGCGCATCGTTCGATGCGCCGCCGATTTGAAAACCATTGGCTTCAAGCGCGAGTTTGCCGCCGTTGCCGAAACCGTAAGCCGAATAAGCACCATTCAATATCAGCCTGGAGCCAGTGTCGCTATTGCTGCCTGCATTCGTGGTAAATGCAATATTGCCACCGCTGCCGCCTTTGAAAACACCCGCGCTCGTCAATTGCGCGCCGGCATTGGCATTCAACCGTGCGCCTGACGCCACAGTTAAATTACCGCGCGCGCCGATATCGATACTGCCGCCATTCAACGCGAGTATTGCCAGCGGGTTTGCATTTTTTAAATCGAGCGCATCGTTGTTCCAGGCACCGCCGACATCGATAACGCTGCGCGCGCCGAGCGTTAACGGCTGCGCATCATCGATAGCACTGCTCGGCGCTGCGGTTTTCAGCACGACTGCACCCGCCGCGCTGCGCACCGTGCCGTTGAAATCGAGCGAGGTGCCGGTCAACGCAAATTTGCTGCCCGCCGTCAGCCGCACATTGGTATTTTCGTTAACGTCGATATGGCCGTTGCTGGTCAGCGAAAACGACGATACGCCGCTCGCATTCAATTTGTCGGCGGAAAAATACGCCAGCGGTAATTCGCCGTTATTTGGTGCCAATGAATCGCTTAACGCAATAGCTTGACTGTGGCCGACTTGATCGATCACCGCATTCTGAATAGCACCTATTGAATTGTTAGCTTTGTCCGCATAGCCGAGCACTATATTCACCGTGCCGCCGGCGGGACCTGTTGTAATATCGCGCTGCGTCGGGCCGCGCTGCATGCCGGCCTGAATATTCGCGCGATCAAAACCCTGCAGCGCCTGCGCGGCGATATTCAATGAACCCGCGTTTTTACCTTCGGTAAAACTGTTGTAGTAAGTGCCCAGGGTTAATGCGCTGGTTTGACCGTAATCGGTCTTGCCCCACTTGAAATGCGTTACCGAATGCTCGCCAAAAATTCCGGCGTAACGCTGATTGGGATCGGCCTTACCGATATCGACGACACGGCCATCGCTGGTCATTAATTTGGTGGTGTTGATCAAACCGGCGGCATATGTGATCGAGCCACCCGCTGTGTTCAATGTCGCATTGTCGTTGAACGCCACATCGCCCTGCGAATGCAGATTGATGGTGCCGCCTTCGACCATGCGCTCTTTCACGCCCTTTTGAATTTTCGCAAGCGTCGGACTTAAATCCGCAACCAACGGCGTACCGGTGGCGATATCGACATTCACCGTTTTGCCGCGCAATACACCATTGCGCTGCAGCGGCGAATCCTTCAATTCATCGCCGCGCAGCTCGACCGCAACGACGCGGCGCTCCATCGGCAATTCCACATTTTCACCCGACACATCGAGTGTGGCGTTGCTGTCGATTAATAAGCGGCTGTCATTGCGCGCGATCGGGCTTTCCGGATCATCCGGTGTCGCGGTCGCCGTGAGATTAATTTTCCCGCTTTTCGCGCTGACCACCGCGCCTGAATTCACGGCGATGGTTTTACCCATCACGTCGATGCGCGATTTATTTTGTGGCTGCGCGTCGGCGGCGGTACCGCTGCTGCTATCGGCAATCACTTCCGTTGTTGAATTATTACCAATAGTAACGGTGCCGGAATGCGTCGCAACCGCAATGTGCGATGAGCTAGGTAGCTCCGACGGGTCGTCCAGTAAAAGTGATTTAGTCGTCTTGTCATTTTTCTCATTAACTGTATCTTTAAGACTCACCGTATCGCGTGCGAGCAAACGTATCGATCCATTCACGTCAACGGATGTAGTCGCGGTCAGTCGTCCCGACTGATTAACGGCAAGTCCTAACAGAGTGATGTTGCCGCGCTCGGCAACAATTTGTCCGACGTTGGTAACGTTACCGCCGGTGTCGACCTCGACCAGAATACCGCGCAGATCCTGATCTTTATCCGATGCGGTTAAATAAACGCGATCCTGGCTCGCGGCCAAAATGGTTTGGCCATCGGGCGAGCGAATCTCGCCGTTGTTGATCACGTTTGGCGCGAACATCAAAATCTGACCGCTGTTACCGTCAGTCGAAATTTTTGCGCCCGCTTCGACAATGATCGACGCATTTGCCGCCGAACCGCCTTCGAGCGCGGCCTTGTTGTCGTTGATAGCGTTCAATATCGACGAATTCATGAATTGATTCGCATCGATATTCAACGTCGAGGCGAGCAGGCTGTGCACATTTACCTGTGAGCCTTGCCCGAAAATAATGCCATTATTGTTGACAAGATAAATCGTACCGTTGGCGCCGAGCTGGCCGAAAATCTGACTCGCGGCACTGTCGCCGATTTTATTCAGCGCAATCGCCTGCGCCGATGGCTGCACGAATTGCACTTTGCCGTCTTTGCCGATATCGAAGCTTTTCCAATTCAAAATGACTTTATTGCTGCCTTGATTGACCGTCATGGTGTTGCCTACCGTATTGACGGTTGCGGCACCCTGATTGGCATTGACTAAAATATTGGCGGCCTGCGGCAGCGCGTTGACTGCGGGCGGAGCGGCATAAAGCGGTGCGCTGGCGCTGACGATCAACAACCAGCAATTGGAAATTACGATCGCACGCGCCAACGGTTTTTTGCGCCAACCGGTATCGTTCATTGCACCGCTCCGCTCATCGCTAAAATTTCCGCGCTTTAAAATTTTCATCCCGTTAAAATTTCCACAACAGATCGGCGCCGATACGCTGATCGCCGCGATCGATGTTGCCGTTTTGTTTTAACGCGTATGCCCAATCCATTGTTAGATCGACGCTGTTCCATGCGCGCATAACGAAGCCGATACCGGTTCCCGCGATATCGATCGTGTCTTCCTGCCCAGGCAATGCATCCTGCACACGTAAACGCGCGCCTTCGAGAAATGCCAGCAGACGCAGATCGTCGAGCTTGTCTATTTTATCGATGAGTTTTGGCGTTCTCATTTCCAAACCGAGACTGACGCCGTTATCGCCGAGCACCTGCGATTCGTAATAACCGCGCACCGAACGCGAACCACCGGCGCTGAACTGCTCGTTGTTGATTAACGGCGAGTTGGAAAATTGCGCGCGAAAACTCGACAGCAATTGCCAGTCCGTTGCGAAGGTATCGGTGCGATCGATCGAGCCGCGCAAATAGGCAAAATTCGCCTGCGCGCGATTGCGTTTGTCGATAAATTCCTGATCGCTGTTGCCGACGCCGCGAATGCCGAAATTGGCGCTCAGGCTCCACTGCAATTGCGAGCTCGGCGTGAATTGCGTGGCGTTGTACTGGAACGTCCACACGGCGTAATCGATCGGTGTTTTGATTTTATTGGTCGGATCGAGACGAATGATTTCGCTGTAGTCTTTGTAATCGGCGCCGAAGCTGAACGACTGCACGTATTTGCGATCGGAGGGCAGCGGCATCACAAAGCGCGCACCGTAAATTTTGCCGTTGCCGACCACATCGATCGAGCCGACCGAAGCCACATCGGAATTCGAATCGATGGCATAAATCGCAACTCGGTTATTGGTGTCGAACCAAGGCGCAATATACGTCGCGACTAACACATCGACTTCGCTGGGTTTCTGCGGCGCGGTTTGCCATTGCACCGCAAGACTGTGTTGCTGCTGCCATAAATTGTCGTAACTCAAACCCACCGATAAACGCGATTCGGTGGTATTGGCGGAATTGTAGTTATTAAGATCGACCGAGCCGTGCAGCGGATTGCTATCCTTTACCTTCAAATCGACATCGACCAGGCCCGGCGTTTTGCCCGGTTTTAGTACCGGTACCACCTTTAAATCGGCCGATTGCGCGTTGACCGCATTCAATTCCGCCTGCATTGCTGGCACATGCAATACTTCGCCCGGTTGCACCGATGCCAATTTTTCGCGGATGCCGTTCGGCGAAAAATAGCGCGCGCCTTCGATATGCACGCGACCGATGCGGCCCTCGGTAATGCGCAGCGTAACCACGCCATCGACAACATTTTGCTCGGGCACATCGACATAAATTGTCGGATAGCCAGCATCGCGAAATGCGCGCTCAAGATTCGCCGCGGCGGCGTTGACATCGCTGATCGCGCGCTGCGGACCCAGATAGGGAGATACGGAAGTTTCAATACGTTCGGTTTCGAGCAAGGTATTGCCCTC
>DASXYH010000073.1:0-6261 GCA_036502545.1 Spongiibacteraceae bacterium
GAGTAATTGCGGCGTGTTGTCGGTATTGCTCACCACAATTTCTTCGGCTTCAGGCAAACGCCAGTGCGCGGGGATTCGCAACAGTATCGCAGCGTCATCGATTTCTTCGTACACCAGCGCCGGCGCGAGCGCATCGCTCCAAATCACCTCGGCCTGCACCGCATCCCAAATACGGTTCAACAAACTGTGACTCGACGGCGTTTTGAATTCTTGCGCATCGTTCGTGCGAAACAATAAATATAAACGTTTGATCGCGCGCGTCGCCGCTACGTATAGTAGACGCGTATCCTCAAGTCGCTTCTGCTGTTTATGCTCGAATTCGAGCCAACGATAAATGGTATCGTCAGCGCCGCCCATCGCCGACTTGGCGGCCAGCGCGATACCGAGCGCGCCGTCGGCGGCGAGATATTCGCTCCAGCGCAGCAGCGGTTTATCATCGGAGCGCGCGCCGGCGTCGAGCGCGGGCACAATTACGGTGTCGAATTCGAGACCCTTCGATTTATGTATCGTCATCAATACGACGCGCGCGTCGCTATCGTTGTCTGCGCGCGCGTATAAATTCTGCAGGCGCTGTTCGAGTTCATACATTGCAAATTCTTCGCCGCACTGTTCGAGCAGATCGAACAATGCCTGCATATCTTCCGCCGCATTATTCGTGCGGGTGAGCAATTCGCCGCCGAGCGCGATCCAAATGCCTTCGAGCCAACTGCGCAGCGGTTTGCGCGCGCGCTGCCGCAATGCCTGCTCGATAACACTCGATGCGTAATCGATACGCCGCGCCGCCACCGCGCTTAACTGCGCACGCACTGCATGATCGCGCAGCCGCGTCAGCACCGCGGTGCGCACGCCGCCGCCATCGGCACCGGCGGCGACCAAATGCAAATCGCGATGGTCGAGACCGATTAACGGCGCGCGCAGCAATGCGAGCCAGGCGATGCGATCGGCCGGATTTAACAGCGCTTTTAACAAAATCAACGCATCCTGCACATGCGCGCGTTGCGCCAGCGGATCGATATCGGTAGCGCGAAATAAAATTCCGGCGCGCTGTAATGCCGGCACAATCGCGTACAAATGCGGTCGACTGCGCACCAGAATCGCCACGCTGCCGTTCGCATCGCGCTGCAATGCTTGCTGCACAAGTTCGACGCAGCGCTGCGCTTCCGCCGTTCGCTGCGGATCGTTGCGCACGCCGTAAATCGCCACCTCGCTAAACGGCGCATCGTCATTGAACGCGGTAGAGTTTTCGTAGGGCACCGCGCCGCGCGCGACATGTTCGAGCGCCGGAAACGCCTGTTCGAACACGCGATTAATCCAGTTCACCACCGTCGGCGTCGAACGAAAATTTACCGATAACGGCGCATCGACCAACCGCACCTGGTTGATGCCCTGCTCGCGCGCTTCCAAAAACAAACCGACTTTCGCTTCGCGAAAACCGTAAATCGATTGCATGCCGTCGCCGACGATAAATAATGTGCGCGGCGCGGCGCCGCTCTCATTGTGTTCGCGCCAGCCTTCGATCAATCGCTGCAGTAAACGAAATTGCGTCGACGATGTATCCTGAAATTCATCGATCAGCAAATGATTGATGCGCTGATCCAGACGCAGCATCAAATCGCTCGGATTCAACGCGCCGCCCAATGCCTGCAATGCGGACAGTGAAATTTCGGTGAAATCGACTTCGCCGCGAATTTGAAATACCAGCCGCAATTGCGCTACCGCTTGCATCAGTACGCGCGTCAATTGCACCAGTATCTGCCACTGCGAAGCGGGATAATTCGCCGCCGGCAAATAGCGGACCTCATCGAGCAGCTCGCGCAAACCCTCATCGGTGGCAAACGTTTCGAGCAGTGCCTGCATCGCTTCCTTGCGCTGCTTGTACAGCAATTTATGCATGCCCTCTGCCGGCGGAAAACCTTCCTTGACGGTAACGCGTTTGCGAAAAGTGCCTTTATCGGTGAGCAGCCAGTTCGCCAGCAATTGCCAGTGCTCCACCGCATCGGCATTGAAATCAGGCAACGCAATGCAACCGGCAAATAGGCATAGCGGATGCTTGGGTTGCGATTCGCTGAGACGCGCCGCGGCAAAATCGAGCAACGCTAATAATTCGCCGCCGTAGATTTGTATCGCGTCGCCGAGTTTTGCGAGCGCGTCGCTGCGAATTTGCCGCAATGTATTTTCGAGATGCATGCGCACGGCGTCGCTGCTGATACTGCCGTCGCTATTTATCCCAGTAGACCTATCTATACCAATATAAATGTGCGGCAACCATTGATCGCGACAGGCGAGTAAACTCGCGAGTAATTCGTGCAAACGCTCGACGCGATTATCCATATGCAATAACAGCGCGCCGAGACATTCGCCGACTGCATCGTCTTGTTCGAGTTGCTGCAACAGCGCATCGATCGCTTCGCGATACAACGGCTGCGCGCGCTCGGTAACGCGCGGTTGTCCGCCGAATTGCGACAGCACCGGCATTTGCGCGGTGAGACTGCCGCACAGACCGTCGATCGTTTGCACGCGCAGCCGCGCGGGATTTTCCAATAAATTCCAGCCGTTTTTTTCCGCGTGCGACAACGCCGCGCGCGCCAGCCGCCAGGTATGGCGTTTATGCGGTTCGCTCGGCTCGGTGTTTTGCGCAGCGCGCAATGCCTGCAGTATGCGTTCGCGCATTTCCGCCGCCGCCTTGCGCGTAAATGTGATCGCAAGAATTTCTTCGGGTTGCTGCACCTGCGCGAGCAGCGCCAGCACGCGCTGACTCAACAATTCCGTTTTGCCTGAACCGGCCGGCGCCGTAACGCAAAACGATTGCGTCGGATCGAGTGCGCTGGCGCGTTGCGCGGCATCGACAGGCAGCGATATTGTCATTGTAAATTCTCTCGACGCGCATCGATATCATCCGCCGCGTTTTCGTGGTGAATGCGGCAAACTGAATCGAGCGCGCAGAAATCGCAGGTCGCCGCTGTTTTCGGCGCGACCGGCGCATGGCCTTCGATAAATTGCTGCGCCAACTCGGCGAGCACGCTGCGCCAGCGCATCTGCAGATCGCTCCAATCCTGCAGTACTTCACCATCGCTAAAATGACTCGGCAAACTGAATCCCTGCTGTGATAAATCGTCGGCGCCTACGCCGATCAACTGCGGTTTTTCCAAGCGCACCTGCGCAAAAGCAATACCGGCAAGCGCTTCATCGTCGCTGTCGAATGCGGCGGCGTACAACGGCAGCTGCGGTTCATCGGGGCGCTCGCCAAGCCATTCATGAATCGAGCAATTCGCATTTTTGGTTTTGTAATCGATGATGAGAAAACGCCCATCTGCCAGGCGATCGATGCGATCGACGCGCATGCGCAGCAGCAACTCGTTGAACGTGATCTGACTGCGCATTTCCAGCGCGTGCACGCTGAATTCGCCGCGCTCGCGTTCGATGGCCAGCCAGCCGGTCAATACGCGCTGCAAGCGCACGATTTCCAATTGCGTGAAACGCAGACCGATACGATGCGGCTGTTGCGCAGAAAAATCGCGCAGCGCGTTCACCGCTGCGCGCTGAATTAATTCATCCTGTTGCGCAGAACTTAACGCGAGCAATGCCGCCTGCGTGTTCAATTCGCGCCAAACATATTCCAATGCGCTGTGCAAAATAACGCCGCGCTCGGCGGCATCGAGCCCCGCCACCGGTTCATCGAGTGGGCGGGCATTGAGACGATGCGCGGCGAATGCGCGAAACGGGCACGCGGCCTGATCCTTAAATAATCCGCTGCCGCCGCGCGCGGTTTCGCCGGTGTCGATCAGCGGCGCGCGACCGGGCGCAAATGCTTCGATATGAAATTGTGCGTGGCTTTGTCGACGCCGCGCCAGCGCAGGTAGTAACTCCGGCAGATCGACACCGAATAAATCGCGGCTGTTTATTTTTGGCAATGTTTTAAATAACGGGCTCGGTTGACGCGCGACTTCTTCGCGCTGATTTTGATAACTGACGACGATATTTTGCGCGCTCGCGAGCAGCGAATTCGTCAGCCGTGCGGCGATATCGAATTCGCGCTCGGCATCGCAGCGCGGCATGCGCAAACGGCGCTGTAAATCGCGCGGCAATAACGGATGCGGCGCGGCCGCGGCGGGCCAGCGATCGTCGCCCATATCGCACAACCACAGACTGTGAAATTGCAAACCGGCGGCCTCCAGCACACCGAGCACCTGCAGCGGTGTATCCGCCGTTTGCGGCTGAAATACCTGCGCCTGCAATAACGTTCGCAAACGCTGCAACGCGGCATTGCAATCGAGCGGCCCCGCAATCTGATCGAATCGCGCGAACTCGATCAGCGTTTGCTGCCAATGCGCATGCTGTTGATATTCGATGCTGTCGAGCGTGCGCGCACCGGGCCAGCCGAACGTTGTCAGCAGTTGCGAAAAAATTTCGGCCCATTGCCGCGCCGAATATTTCGCAGCGCGCAGACGTTCGCGTCGCACGTGTTCCGCCAATTGCTGCAGCAGCGTCGCCAACGGCCATTGCGGATAGTGCTGCGCCACCGCCTCGGCGCATTGCCGCAATTGTGCCGCGCGCAATTTCGACGTGCGCAGTGCGCAGATGCGCTCGATAAACATTGTCAGCGCATCGCAATCTGCACCGATGACATGAAACGGCGCGCCCACTAATTGCAGCAGCGTTTCTCGCTCGATTTCATGCGCGGTTAATTCGAGCAGTTGCAGCGCGCAGCGAATCAACGGCATTTGCGCCAGTGCATCGCCGGCGGAAAAATTCAGCAGCGGCAGGCGGCGCGGCTGCTGTGGCAACACATGCTCCGGCGTGAGCACATCGAGCAGCACGCGCTCCACCAGCGCGCGCTGTTGATTCAGTTCGGGCACGACAATCGCAATTGGGCCGGTAGAGTTTTTTTGCAATTGCCGCTGCGCCCACAACGCGGCGGCCTGCAATTGTTTTTCGAGTGTGTCGTAACCGATGCACAATGCCTGCTGCGATCGATCCGGCAATTCGAGTTCGCTACAATCGTCGATGCATTGCAGCAGCGCGCGATACAGCGGCGGCATATCGTCGAAACCGACCGTGACGATGATCGGCGGCAATTGCAAGCGCCGTTGCAATGCGGCTTCGACCACGCGCCGATCGCGCTCCGCTGCTGCCAGCGCCTGTCGCTTTGCGCAGCTCAGCGCGAAGCGATCGGCCCATTCGATAAACATGCCGCTATCCGGTTGCGCCGCGCATTCGGTGCGCAAGGCGGAACTCAGCGACAACTGCCGCCACAGTGCCAGCGTGCGATACGCGCTTTGCGCCTGTTCCGCTGCTTGCCCGGGACGCAGCAACGGCATATCCCCACTGCGCACCGCCTGTTCCCACAGCGCGAGTTCCTGCGTCGAATTCAACACCCATAAGCCAGCCGCGAGCGGATCGCCACGCAACACCAGCTGCTGCCACAATTGTTGCAGCCAAACACTGAGCGCAAACACCGGTGCCGCCGGAGCGGCCGCTTGCCCCGCGGCCAGCGCGATACGAATGCGACTGGCCAGACGCCGATTCGGCGTCAGCACGAGCGCGCCGCGCGCAATTGCGGGCCTTAATAATTCGGCATCGAATAGCAGCGTTGGATTGGTCATTGAAAGGCTGTCCGCGAACAAATCATCCGTGCCAGCGAATCGCCGATCAAGCCTGTTGTTTGCGACGACACGCCGTGAATACATCCCTGTAGGCTCGGTCGCGACATCCTGTCGCTCTACGGTCTCTGCAAACAACAGGCTCGATCGGCTTGCCGCGAGAAGTGCTGCTTGTCGGTAAAACCACATTGTAACGGCTGGTGTCATCACTCAGGTACCGATAATCCATCATTTTCGGTACAATCGGCGGCCCTATTGCATTATCGAAGTACCGGAAATCGCCATGCCCGAAAGTCCCAATCAGATCAACAGCGTCGTCGAAAACCTCAATGTTTCCGCGCAGGAAATTCTGATCACTCCCGATCAATTGAAAACGGCGCTGCCGATGTCGGACGCAGCGCGTGCAACGGTGACGCAAAGCCGGCAAATCATTCGCGACATTCTCGATCGCAAAGATCACCGCATGTTCGTCGTGGTCGGGCCGTGTTCGATTCACGATATCGAAGCCGCGCACGACTATGCGCGCCGTCTGAAAAAACTAGCCGACGATATCGGCGATACGCTGTTCATCGTGATGCGCGTGTATTTCGAAAAGCCGCGCACCACCGTCGGCTGGAAAGGTCTGATCAACGATCCGTATATGAACGATACGTTCAAAATT
>DASXYH010000074.1:0-7046 GCA_036502545.1 Spongiibacteraceae bacterium
GCCGACGCCGCGCTGCTGTGGTATCGGCAGGCGGCGGATAACTCCAAGTCGTCGCGCGCGGCGCTCGGCGTTAGCGCGCAAATGATCAGTGCTGATTTTTATGCGCGGCTGCGCACGGAACAACAATTCGGCTACATCGTCGCCGCTTATCCAATGCCGATTCGCGAGGTGCCGGGCATTGTTTTTCTGGTGCAATCTACCAAGGCGGGTCCGGGTGAATTGGCGAAAGCGTATCAGGCATTTTTGCAGCGCTGGTCGCAACGGGATGAAACGCAATTGCGGCAACTGTTCGATCTGCACCGCGGCGGCTTGGCGCAGCGTCTCGCCGAACAGCCGAAAAATTTTGGCGAGGCCAGCGATCGACTGTGGCAGGACATCAGCGCCGGTTATCGCCAGTTCGACAGCCGCGAACAATTATTGGCCGCCGTGCAGGCGTTGACGTTTGAACAGTGGCTGGCGCTGTTTCGTCGCGATGTATTGCCGCCAAATGGTCATGCGATATGGCTGGCGCTGAACGGGAATTTTGGCAATAGCGCACTGCAAAACGGAGAAGCGATCGACAATTTGGAGCGCTTCAAAGCGGCGCAATCGTTTTATCAATTCAATTAAATTATCTTTAAGTACATCGGCGCTTTTCGAGCGCCGGCAAAATGGGCGAGATAGCGAACAGCGGCTATAGTTGTAGGAATCTTTCATTTGAAAATCCGACATCTAGCGCAGGTCCTTAAGACCAAAACGTCGGGTTGATTGCTGTCGCTAAATAACCAAGCGGCGGCGTGGACAGGATGCAGTATGCCTCACGCCCTTATCGTCGATGATTCCAAAACCGCGCGTTACGCCCTGCGGCTGCTACTCGACAAGCAACACTACACCACCGACATGGTGGAATCCGCCGAGCAGGCGCTCGATTATTTGCATTCGCAATCCCCGGATTTGATTTTCATGGATCACATGATGCCGGGCATGGATGGTTTTCAGGCGGTCAAAGCGATCAAGTCGAATCGCGCCACCGCGACCATTCCGATTGTCATGTACACATCGACTCAGGGCGGCGTTTATTTTGGTCAGGCGCGGGCACTCGGCGCGGCCGACGTCATTTCAAAACCTGCCAGCGCCGAAGATCTGACCGCCGTGCTGCAGCGGCTCGAAGTGCACAAGTTGCTCGGCGTTAATAAAAATATCGCGACACCGGAACCTGCCGCAGAGTCGCCGCGTATGACTGTCGAATACCAACCGGAAACTGTCGCATCTGCGCTGCCTGTTGCGCAATCGATGCAGGCTTCGATTCATTCTCCTGCGCCGCCACCGGTTTCGCGGTGGCCGAACTGGCTGACCACATTCAGTTTGATCGCAACAGCAGTGCTCGCTGTTTTGTATCTGGGCGCAATGAATCGCGCAGTGCAGCTCGAAAAGCAACGCGGTCTCGTATTCAAAACCATCGAGTGGGCTGTCAATCAAGCGCAGGAATTTCCCTATGGCGAGCCGCCATTCGGCGGCGATCGTCTGCCGCTGTTGCAGGAATTGGTGCAGCAGTTAAATGCAGCTGGTTTCCATGGCAAGATTCGGCTGGAAAGTCATATCGGCGAATTCTGTCTGTTACGCCAATCCGCCGCGGACGGCAGCAATGCAGCATGGATTCCCGCCCCGCCGGAATTGCCATTGACCGATTGCGGCGCGTTGGGACAAAGTACCGAGCAATCGCAGGCATTGTCCGCCGCGCAAAGCGCCGGTTTTAAGCGCTTTCTGAACGAATTACCGGACGGCATTCAGATCGAGCTGGTACCGCTCGGCGCTGCCGAGCCCAAGTGGGATTATCCCAGCGACCCCACCGTGCGTGCCGGCGAATGGAATAGGGTCGCGCAACGCAATCAGCGCGTGCAGGTCGTGCTGGTGCCGGCCACCGGCATGTAGAATATACGTGTAAAAAAACTACAGAATAGGGCGAAACGCGGTCTTCGAAACACTGTGATCGCTGCCGGCGCAAATTCATTTACGCGGAAAACCCGATAAATTTAGCCCGGGATTCCGCTTGCCGAATCGCCAGGAAGATGTAAAATTTTTACAAACTGACGCAATGAGCATGCCTCACTGCGTTGCCCGCGGCAATCCCGTTGGGCAAAGTCTGCCGATGCGCGGCAATCGGCTTGCTCTCGCCATCCGGGTGCGGCCATCATCGCAAGACATCTTTTGTACACTGCTGTATTCGCGCTTCAGCGCAACCAATGCGTCGTGCCGGCTAAATCTCGAATGGAGATGTAATCGCGGCAAACCCAACGTGTCGATTAAAACGCACGCTGGCAGGATATGCGCTGAACAAGTAATTAGCTGCAACGTGGAGTTACCATGCTAGAGGACAAAGATCCGCAGGAAACCAGCGAATGGCTGGAAGCGCTGGACAGCGTACTGAAATATCAGGGCCGCGGGCGCTCCGCGTTTCTGATCAAGACGCTGGCCGAACACGCCGCGCAGGCCGGCACCAAAATGCCGGCGGCGATCACCACTCCGTTTCGCAACACCATCGAGCCCGCCGCCGAAAAACGCATGCCGGGCGATTTATTTATGGAGCGCCGTATTCGTTCGCTGATTCGCTGGAATGCGATGGCGATGGTGATGCGCGCCAACGACAACGACGAAGGATTGGGCGGTCATATCGCGACATTTTCGTCGGCGGCAACGTTGTACGATGTCGGCTTCAATTATTTTTTTCGCGGCGGCGAAAAACCCGATCTGATTTATTACCAGGGCCACAGCGCGCCGGGCATGTACGCGCGCTCGTATCTCGAAGGCCGCCTGAACGAAGACCAGCTCGATAATTTTCGCCGCGAGGTCGACGGTCACGGCCTGTCGTCGTATCCGCATCCGTGGCTGATGCCGAATTATTGGCAATTCCCAACCGTGTCAATGGGCCTCGGTCCGATTCAGGCGATCTATCAAGCGCACGTAATGAAATATCAGCAGAGCCGCGAATTGATCGAGCACGGCGATCGCAAAGTCTGGTGTTTTCTCGGCGACGGCGAATGCGACGAACCGGAATCGCTCGGCTCAATCTCGCTCGCCGGCCGCGAGCAGCTCGATAATTTAATTTTCGTCGTCAACTGCAATTTGCAGCGCCTCGACGGACCCGTTAGAGGCAACGGAAAAATCATTCAGGAACTCGAAGGCGTATTTCGCGGCGCCGGCTGGAACGTTATCAAAGTGATTTGGGGGCGCCATTGGGATTCACTGCTGGAAAAAGATAAACAGGGTTTGTTGAAAAAACGTATGGATGAAGTATGCGACGGCGAATTGCAAAACTACAAAGCCAACGGCGGCGGCTATACGCGTGAACATTTCTTCGGCGCTTATCCAGAACTGTTAGAAATGGTGAAAGATTTATCCGACGACGATTTGATGTATTTGAATCGCGGCGGCCACGATCCTTACAAAGTTTACGCCGCATACGCCGCTGCCGTTGCGCATAAAGGCCAGCCGACTGTGGTGCTGGCGATGACGGTGAAAGGTTACGGCATGGGTAAATCGGGCGAAGCCGTCAATGAAACCCATTCGGTGAAAAAACTCGATGTTGAAAGTCTGCAGAAATTTCGCGATCGCTTTGCGATTCCGATTTCCGATACCGAAATTAAAAATGTTCCGTACTACCGGCCCGCGCCCGACAGCCCGGAAATGATGTACATGCGCAAACGCCGCGCCGATCTCGGCGGTTTTCTGCCGGCGCGCCGCCATGAATTCGAAGCGCTCGACGTGCCGACGCTCGACGATCTCAAAGGTCAATTGAAAGGCACCGGCGAGCGCGAAATTTCGACGACGATGTCATTCGTGCGCACGATTTCGACATTGGTGAAAGATAAAAAAATCGGCGCGCGCGTAGTGCCAATCGTGCCCGATGAGGCGCGCACTTTCGGCATGGAAGGCATGTTCCGCCAACTCGGTATTTATTCGTCACAGGGCCAGCGCTATACGCCGCAAGACGCGGGTCAGATCATGTTTTACAAGGAAGACAAAAAAGGCCAGATTCTCGAAGAAGGCATCAACGAAGCGGGCGCGATGTCGGCGTGGATCGCGACCGGCACCTCATACAGCAACCACGGTTATCCGATGGTGCCGTTTTATATTTTTTATTCAATGTTCGGTTTTCAACGGGTGATGGATCTGGCGTGGGCCGCGGGCGATTCGCAAACGCGCGGATTTTTGCTCGGCGCCACCGCCGGCCGCACGACATTGAATGGCGAAGGTTTGCAACACCAGGACGGCCACAGCCATCTGCTCGCGAACATGATTCCGAATTGCCGCTCGTACGACCCCACCTACGCGTACGAACTCACCGTGATCATTCAGAGCGGCCTGAAGCGAATGTATCAGGATCGGGAAAATTGTTTTTATTACATCACGCTGATGAATGAAAACTACATGCATCCGGATATGCCGGTCGGCGCCGAAGAAGGCATCGTGCGCGGCATGTATCTGCTCGAGGAAGCGAAAAATACGCGCCGCAAAAGCGATCGCGTGCAATTGCTGGGCTCGGGTACGATTTTGCGCGAAGTGGAAGCGGCGGCGAAAATATTGCGCGAAGAATTCGGCATCGGCGCCGATGTGTGGAGCGCGACCAGCATTAACGAATTGCGCCGCGATGGCCTCGCCTGCGAACATTGGAATCTGCTGCATCCCGACAGCAAACCGAAACTTCCGTATGTTACGCAACAATTGCAAGAGCGCAGCGGCCCGGTGATTTGCGCGACCGATTACATCAAATCGTATGGCGAACAATTGCGGCCCTACATTCCGCACCGCTACGTCGTGCTCGGCACCGACGGCTATGGTCGCAGCGATACGCGCGGGAAACTCCGCCACCACTTCGAGGTCAACCGTTACTTCGTGGTTATCGCCGCGCTAAAAGCATTGGCGGATGAAGGGCGCTTCGCGCTCAAGGACGTCGCCAAAGCGATCAAGCAATTCGGCATCGATCCCGACAAACGCGATCCGATGAAATGCTAGGGCCTGTTAAGAGAATGCAATCGTGAGCAAACAAACCATTTCAGTGCCCGACATCGGTACCGACGATGCCGTCGATGTGATCGAAATACCGGTCGCGGTCGGCGATACCATCAAACCCGAAGACACGCTGATCGTGCTCGAATCCGATAAAGCATCGATGGAAGTGCCCTCTCCCGCCGCCGGTAAAATCATTGCCATCAACGTGAAGGTCGGCGACAAAGTCAAACAGGGCAATCCGATTTTAATTATCGAAGGCGCCGCAAACGCGAAAGAACAACCGCCTGCCGCGGAAAAAGAAAACCCGAAAGCCGCCGCGTCGGCAGCGAGTGAAAAGCCCGCGGCAAAAAAAGAAAAATCGGTGGAGAAAAAAACGGAATCTCCGAAAGCGGTCGGCAAAGGCGCGATTGAAATCGTTAACGTGCCCGATATCGGCGGTTCCGAAAATGTCGATGTGATCGAGGTGAACGCGAAAGTCGGCGCACAGCTCGCCGAAGGCGACACGATGATCGTGCTCGAATCGGATAAAGCATCGATGGAAATACCGGCACCTAAAGCCGGCATCGTGCGCGCATTAAAAATCAAAGAAGGCGATAAAGTTTCCGCGGGCAGCCCGATTCTCGAACTGGAAACCATTTCAACGGCAGCAAAGTCTGCGCCGGAAGAAAAACGCTCCGCTATGCAGAACGCCGCGCCGGCGGTGACGCCTGAAATAAAAACCGCGCCGGTCGCAGCGACCAATCGCATGCCGCCAAAATCGGTACCGGCGAGCGGCAACGTTTACGCCGGCCCCGCCGTGCGTAAACTCGCGCGCGAAATGGGTATCGATCTCGAAAAAATTTCCGGCTCCGGACCGAAAAACCGCATTCAAAAAGACGATTTGAAAAACTTCGTCAAAGATTTGGTGGAGAAACGCGGCGGCGCCCTCTTTGCTATTGGTAAAGGGGGCGGCAGCGGTATTCCGTCGCTTCCAGAAATCGATTTTGCCAAATTCGGCGAAATAGAAGTACAGCCGCTGACGAAATTAAACAAACTCACCGCCACCAACATGCATCGCAGTTGGCTCAATCTGCCGCATGTGACGCAATTCGACGATGCCGATATTACCGAGCTCGAAGAGTTTCGCTCTTCACTGAAGGAGGAAGGCGATAAACGCGGCATTAAAATCACACCGCTGCCGTTTCTGTTGAAAGCGTGTGCGATCGCATTGAAAGCCCATCCCAAATTCAACGCTTCGCTGCTCAACGATGGCGAGCATATCGTTTTTAAAAAATACGCGCATATCGGCATTGCCGTCGATACACCGGTGGGACTCATGGTGCCGGTCGTGCGCGATGTCGATCGCAAATCGATTTGGGATTTGGCGGCGGAAACCTCCGAACTGGCTAACAAAGCAAAAGAGCGCAAACTGAAACCCGACGAAATGCAGGGTGGCTGTTTTACGATTTCAAGTTTGGGCAATATCGGCGGCACCGGTTTTACGCCGATTATCAATGCGCCCGAAGTTGCGATTCTCGGCGTATCTAAACTCGCAATCAAACCGCTGTGGAACGGCAAAGAGTTCGTACCGCGCAAAATGCTGCCACTGTCGTTGTCGTACGATCACCGCGTCGTCAACGGCGCCGATGCCGGACGTTTTTTCACGTTTCTCAACGAATTGCTCGCCGATATTCGGCGGTTGGTTTTGTAATTTTTGATTGCAAAAACTACGCAATAAAAAAGCCGCTCAATGAGCGGCTTTTTACATCTGATCAACTTATTTTATCGACGCGGCATATTCTTTTATCAAGGCGTTGAAGGTTTCATTGTCGGTCGCCTTCAATTTGTCGAGTAATTCTTTTGCTGCCGCAGCGGTATTATCCTCTACCACTTCTTTAATCGATTTGATTTTTTCTGACATGGCTATTAATTTTTTCACACTGTCGGAACCAGCAATTTTGCTGTCGCGCTGAGTGAGTTCATCGACCAACTCAAGAACAACGTCGGTGAGTTTCCCCAACTGCCGGCCGGGAGTCGCGACATCGCGATAAACCACTTGTTCAACAGCCTCATTGCCA
>DASXYH010000075.1:0-5621 GCA_036502545.1 Spongiibacteraceae bacterium
GCCGCCGCATCGGTCGCAGATGTGGCGGCATTTTCGTCAACCCGCCCTTAGCAAGGATTTCTCCTTAACAAGGGTTACAGGAGCAACATCATGGCAACTAACTTCACCCTGACTGCCAAGGTCAGAACCGGTGCAGGGAAAGGTGCGAGCCGCCGCCTGCGTCGTCTGTCCAACGAACTGCCGGGCATTGTTTACGGCGGCAGCAAAGGCCCGCAAAGCATCAGCCTGATTCAGAAAGACTTCGCCAAGGCGCTCGAAGACGAAGCGTTTTATTCGCACATCATCGCGTTGACGATCGATGGCGCGACCGAACAGGTCGTATTGCGGGATTTGCAGCGCCACCCGTCGAAGCCGGTTTTATTGCACGCCGATTTCCAGCGCATCGATGCCGCGCACACGATCACGATGCGCGTGCCGCTGCACTTCATCAATCAGGACAAATGCATCGGCGCGCGTCTTGAGGGCGGCCTGATTTCACACTCAATTTCCGAAATCGAAGTGCGCTGTCTGCCGCAAAACCTGCCGGAATACATCGAAGTCGATATGACCGACATGCATGTCGGGCAGATTCTGCACATCTCCGATCTGAAATTGCCGGCCAATGTCGAAAGCGTGGAATTGGCGCACGGTGCCGCGCACGACCAGGCGGTCGTCAGCGTGGCATTGCCGCGCGGTTCGGCCGGTGACGCCGAAGAGGCAGCGCCCGCCGAAGAGAAGAAAGAAGAAGGCAAATAAGCCTTCTCCTCTCTTCAAGCTAAAGAGAAATTCCGCGTGTGAGCGCTATTCAATTGATCGTCGGCCTGGGCAACCCGGGCCGCGACTATGCGGAAACGCGCCACAACGCCGGCGCCTGGTTCGTCGAAGCCCTCGCGCAGCAGCAAGGCTGCACGCTGCAGAGCGACAACAAATTTTCTGGATTGAGCGGCCGTATTAATTGCGTCGGTCAAGACATCAAATTATTAATTCCTACCACCTTTATGAATTTGAGCGGCCAGGCAGTTGCGGCGCTCGCCACCTTTTTCAAAATTCCACTCGATGCAATTTTGGTGGCGCACGATGAACTCGATATTCCGATCGGCGAAATACGCCTGAAACAGGGCGGCGGCCCCGGCGGTCACAATGGGCTGCGCGATATCATCAATAAATTCGGCAATCAAACTAATTTTCATCGCCTACGCATCGGCATCGGCCACCCCGGCAGCGCCGATAAAGTAACAGGGTATGTGCTAAATAAACCATTGCGCGATGAACGTATCGCGATCGACGCGGCGATCGACGCGGCGTTGAAAGCATTGCCGCTCGCGGTAAGCGGGCAATGGTCGCGCGCAATGAATCAATTGCACGCCTTCAAAGCAGACTCTTAATTCAATGTAGGCTTTTAATTCAACGTAAACTCTTAATACATAGAGAACTGATATGGGTTTCAATTGCGGTATTGTCGGTTTACCCAACGTCGGTAAATCAACGCTGTTCAATGCGCTGACCAAAGCCGGCATTGCGGCGGAAAACTTTCCGTTCTGCACCATCGAGCCGAACTCGGGCATCGTGCCAATGCCCGATCCGCGTTTGGCTGCGCTGGCCGCCATCGTCGTACCTGAACGGGTGGTGCCGACGACGATGGAATTCGTCGATATCGCGGGATTGGTCGCCGGCGCCTCGAAAGGTGAAGGACTCGGCAATCAATTTCTCGCCAACATTCGCGAAACCGATGCGATCGCGCACGTGGTGCGCTGCTTCGACGATGACAATGTGATTCACGTTGCGAATAAAATCGACCCTGCTGCCGATATTGAAATTATCGATATGGAATTGGCGCTGGCCGATCTCGATACCGTTGAAAAACAATTATTACGCGCGAGTAAATTTGCCAAAGGCGGCGACAAAGAAGCGATCGCGCTAAAAGCACTGCTGGAAAAATTGCAGCCGCAATTGAATGAAGGCAAACCGGTGCGCGCGTTGAAACTCGACAACGCGGAAAAGGCGCTGCTCAAACAATTACATCTGCTCACCGCGAAGCCGACGATGTACATCGCCAACGTCGACGAAAAAGGCTTCGAAAACAATCCGCATCTCGATGTCGTGCAACGCATTGCAAAACAGGAAGGCGCCGTTGTCGTACCGATCTGCAATAAATTGGAAGCGGAAATCGCCGAGCTCGAAGACGACGAAAAAGCGGAATTTCTCACCGAGCTCGGGATGACCGAGCCCGGACTCGATCGCGTAATTCGCGCGGGTTACGGCCTATTGGGATTGCAAACCTATTTCACCGCCGGCGTAAAAGAAGTGCGCGCGTGGACGGTGCGCATCGGCGCCACGGCACCGCAAGCTGCCGCCGTGATTCACACCGATTTCGAAAAAGGTTTTATTCGCGCCGAAGTGATTGCCTACGCCGATTTTATCGCCAACAACGGCGAGCAGGGCGCAAAGGAAGCGGGCAAGTGGCGGCTCGAAGGCAAGGAGTACATCGTGCAGGACGGCGATGTCATGCACTTTCGTTTCAATGTTTAAAACCACCAATCTCGCAGCGGGTTGGCGCAGAAGGGGGTTCTCTTTTTCAGGACTACTGTGGCGAGCATTCCGGTAGCTTCGGTGTGATCGGCCTAGCAGAATTCGTCGACTGCTCCGATGACGAATGGCACCATAGCTTCGATAAGATCACCTTCTTGTCCTGAAAAAGAGAACCCCCTCCGGCGCCTCATGCTCTGCTACAGCGTGCCTTTTAATAAAAATACTTAACAGAATTTCCATAATTATTAAATCAAATACTGGAGGGCAGCGTTTACTGCGAAGCTTGTTTTAGCGGATTGCAGTTTTTGATAATCACGCGGCCCTGCAATAAATCGCCGCGCGAATATTCGCGAAATTCGCAGGTGTTGTTCACGGGATCGTAATTCTCGATCCACAAGTTATCTTCTTTCCAGGTGACGCCGATATGATGTTGACCTTCCGGCACGGCAATACTCATCACACCGCCCCAGCGTTTCACGAATATCTGTTGATAATAAAAATAATAGGCAAACGCTCCGATCAGAAAAATTACCGCGGCGGCAATTAATGCGGGCAGCCAGCGTTTCGCGCCAAAGCCGATCATCCACAGCGCCGTCATCGCCAACGCAATCACTACAAACCAATACAGATACGTAATCATTCAAATTTCCTTGTCCGTTGTGCGCGCTATCGCCCTTAATGCGCGCGGCCGCAAAATGTTACGCTAACGATCCTATTGCATCACTGAGGAGATCGCCATGAAGTTATATTACAGCCCCGGCGCCTGTTCGATGTCGCCACATATCGTGCTGCACGAAAGCGGTCTGCCGTTTTCGCTGGAGAAAGTCGATTTGCGCACGAAGAAAACCGAAACCGGCGCCGACTATACCGCGATTTGCCCGAAAGGCCAGGTGCCGGCGCTGCAACTCGACAGCGGCGAAATTCTCACCGAAGGTCCGGCGATTGTGCAGTATATCGCCGACCGCGCGCCGGCAAAAAAATTGGCGCCCGCCGCCGGTACGCTGCAACGCTATCGTCTGTTCGAATGGCTGAACTTCATTTCCACCGAATTGCATAAAAGTCATACCCCGCTGTTTCGGTCAGCGCTGCCGGATGAATACAAGCAGACGCTGCTGCAGAACATCGGCAATCGCTACAGCTACGTCGCGCAGCAAATCGAGGGCAAAGATTATCTGCTCGGCGAGACCTTTACCGTGGCCGATGCTTATCTGTTCACGATTTTAGGCTGGGCAAGCCACGTCGGTATCGATTTATCGCAATGGCCGACTTTGCAGGCGTATCAGCAGCGCATCAGCGCACGCCCAAGCGTACAGACGGTATTGAAAGCCGAAGGTCTGATGTAAGTAGCACATTCGTTAAATCAATTTTCGCACTCATGCCGCGCTAATTAGCGCAGACGACGCGCCGATGTGCCGGCGCGTCTACACTTGCATTACCGCGTTTTAAATCCCTCTGCTTTTTGGACAATCGCTATGCTTCGCGCACCGCCGCATCGGCAGGCAGGAATGTTGTTTTCGCTGCTTACCGCCGCGCAATGGGGACTGGTGCCGATTCTATTGAAGGCGCTGCAGCCGCAGTTGGGATCGCCGACGTTAATCTGGTTTCGTCTGATCGTGCCGGCATTTGTCGTCGGCGCTTATTGCATTATTGCGCGCCGCAAAATGGCGTGGCGCCCGCTGTTAACGGTGCGCAATTTTTTATTGCTGTCAATTACGATCGGCGGCTTTATCGGCAATTACGTGTTTTTTATGCTGGGTTTGCAGCACATCACCCCCGACGCTTCACAGGTAATCGGTCAACTCGGACCGCTGCTGTTGCTGGTCGGCGGCGTATTTATTTTCAAGGAGCCGTTCACACCGCTGCAATGGCTCGGTCTGGCCACCGCCATTATCGGCATGGGTCTGTTTTTCCATCATGCACTGATGGCGCTGCAACTAAACCAATATGTGATCGGATTGCTATGGATTATCATCGCTGCTTGCGGCTGGGGTGCATTCGGATTGGCGCATAAAGCGCTGAGCCGCAGCGTGCACTCGCAGCAAAGTTTATTGATTATTTACATTATCGGCGCGGCAATATTTTTTCCGACCGCCGAGTTCACGCGCCTGTCTGCGCTCGATGGTTTCTCCATCGCGATGCTGGTTTGGATGTCGTTATCGACAGCGCTCGCCTATGTCACACTCGCCGCAGGAATGGCGCGCTGGGATGCCGCCCGCGTCTCCGCAGTGCTGACGACGACGCCGTTATTCGCAATCGGCTTTGCAGCCGCGCTCGCGCATCAGCTGCCGAATTATGTGCACGCCACCGACCTGGATTTGCTCAGCACGGCCGGCGCGTTATTGCTGGTAGCGGGCTCCGGCGTTGCCGCACTCGCGCGGCGCTGACGCCTTGACAGCGGCAGACCCAATCGGGACAATGCGCGTCCTCTTTAAACACCACCTTGGCAAGGTAGCTCAGCCGGTTAGAGCACAGCACTCATAATGCTGGGGTCGAGGGTTCGAGTCCCTCCCTTGCTACCAATCTCGCGCCGATCATTGATCTTAAAGGCTCTCAGAGCCGCTCTCTGCGCTAGACTCTCGAAGTGTGACACCGCGGTGGGGCATTATTGATGCCCAAGCATGAACGCACCCAATTTTCTTGCCAAAGATCGTCACGGCGGTTTTTTATTCCGTCGAGTCATCCCCTTAACCATTCGCCACCACTTCCCTCAAGGGCGAGAGATTCGCAAGTCGTTGAAGACTTACCATCGCGGCATAGCATTGCGCCGCGCACGGTGGCTTGCGGCGCAAACAGACCACTTATTCGCGCTTACTATGAAAAATTCTAGATATATCGATGCTGCCCGTGAGTTGCGTCAGCTTCTGGATGATAAAGAGGTTGAGCTCGCCCTGTCCGAAGATGATCCGATCGACGCGCATGCGGAGGCACTCGACTGGGCTCTCAGCATGCTGTGTCCAGATCCGACCCAACCTGAAGGGGCTCGTCTTGCCGCACGTATCGCCGCTCTCAGCGCTGATGAGCTCGCGAGCTATGAACAAAGAATTAGAGAGATAACATACGACCGGCAAAATCAAATTGACGAACTGGCCGCTGTTACCTTTGATCCTTCCGTT
>DASXYH010000076.1:0-12135 GCA_036502545.1 Spongiibacteraceae bacterium
AAATTCCGCGCCGCCGCTCAAATCGAGATGCACGCCGTCGAGAATGTCGAGACCGTGCGCGCGTGCGGCCAACACGCTTAATCCCAGCGAAGTCAGAAAACCGAGACGATCCGGCGTGTGTGGCACGCGCAGATCTTTTGCGAGATCCGACGTTCCCATCACGAGCACTTTGATGCGCGCATGCGCGGCAGCAATGTCGCGTGCATGCAATATGCCGATCGGCGTTTCGAGCATTGCCCAGATCGCCATTTCCGGAGGCGCACCCAAGGCATCGAGCGCATCGGCCACCGAGCGAACCTGTGCGGCATTTTCAATTTTCGGTACGCATACCGCATCGGCTTGCGCCCACGCCGCAGCTTTCAAATCTTCCTTGCCCCACGACGTAGCCAATGCATTAATGCGAATTACCACTTCGCGATGACCGTAACCGCCGGCATTAACCGCCGCCGCGATATATTCGCGCGCCTGCAGTTTTTGATCGGGCGCCACCGCATCTTCGAGATCGAGTATCAGCGCATCGACGGGTAAGGCTTTAGCCTTTTCCAATGCACGTTGATTGCTGCCGGGAATGTATAACACTGAACGACGGGGACGAATTTGCATGATGTTTCTCCTATTGATTTCCCTATTCCAAAAGTGCGCGATTTCCTTATGCAATAATTTCCCTATTGCACCGATATTCTGACTCAGCTATCCGCCTGCGCCAAGCTTTTTGCCACCACTTCGTACACATCCGGCGAAAGATTCGGCAGCGCCGCGATACGCCGCAATTCGGCGACCATGCATTGTTGCGCCGCGGGCGGGTATTTTTGCCATTTCGATAGCGGCGCCAGTTGCCGCGCCGCGATCTGCGGATTCAGGCCGTTCAATACGATGATCTGATCGGCCAGAAAGCGATAACCCGCACCATCGTCGCGGTGAAAATTCACCGCATTCTGCGCCGCGAACGCACCGACCAGCGCGCGTACCTTGTTCGGATTTTTAATATCGAACGCCGAATGCCGCATCAACTGCTGCACAGTTTCCAGCGTTCCCGGCAACGGGCAGGTCGCCTGTACCTGGAACCATTGATTGACGACCAGCGGCTCATCGCGCCAGCGCCGAAAAAATTGTTCGAGTGCCCGTGCTTTCGCCGCTGTCTGCCCGCTGTTAACTAACGCCGTCAGGGCTGCCAGACCATCGGTCATATTTGCAGCGCGCTCGAATTGTTCGACGCACAGCGCGACAATATCGCTGTCCTCCAACAACATCAAATAAGCGAGACTAATATTTTTCAGGCTGCGCTGCGCAATTTGTTGCGCACTCGCTGCGTAAGGAACGTCGGTGCGATTACGCCGATAGGTATTAAGTAAAGGTTCGCGCAGCGCGCGCGCGATTTGCAAACGCGCCGCCTGCCGCGCCGCATGAATCGCAGCGACATCGACCACGCTATGAATTTCACTAAGATAAGCTTCGCTCGGCAGTGTCAGCATCAACGCCACCATCGCAGGATCAAGCGCGTCATCGCTCAAAAGCGCTGCGAATGCATCGATCAAACGTGCATCGATTTGCGTGGCAGCGCCGCTTCGATAGGCGCTGATCATATCGTTGAGCGTTGCAACGGCGAGTTGTTGTCCCGCATCCCAACGGCAGAAACCGTCGCTATCGCGCTCCATCAGAAACACCAGTTCGGCGCGCGAATACGGAAACCGCATTTTTACCGGCGCGGAAAATCCGCGCAGCAAACTTGGCACCGGGCACTCCGCAATATCGACAAAAGTAAAATGCTGCTCGGGCTGTGTGATATCGAGCACCAGCTCGGTACTATTCGCCTGATGAAAGGCGTTGCTGTTTATATTCGACGATCGATCGGCGAGCTGCAAACGCAGTGCGCCAGCGTCGCCGAGCAATGCGATCGCAAGCGGAATATGCAACGGTTCTTTGTTCGATTGTCCCGGTGTTGCCGGTGTCGATTGCCGCACCGTCAACGTATACGTGCATGCCGCCGCATTGTAATTGCCGATGATATCGAGCTGTGGCGTACCCGCCTGCGCATACCAGCGCCGAAACTGCGTGAGATCGCGACCGCTCGCCGCTTCCATCGCGAGAATAAAATCTTCGCAGGTAACCGCTTGCCCGTCGTGACGCGAAAAATATAAATCGGTGCCCTGGCGAAATAATTCGCGGCCGAGCAGCACGTGCAGCATGCGCACGACCTCGGCGCCTTTTTCATAAACGGTCAGCGTATAAAAATTCGAAATCTCCATGTATGAATCGGGCCGCACCGGATGCGCCATCGGTCCGGCGTCCTCGGCGAATTGCAGCGTGCGCAGCAAGCTCACGTCTTCGACACGCTTTACCGTGCGCGAGCCCATATCGGCAGAAAATTCGCTATCGCGAAAGACAGTGAAGCCTTCCTTCAGGCTCAGCTGAAACCAATCGCGACAGGTGACGCGGTTGCCGGACCAGTTGTGGAAATACTCATGCGCCACCACCCCCTCGACGCGCTGAAAGCCGATATCGGTGGTAGTCTCCGCCTGCGCCAATACGCACGAAGTATTGAATATATTTAAACTTTTATTCTCCATTGCGCCCATGTTGAAATCATCGACAGCGACAATGTTGAAAATATCCAGATCGTATTCACGGCCGTAAACTTCTTCATCCCAACGCATCGCATGTTTCAGCGACAGCATCGCGTGATCGCATTTATTCGCATCTTTGGGCTCGACATAAATGCGCAGCGTGACATCGCGGCCGCTCGCGGTGTTGAAACGATCCTCGATATGCGCGAGATCGCCGGCAACCAGTGCAAATAAATAGCAGGGTTTTTTAAAAGGGTCGTGCCACATCGCAAAATGGCGCGCACCATCAAGCGTGCCGCTTTCGATTAAATTGCCGTTCGATAGCAATACCGGATAGCGCACAGCGTTCGCTTCTATGCGAACCGTGTACACCGACATCACATCGGGCCGATCGAGAAAATAAGTAATCTTGCGAAAACCTTCCGCCTCGCACTGCGTACAGAACATCGTGCGCGATTGATATAAGCCTTCGAGTGAGGTATTCAAATGCGGCTTTATTTCCGTTTCGCATTCAAACAGGAATTGTGCGGGAACTTGTTCGATAGTCAGCTGCTCGGGCTCCAAAAGATAATCGCTCGCTGTCAGCGCGCGACCGTCGATTTTTACGCTCAACAACAATAGATCCTGTCCATCGAGTTGCAGCGGCGCCGCTTGATTGCGCGCAACGGGATTGCGGCGCATCGCCAATTGCGATCGCACCAGCGTTTTATCTTCATGCAATTCGAAATGCAGTTCGGTGGTATCGATTAAAAAATCGGGAACGCGATAATCTTTTAATCGAATGGTGCGAGGTTGAGCATCGCGCATAAATATCTCCAAAAAAGTAAACCCCTCTGTCTCGCCATGCGAGACATCTCTCCTTGTCAGGGGAGAATGGAAATTTGCGCGGCTGTACCCTCCCCCCTGACAAGAGGGATCGAGGGGGGTTATGCCACCGAAAAACTCACATGATACGCGCCGAATTTTCGAATGTTGATCACGCCGGTATCAAGCATCAAATACTGTCCTTTGATTCCGAGCAAGCGACCTTCAATCTGCGGCGTTTTTTCCAAATCCAAACTCACCACTTTGGTCGGATGCTCCAGCACCGGATAATTGATCGCAACCAATTCCGCGGCTGGCAATAATTGCAGCGCCTGCACGCCAAAGCGCTGCTGTAATTCTGCCAGCGGTGGCGCGCACAAAGCGAGCAGGCGATCGCGTTCGGCGTAAAGATCAAGCTCATCGACCTGCCCTTTCAACATCGCCCGCCAATTGGTTTTATCGGCAACATGCTGCTTGAACATGGTTTCGACTAAACCGGATTGTTGCCGTGTTTGCACGCCGAGAATCGGGAGTGCCTGCACGGCGCCCTGATCCATCCAGCGCGTTGGAATCTGCGTGCCGCGCGTAATGCCGACTTTGATTCCCGATGAATTCGCAAGATACACCACATGCGGTTGCATGCAATGTTGCGCGGCCCACTCAGGTTCGCGGCAAGTACCCAATTCGAAATGACAGCGCTCGGGACTGACGATACAGTTATCGCATTGCGCCAATGCCTGAAAACACGGATAACAAAAACCTTGATTGAAACTTTTTTTGGTTTTGCGCGCGCAATGCAAACAAGTGATGGCGCCATCGAACTGTAATCGCACGCATTTTCCGAGCAATTCATTGAGAGCAATTTCGCTTTCACCAATCGGCAGCCGATACGCCACCGGTGCATTTAACTCGGTACGCATTTTTCGCAGACGGCCACTCGCGGCAATAGTTTCCACTTCAATTCCTATTCCATGGCGACAAACAATGGCTGCACGCGCACGCGTGCCAACCAAGTCGTGATCGCAGGATATTTAGCGATATCGAAACCGCCCTCTTCCGCGCAGTGCGTGTAGGCGAATAAGGCAATATCGGCTATCGAATAATGTTCGCCCACAAAAAACTGGCGCGACGATAAATGCTGTTCCATCACTGCAAGCGCTTGTCCGCCGCGCTCGTGCAATCTCGGCATTTCGATTTGTCGCGGATGATCCGGCGGCAGAAATTTCGCAATGAAACGCGCTACCGCAATATACGGTTCATGACTATATTGTTCGAAAAAAAGCCATTGCAACACTTGGGCGCGCGCAAACTTATCTCGCGGCCATAGATTCGTATCTTCAGCGAGATAACATAGGATTGCATTAGATTCCGCCAGATAGCGACCGGGCTCTATTTCAGCCACCGGAACACGGCCATTACTATTCATAGCCAGAAATTCCGATGTACGCGATTGACCGGCGAAAATATCAATTTCCTGCCATTGATACGGTTGCTGCAATTGTTCGAGTAATAATTTTATTTTGTAGCAGTTGCCCGATAACGACATACCGAATACTTTGACCACGATGCTTCTCCTTTTTGTTATTGCATCCACTTAATGTTTTTCGGAGCATCGCCATCGCGCACCGAATCGTCATCGCACAGCTCTCCCTCCGCTTTACTACCGCGATCGATAAAACCGGTGCGCTCGGTTTCCACCACATGTTGCGCTTCGTAAGCGATAACGGCCTGCATGCACAGTTCGCGCTGCTCGGTGGTGAGCGCGCGGCCATCCGGCCATTTGCCGATTTCGATGGCGCACAGCAGATTGCGGTGTATCTCCGGATTGATCGAAGCGATCAGCCGCTGAAATTCCATTGTGTTCTCTGCTGCAATCATTGTCTCGCCTTGGCGATCAGCGCCATGCCGAAGCCGAGCAGCAAACCAAAAATCAAACCGCTCGCATGCGCGATATTTGCCGTCGCGCCCATACCGAGTAAATCGCTAAAGCTGACAAAGCCCAATGCGAGGCTGACAAACATCATGATCGCGAGTGGCCTTTCGACTTGGAGAACGGACTTAGGAAATATCCAGCTCCACGCCAAACAGTACCCGAATAAACCAAAATCGACGCCGGACATGCCGCCAAAGCGACTCGGGCCCGAATAAATCGCCTGGGCAATATTCGAAACCATCGCCAACAGTAACACCACGGCGAATAATCGCTGGCCGCTTTGCGTGATTTCGATTTTGCGGCCCCAAAACCACAGCAGTACCATATTGAAGGCGATGTGCAGCAAACTGAAATGCAGAAACATCGGCGTAAACAGCCGCCAATATTGGCCTTGAGCCAAATCGAAAACCAGATAGTTACCGAGCACATCGTAATCGTAAAAAGTAAACCAGTGCATCGACGGTAAATTCAAACCGCCGATAACGGCGCCAACGCAACTGAGCGCGATCAACACCATCGTGACCGGAAAGCGCAGCAGCGCAATGACCAAACCGTTGTGCTGCACCGGCAGTTTCGGCTGTGCCGGCAATACTTCGCCGCGCCGCGTGCGCGCATACAGATCGCGCACCGGATCAATTTGATCGCGCTGCTTCACCAGCAGCACACGTCGGCCTTCGAGCTCGACAATGCGGTGCGCCAATCCGTGGCGCCATAAATATTGGCTCAGCGATAACAGATCTTCGTCGAGTGAAACTTCAAGCGCTTTTAATTCGGACATCGCGTTAATCGAAGTGAATGCGGTTACGCATTAATAGTGAGAGGTATGCCAACCGAGTTTATCGCGGCAGCTGGCGTAAAAACTGTGCGTGAGCGGATGAATCATTTTCAGCTTGTGCGGTTTTTTGGTGATGTAAACGACGTCGCCGCATTGCGCTGTGAGATTCACCTGACCATCGCAGGTCACCGGCAATTGCGTCACGCTACTTTCGCAAATCACAATTTTTATTTCGCTGTTGCCGTCGACCACGATCGGACGGCTGGTCAGCGTGTGCGGAAACATCGGCACCAATACGATCGCATCGAGACGCGGATGCATGATTGGCCCACCGGCGGATAGCGAATAGGCGGTGGATCCGGTCGGCGTCGATACAATCAATCCGTCGGAGCGCTGGCGATAGACAAATTCGCCTTCGATATACAACTCGAACTCGATCATTTTCGCCGACATACCCGAGTTCACGACGACGTCGTTCAACGCATCCGCAGTTCCGATCGGCTCGCCGTTATGTTTGACCGTGACATCGAGCAGAAATCGTTTTTCGATGCGATAACGGCCGTCGAGCACTTCGCCGACCAGCTGTTCGATTTCATCGGGCGACACGTCAGTAAGAAAACCGAGACGTCCGCGATTTACACCGAGCACCGGCACGTCGTAGCGCGCCAGCGTGCGCGCAGCCGCGAGCAGACTGCCGTCGCCGCCGACGACGATGATCAAATCGCTGACTTCGCCGATCATCTTGCGCGAAGAGATGCGCGCGTCCTGCAGAAACTGCGGCTCCAACAGATCTTGAATATGATCGCCGATGATGATGTTGAGACCGCGAGCGCGCAGAAATGTGATCAGCCGTTGCAGCGATTCGGTAACACCGCTGCCGTCGCGACCGATAATGCCGATATTGCGAAAGGGTTCCATAGCTGCGCGCCGAAGAGTAACAACACGGCCGCATTATACACATTGGCCTGCGCGCATTGGTCTGCATACATTGACTTGGCGCCGCTGACTCGCGCCCGCAGACAGAATGGTGAGAGCACCTGAGATAGTGTGCTGCTAGCGGGATTTGCTCAATACGCCGGGTATGCTCGCCAGTTCGCGTGCGCGATCGAGGAAACTTTCATCGCCGGCCGCGAGCAGGCGTAAACGCTGCGACAGCGGCAGCGATTCGAAACCGTTGCGCAGCACGGTGACGTTGTAGCCGTCTTCCGCCAGCAGATACGCTGCGGCGCTGCTGCGACGGCCGCTGTTGCAGTAAGTGATGTAACGGGTGTTGCGATCGAGCAGGCGCGATTTCAACTTCAGAATCGTCAGCGGCATATTCAACGAAGGTGCTGCATGTGCCAGTTCGTATTCCGATTCGGAACGCACGTCGATCAATTCCGCACCATTCATCATTTCCCGATCGACTTCAGCGAGCGTCAAACTGAGTACCGGCGGCGCTTTCAACAGTAAAAAAAAGTCCTGTTTGTCCAGCTTCATCAATACGCCGTTCTCGCGCATCGCCACTGTAGCGTTGCGCGGCGCATCATTGACCAATGCATCTTCGCCAAAACAACGGCCGACACCCAACTCCGCCACCAATACCGATTTACTTTTTCCATCGCCGGCGCGATAGACCGAAACTGCGCCCTCTTTGACGAAATAGCAACTGTCGCCGACCTCGCCCTGGCGAATGATGACATCGCCTGAATGCGCGAATTGCGGCTGAAAGCGCGACAAAATCTGGCGGATGTTCATCGGCGGCACTTTATAAAATAAATTGGAATGCAGCAGCGTCAGCATCCAATCCGCATCTTCATCGAGATCGCGCTGACCGCTGATATCGAGCGTGATGTAATTGGCGGCCTGATCCCAGGCCAGCATCGAATCGAGCTGAGCGCTGTCGAAGCGAATGATCTGGCAATCGTCAATCGCGGTGATGGTTTCCATGCGCGGCTGATAATGCGCGAGCGGAAAACGCGCTTGCAGATCATTGGCTGCGATCGTCAATGGCGCGCCGTTACCGCTATCGAGACCGACGCGGCCGCTCAGCAAATAGATATGGGAATCGTCGCAATCGCCGCGCGTGCAAATGGTTTGGCCGCGGCAGAGCACCTCGACCTGGGTATCGCGCATCAAGGTATTGAGATGGTCTTCCGTGAGCGCATTGACGGGCACCATCGTCTGCAGCAGATGCTTTTTTAAACTTTGATCCATTAACACTGTGTTCATTACTGAAGCATCCGAAAACAAGACAATCGCTATTGCGATGTGGCACCAGCCCGTTCGCGACAAGACTTTTGCGGGCGAGATGTCAATGATGATACGGCGCGCTGATTTTTTTTGTCTGATTCGCCGAACCCGCGCGCACCCTGCATACCACCCGTGTGCACGGCCAGAATGCGAGATCCCCTGGCGAACTCGCCGCGTTCGATACGATTGTGAATAGCGTACAACATTTTGCCGGAATACACCGGCTCGATTGCGCTTTCGGTGTGCAGATTAAAGCGCGCGACAAACTGCCGCAGTGCAGCGGGCACGCGCGCGTAACCGCCGGTATGGCTGTCGATATCGATCTGCCAATTGGTACAGTGCCAGGCGCCGATGTCGCGCAATTGTGCGCGCACCTGTTCCGCAATAAATCCGCCCCCTTTCAATACCGCGATACCGAGTAGGGCGCAGCGATTTTCGAGCCCAGCGGCAATTCCCGCCAGTGTCGAACCGGTGGCACACGGAATCGTCACGTGATCAGGCAGGTAGGCTAGACGACTAATCGCTTCGCCCAGCGGTCGACAACCCAGCACTCCCAAGCGATTGGCACCGCCTTCCGGAATAATGAAACACGGACCATAGTGCTGCTGAAGTTCAGCGTACAAAACGCGCTGCCGATTTTCATCGTCAGTCTCACCCTGTCCAGTGAGCAATCGATACGTTTTGCGATCGACGAAATGTAGCTGCATGCCGGCCGCGCGCGCATCGCGCAACGTCGGATTTTCGGCGGCGCTGCTTTCGCCGCGAATAATGCCGATCGTCTCGAAGCCTTGCGCCGACCCGCAAAGCGCGAGCGCGTGAATATGATTGGAAAAGGCGCCACCAAAACTGAGTACGCGGCGAAAACCCGCCACGCGTGCAGCGCGAAAATTTTTCGCGAGCTTGAATAATTTATTGCCCGGAGCGGCGGCATCGATCAGGTCGAGTCGCCACAGCGCCACTTCAACGCCGTGTGCCGCCCATTCCGGTAATACTACGCGCTGAACCGGCGCCCGCTGTGCGAGCTCCAACAACATCAGCTTGAGCCCGCCTGAGTGGCGCGCGGCGTCAGGTTGGTTGCGCAATGACGGACACAGCGATCGCTGCTGCCGGCGAGAAATTGATTGGGACGCTCGGCCTTTTCAAGCAATTCACCGCAGATATTTCCATCTTTTTCGAGCGCGGTGCATACCGGCAACTCGTGATGACGCAGCCATTGCTGATATTGCTCGACTGTGACCATGCATTTTTCGGCAACGTAGCTGAGCGGGGATTCCAGATAGCGCGGAATATCCGCCATCGGAATGGTCATCGCATCGACGCCGGGTTGATACGCCACAAATGCCACGCCGTTTTCAACCAGATGCTGCAGCAATTGATCGCCGCCCAGATGAATCAAGCGCTCGCGCTCGGTGCGCAGCCGCGCGATTTCCTCGCGCAGCGTACCGAGTTGTTCCTCGCGATAAAACAATTCCACCTCGCGCATATCGAGCATTTCTTTAAGCTCGGCGCTGGCCTGTTCGATGCGTGCTTTTAACTCGACCTCGAATTGCTGCTGCAGCTGTTCAACGCCGCGCTCGTGTTCGGTTTCCTGTCGCTGCGCGATCTCGCTTTGTAATTGTTCGCGCGCGCGCTGAAACTCGCCGGTTTGCACGGTAAGTTTTTCTTTCAATTTATGCGCACGCTGTTTTTCATCGACGAACAATTGTTTCGTCGACACCACCGCTTCTTTCATTTGATTCAACTGAATCTGGTAATGCTGATGCAATTGATCGATCTGCTGCTGCGCCGCCGATTTCAGCGTCGCCAGTTGTAGCTGCTGCTCTTCTTTGAGCGCGGTTATTTTGTTGCGATATTCCTGCTGCAGTTTTTGATTGACGCGTTCGATGACTTCGCGCTCGCTGCGCGCCGATTTGGCTTTTGCCGGATTTTCAACGCGTGCCGAACCGTTTGACAAGGCATTCAGTAACGGCGGTTGCGCCACCGCATCGGTAATGTCGGGCACATCGACGGCAAGGCCAAGACGATTGCGCTGCACCGCCTGCTTCATTTGATGAAACGAATTGTTATCGCCTTCCAGTATCGGGTCCCACAATTGGCGCGAGTGCCACGGCACCGAACATTGGCTGCGACAGGCCAACCGGATGCGGCCGCCGCCGAGATCCGGTCCGCGCCCCGCATTCTCAAGCAAATGCTGCAGCGGTACGTTCCAGCTGCGGTTTACGTAACCGCGCGCATCGAAATCTACCAAGAAGAAAACGGCGCCGACAATCTGCAAACGTTGATTGATACACAAAAAACAGGCGCAGATTTCCTGCCCGGCAAATTCAGGCAGGCCGACGACCTGATCGAGCACCGCCTCGAACTCGACCTGCAGCATTTCTTTGACCAGAGTATTGGCGTCGAAGAAAACCACCGCCTGATGGATAACACCCAGCTCGCGTGCGCTCATCCTCGAGTTCTCAAGATTCCATCAGCCAGAATTTCAATATTGAATGCACCATCGGGCCACCTGTTGAGCCATGGCGTTAATTATGGCCGGATCAGCCCAAAAAACACGGAGTGGAGTGTGATTGATTTGGCAAGCCGCGCGCGCACTACCCGGCAAGGCCGGCCGACAATGCGCGGCGCGAGACGCAATCGGCATTTCGAAGCGCGCAGCGCGTACGTTCAAGCGATCAGTCTGAGCCATCCGAACCTAGCAAAATACCGTAACGATCGGGCCGGCGATCGCGAAATATGCCCCAGGCCGAGCGCCGCGTTTTGATTGCATCCAAATCGAAACTCTGCACTAAAACAGTTTCGCTGACGCGATCGGCGGTTTGCAGCATCGCGCCGGTTTCGTCGCAAATGAAAGAAGAACCATAAAAGGTGATACGCCAATCCGCATCGTCTTTGCTGTGCTCGATACCGACGCGATTCGAAGCGATCACGGGCACAATATTGGCTGCGGCGTGGCCTTGCATCGCGCGCTGCCAGTGATCTTTTGAATCGATATTGGCATCCTGCGGCTCCGAGCCGATCGCGGTCGGATAAAAAATCAATTCGGCGCCGAGCAGCGCCAATGCGCGCGCCGTTTCCGGAAACCATTGATCCCAGCAAATACCGACGCCGATCCGCCCATAGTGCGTATCCCATACTTTAAAGCCGGTATCGCCCGGGTTGAAAAATTGTTTCTCCTGGTAACCGGGTCCGTTCGGAATATGGGTCTTGCGATAAATGCCGAGCACCTCGCCATCGGCATCAATCACCGCGGTCGTGTTGTAATAAGCATTGTTGGCGCGCTCGAAAAAACTGATCGGCAGCACGACCCGTAATTCGCGTGCAATAACACGAAAATGTTTGACCGCCGGATTTTCGTTAAGCGGAGCTGCCAGCGCAAAATGCTGCGGATTTTGATCGATACAGAAATACGGCGTTTCAAATAACTCCGGCAACAAAATAATTCGCGCGTCCTGCAGCGCCGCTGCACGAACTAATTTTTCGGCGCGCGCAATATTGTCTTCGCGATTCCAAGCGCACGCCATTTGCGTCGCCGCTACCGTGACCTTATTCATGTCGTGCTCCTCGCGTGCGATTTTGCCAACGGCTGCTGCTGCGTTATGCAATGAATATTGCCGCCGCCGTACGCGAGTTCGCGCGTTTCCACCTGCAACACTTTGCGCTGCGGAAACAGCTCGGCAATCACACCGCGCGCCTGCGTATCGCGTTTGCGATCGCCGAATGCGGGCATCACGATGCCGCCGTTGGCGATATAGAAATTGATATACGATTGCGACAATCGCTGCGCGCCTTTGTACATCACCGCGGGTTGTTGCAGTGTGATCACA
>DASXYH010000077.1:0-9398 GCA_036502545.1 Spongiibacteraceae bacterium
TTTGCCGTGGTCGCAGGTGTTTATTATCACCGCGTTATTCATGTTGCCCGGAATCATCCTGACGCTGACGATCGATGAGCCCGATAACGCCGCGCAACTGCCGAAAACATTGCGCGCCGCCGCTATCGAGCCGATGCGCGAATTTATCGGCAGGGCGGGCTGGCGCCATGCGGCCTGGATTCTCGGTTTTATATTTTGTTACAAGCTCGGCGATTCGCTATGTACTGCACTGGCCACACCGTTTTATCTCGATATGGGTTACAGCAAAACTGAAATCGGCATCGTCGCAAAAAATGCCGGTCTCTGGGCGAGCGTCGCTGGTGGTTTGCTCGGTGGGTTCTGGATGTTGCGCCTCGGCATCGCTCGCGCATTATGGATTTTCGGTGTAGTGCAGATGCTGAGTATTTTGGGTTTCGCGTGGCTGGCCGCGAGCACTCTTAATACGAATATGCACGTTGTCGATGTCGCGAGTGCGCACGAAATGTCGCGCTGGCTGAAGCTTGCAGTCGTTGTCGGCATTGAGGCATTTGGTGTCGGTATCGGCACCGCCGCCTTTGTCGCCTTCATTGCTACGCAAACACATCCGGCCTACACCGCGACGCAACTCGCGCTATTCACTAGTTTCATGGCGGTGCCGCGCACGCTGATCAATGCATCGGCGGGCTATTTAGTCGACGCGCTGGGTTGGCTAGATTTTTTTTTATTGTGCTTCGTGCTTGCGCTGCCGGGCATGCTGATGCTGATTAAGATCGCGCCGTGGCGTACGCAATCGTATTGTTAACGATCAACAACCGGTTAGTAATTTATACCCTCTCGATGCTATATCGGCACGCCAGCGCATCCGACGTTGCGTTGATCTGATATCTTTGGTAACGAATTAATCATTCCAGCCGAATCGTTTTAAATTAATTTTATCGCCGCTGAACTCAATGCCTTCCGACAACAGGCGCTCGCGCTGTTCGCGATAGTGCGCGGAGCCGGGCGGAAAGCTGAGGCTGCCGCTGCTTTTGATTACGCGATGCCAGGGCAGCGCACTGCCTGCGGGTAATTGCGACAAAATGCGGCCGATGAGCCGTGCACCGCGCGGTAATCCGGCCAGTTTCGCCACCGCGCCATAGCTGCTCACCCGACCCTGCGGTATGCTGTGCACAATACGCCATACCCGTTCGCGATACGCTTGCGTTAAATTCGTTGCGGACATTCGTTTTTCAATCATTACAGCCCACCGCAATTCTCCACGATTTCATTGGTGATAACCGCTATGTGGAAAATTTTATTGATTGGCATTTTTTTACTGGCGCAGTCGGCGCTGAGTGCAGCCGGAGTTTTGTTGCTCGACAACGGCGATCGCATCAGCGGTGAATTGATAGTTATCGTCGACGGCCAAGTGCACTGGCAATCGGATATGGCCGGCGAAATTGTCGTGCAGCAGGTGAACGTGGTCAGTATCGAAGCGCGCGATTTATTCGAGGTCGAACTCGATGCACGACGCCAATTGAGCGAGTGCCAATTACAGTTGCGCGGCGATCATCAGCAATTATTGAATTGCAAGGAAGGCGAAGCGCAGGTCAGTAGCTGGAAATTGGTCAATAAAGTTTCGGCGCGACCGCTGATTAAACGCGATGTCTGGCGCAATACGGGATATGTCAGTGCCTCGGCGAAAGATTCCGTAGGCAATACCGATGAGCAGGATCTGGAATTGGATTTCAAAATCGCGGCACGGCGCGGCAGCATTCGTCATACGGCGCTTGCCACCTACGATACGCAACGACAAGCGGGGATCAAAAGCCGCGATGATCGGAAAGCGGAATATCAGTACGATTATTTCCTCAGCGATAAATGGTATTTGAACAGTTTGCTCAGTTGGGAGCGCAATGTATTTCAGGATTTGGAGGGGCGCACATTAGTCGGTGGCGGTGTGGGCTATCAATTTTTCGATACCGAACTAATCCGTTTATCGGTACAGGGTGGGCTGGGTTACGACGTTGAAAAATACGCGAATGATAGCGATCGACGCGCCATGGTTTTTCGCGAGAGCACCGATTTCAGTTATCGCTTGAATGCCCTCGGGCTACAGTTCTTTCATCGCAATACATTTTTGCAATTATTCGATCGCGCCAGCGACTGGCGTATTCAAACCGAAACAGGATTCAAGTTACCCGTGATCGGGCGCTTGACCGCGCAGGCGAAATTAAAATTCGATTATGCAAATATTCCCGCCACCGATAAAGAGTCACTCGATCGCACGTGGTTATTCGGTTTGAATTACGATTGGTAAATTACTTGGTATTGGTGGGTATAAAAATGGCGCAAGCATTAGCGCTGCGCCATTTAACTAACAACTAAAAACCAACAACGAACAACTAGATCCGAATACCGCCATCCATTTCAATGACGCGGCCGGTGAAATAATCGTTTTCGAAAATATAAACCACCGTTTGACCGATTTCTTCCGGCAGGCCGAGACGATGCAGCGGAATACCCTCCGCCATTTTTTCGAGCGCGTCGGGTTTCATGCTTGCCACCATTTCGGTGGCAATAAAGCCGGGAGCAATGGAGGCGGAGCGAATGCCGTAACGCGCGAGTTCTTTTGCCCACGTCACCGTCATTGCCGCGACGCCCGCTTTGGCGGCGGAATAATTGGTCTGACCCATATTGCCGGCTTTCGATACGCTCGAAATATTGATAATGACGCCTTTGCTGCCGAGTTTGATCATATGCTCGGCGGCTTCGCGCCCGCACAGAAAGACACCGGTGAGATTCACATCGATAACAGCCTGCCATTCCGCCAGCGTCATCTTTTTAACGATCTGGCCGTCCTTTGCTTTGACCAGAAAGCCATCGCGCAAAATGCCGGCGTTATTGATCAGGCCGTGCAGATTGCCGAAATCCTCCACGATTTCATTAAACGTCGAGACCACATCTTCTTCTTTGGCAACGTTCGCCATATAGGCGCGCGCATCGCCGCCGGCCTCTTTGCATAACTGGACGGCTTCATCGAGTTTGGTCTGATTCAAATCGAGCAGAGCGAGCTTGGCGCCTTTAGCGGCGAGCGAAAGCGCCATCGAACGGCCGAGACCCTGGCCGCCGCCAGTCACTACGATAACTTTATCTTTGAGATTCATTGCGAAACCGCCTTGGGTGAGTGGCCGTATCAATCGGCGCCGGACAAAAAACGCGGCGAATTATTGCAGCTCTTGCGGATTTCAAGCAATTGGCAAACCAATCGGGTGAGTTTGGCGTGCATACACGCTTTTTTCTCTTTTTTATTGGTGAGCTGCTTGAAATTGCCCGCCGCGATGTCACATCGATATGAATAATTATCGATGAGAGCTGCTATGGGGCTGCGTTTTTTGCTGTTTATTCTTTTCCCGCTGCTGGAGTTGTGGCTGCTGCTCAAGGTCGGTGCGCTGATCGGCGCTGTGGCGGTGCTCGCACTCGTGGTGTTATCAGCGCTGATCGGTACGCGTGTGCTTCAGCTTGCGGGCTGGCGTACCTGGCTTGGCAGTCGCTGGCGCCTGCAGCAGGGTCAATCACCCGCACCCGAATTGGTTGATGGTTTCTTGCTGGCGATCGGCGGCATGTTATTGCTATTGCCGGGGCTGATCAGCGATGCGATCGGCTTGCTACTGTTGATCTCGCCTCTGCGCCGCTATTTTGCCAGCCGTTTTTTCAGAGCGAGCCCAACGGTGACTTCTGCAGGCACTTCTCAGTCAGCGCCTTTAACCGTGCGGGGCGATACGATCGAGGGCGAGTTTCGGCGCGAGCCTTGACTCTATTTATCCGTAACCTTGATTAATCGCTTGACTCGATAGCTCGCCTCACTATCATATGCACCTCTCTGAATTAGCACTCTCGTTAATAGAGTGCTAATCCGGGGTTGAAATCGGAATGCATGGTCCCCATATTGCCAGCATTCCGGTATTACCGGAAATTCGAACCCGTACGTCGTTAACCGTTTACCGGCAGCGCGTGCGTTAAACCCTCAGTCCGTTTAACCGTTAGACAACTCGGGAGAATTCGCAATATGAAAATTCGTCCTCTGTACGACCGTATCGTGGTACGGCGCAAGGAAGAAGAAAGCAAAACCGCTGGCGGCATAGTGCTTCCCGGCTCAGCTAAAGAAAAGCCCAATCAGGGCGAAGTCATGGCAATCGGCCAGGGCAAATTGCTGGATAACGGCGAAGTGCGTCCGGTCAGTGTGAAGATCGGCGATCAGGTGGTGTTCGGGCAATATTCGGGCAACAACATCAAGGTCGACGGCGACGAGCTGATCATCCTCGCGGAAACCGAAATTTTCGGCGTTATTGAGAAATAAAGGGCCGAGAAATAATCGTTCTCCGAATATCCAAGCTTTGAGAAGGAATGAAACCATGGCAGCTAAAGATGTGAAATTCGGCGATGCCGCGCGCCAGAAAATGATCAAGGGCGTCAACGTCCTTGCCGACGCGGTGAAAGTGACGCTGGGTCCGAAAGGTCGCAACGTCGTTATCGACAAATCCTTCGGCGCACCGACTGTAACGAAGGACGGTGTTTCCGTAGCGAAAGAAATCGAACTGAAAGACAAATTCGAAAACATGGGCGCGCAGCTGGTGAAAGAAGTGGCTTCAAAAGCTTCCGATACCGCTGGTGATGGCACCACCACCGCGACCGTTCTGGCGCAATCGATCGTTACCGAAGGTCTCAAATCAGTAGCCGCCGGCGCGAACCCGATGGATCTGAAGCGCGGTATCGACAAAGCCGTTATCGCGGCGGTTGAAGAAATCAGAAAACTGTCCACGCCGTGCTCCGATACCAAATCGATCGCACAGGTCGGCTCGATCTCCGCTAACAGCGATGACAATATCGGCAACATCATCGCCAACGCGATGGAAAAAGTCGGCAAAGAAGGCGTTATCACCGTTGAAGAAGGCACCGGCCTCGACAACGAACTCGATATCGTCGAGGGCATGCAATTCGATCGTGGTTATCTGTCACCGTACTTCATCAACAAGCAGGACAAAATGGTTGTCGAACTCGACGATCCGTTCATTCTGTTAGTTGATAAAAAAATCTCCTCGATTCGCGATTTGCTGCCGCTGCTCGAACAAGTCGCAAAAGCATCGCGTCCGCTGCTGATCGTCGCTGAAGATGTTGAAGGCGAAGCGCTCGCTACACTGGTCGTCAATAATATTCGCGGCATCATCAAAGTTGCTGCGGTCAAAGCGCCGGGATTCGGCGATCGCCGCAAAGCCATGCTGCAGGATATTGCGATTCTGACCGGTGCTACCGTGATCTCCGAAGAAGTCGGTCTCGACCTCGAAGGCGCATCGCTGGAGCATTTGGGCCGCGCGAAACGCGTCACCATCGACAAAGAAAACAGCATCCTCGTCGACGGCGCAGGCAAGGCCAGTGATATCGAAGCGCGCGTGAAAGAAATTCGCGTGCAACTCGAAAATACCACGTCCGATTACGATCGCGAAAAACTCCAAGAGCGCGTTGCGAAACTCGCCGGCGGCGTCGCGGTGATCAAAGTGGGCGCGGCGACCGAAGTCGAAATGAAAGAAAAGAAAGCCCGTGTGGAAGACGCGCTGCATGCTACCCGCGCAGCTGTCGAAGAAGGCGTGGTTCCCGGCGGCGGCGTGGCGTTGATCCGTGCGATCGAGGCTATCAAAAATTTGACCGGCGCCAACGAAGATCAGAACATCGGTATCAAAGTCGCACTGCGTGCGATGGAATCGCCGATGCGTCAGATCGTTGCCAACTCCGGCGATGAACCTTCTGTCGTTGTCGACAAAGTGCGTCAAGGCAAAGGTAACTTCGGTTACAACGCGGCGAACGGTGAATACGGCGATATGATCGCGTTCGGTATTCTCGATCCCGCGAAAGTAACCCGCACCGCATTGCAAGCGGCGGCATCGGTAGCATCGCTACTGTTGACCACCGAAGCGATGATCGCGGAATTGCCGGATGACAAAGCCGCTCCGGCAATGCCCGATATGGGCGGCATGGGTGGCATGGGCGGCATGATGTAAGCCGACCGCCATCCGAAAAAGCCCGGCCACAAGCCGGGCTTTTTTATGCGCACTTGACGTTCTCGCCTATGCCTCTTACATTGGCCGCAACTTTTCCAAATGCCAATTACTTCAATATTTTTGATAAAAGCATTGCGTCAGCGAAAAAGAAAATTAATTGCAGCAGGCACGATAATTTCGTTTTAACAATAAAAATACCATCGCTTTAACGGTAAAAGCACAGTCGCTGTGATAATAAAAATGAGGCAATAATCATGGATAAGCGCATTACTCGACGCCACTTTTTGCAGGCCGGCACCATCGTAGCCACGGGCAGCGCGCTGTTCGGCTGCGGCGGCTCCAGTTCGCGCCACACCAAGCAGGCGGTCGTTATCGGCTCGGGTTTTGGCGGTGCGGTGACCGCGTTGCGTCTCGGTCAGGCAGGCATCAAAACGATGGTGCTCGAGCGCGGCCGCTCGTGGACCCTGCAAGGCCCCGACACATTTCCGCTGATGAGCGGCAGCAACGACGGCAGAACCACATGGCTGGGAACCACCAGTGCACTGATCGGTTCCGGCGCGGTGCCGCGCTACACCGGCATGATCGAGCGCGTCACTGGCGATACCATTGATGCAGTGTGCGGCGCCGGTGTCGGCGGCGGTTCTTTGGTCTATGGCAGCGTGTTGTTGCAGCCGCAACGCGATGTTTTCAATCAAGTATTGCCATTCATTGATTACGATGAAATGGCGACGATTTATTATCCGCGGGTACTGTCGCATATCAGTGGTGGTCCGATTCCCGACGATATTCTCGCCGCGCCCGAATATCGCGCCGATGTCGAATTTATTCAAACCTGCACCGCTGCCGGCTTCGAGATCATACGTACCAACGTCGGTTTCAATTGGAATACCATTCGTTCGGAATTGAGCGGAGCCATACCAAAAGCTGCTTCAATTGGTGAATATGTTTACGGTTGTAACAGCGGCGCAAAAAATACGCTCGATAAAAATTATCTGGCCGACGCCACTGCGACCGGCAACGTCACCATACAACCGCTGCGCGTGGTGACATCGATACGAGAGCGCCGCAACGGTCTTTACGAAGTTCATGGCGATGCGATCGACACCGAAGGCAATGTTGTTGAGACATTTATTGTAGTTGCGGATTACGTATTTCTGGCGGCAGGATCGCTCAATACCTCGAAGCTGATGCTGAAGTGCCAAGCCAGCGGTGATTTGCCCGGCTTGAATCAATGGGTGGGTAAGAACTGGGGTACGAATGGCGATGAATTGCTATTTCGCGTGAGTGCGACACCTGTTTCCGGAGCGCAGGGCGGGCCGCCCGCCGTTGCGTCGATCGATGTAAATAATACGATCAAACCGGTCACATTTATGCATTCGCCCGCCTCGGTGCCTATCGATCTGCAGCTGCAACTGGCGATGAGTGTTCCCGATCAACTCGGTACAATGAGCTACGACGCGAGCAGCGATACCGCCAGCATACACTGGCCGCTCGATGCTCAGGTACAGGCGCGCGCCGCCAACCAACAATCGTTTTTAAAAATGATTGCCGCCGGGGGCGGGGCTCCACTGACCATAGGAGCGAAGCCGACCATTTGGCATCCGGTTGGCGGTATGACCATGGGCTTTGCCTGCAGCGAACTCGGCGAAGTTCACGGACAGCAAAACATGTTTGTGGTCGATGGCAGTTTGATGCCCGGCAGCACGGCCTGCGCGAATCCTTCGCTGACCATCGCGGCCAATGCTGAGCGCATTATGGATACTTTGATTCCACGTCTACGGTAGCCGGATTACCTTCGATAACTTCGTTGGCCACCCAGTTAGTGCTGTTGTAATCGAATTTAAGTGGTGGTTTTCAGCCGATACCTTATTTCCATTTCCCGCTCAATCCAATTAATGACAATCACTCATTTCACATAATATGCATTCATTATGTGAGCTAGTGCCAATTTACACGACCTCATTTCGCCGCCGATTATTTAATTGCTTGACGAGTTCTGGCCCATTTCATTACAGTCCACTAGGTTTGTGTTCTTGCGGTAAAAGCTATTGCCGCTCTCTGCAGTAAGCGGTACCCCATTTTTAATAAAACCGATTTAATAATAATGATGAGGTGATCTTATGAATCCACAAATAAGTAGACGTCGTTTCTTAAAAACAAGCTCAACCGTAGCCGCGGCGGGCGCATTACTGGGTAATCGCGCCAATGCTCTCAGTTCAAAAACCGCAATCGTAATTGGCTCCGGCTGGGGTGGCTCTGTCACGGCGTTGCGCCTGGGGCAGGCCGGTATCCGGACCACAGTTATTGAACGTGGCCGGTCCTGGGCGTATCAAGGAACCAATACATTCCCGCTGATGTTCGACGGCAGTAGCGACGGCAGAACGACCTGGCTCGGCACCACCAATGCCTTACTGGGCACCGGCGCAGTGCCGCGCTATGCCGGCATGATCGAGCGCATTACCGGCGATACTCTCGATGCGGTCTGCGGCGCTGGTGTCGGTGGTGGTTCGTTGGTGTACGGCGGCGTATTGCTGCAGCCTAAGCGCGAAGTGTTCACTAAAGTATTTCCGACCATCAATTATGATCAGATGGCGTCGGTTTACTACCCGCGCGTGCTCGCGAGAGTCAGCGGTGGTTCGATTCCAGACGATATTTTGGCTCGCCCGGAATATCGCGCTGCGGCTGAGGCGCTCGGTGTTTTCACTAGAGCTGGTTTCGAAGTCGTTAAAGCGAACGTCGGTTTCAACTGGAATACTATCCGCCAGGAGCTGAGTGGCGCGCTGCCCAAGTTCGCTTCCATCAGCGAATATGTTTACGGCTGTAACAGCGGTGCAAAAAATACGCTGGATAAAAATTATCTGGCGAGCGCTACGGCAACCGGAAATGTCACGATTCAGCCGTTGCGAATCGTTAAAAGAGTGCGCTCGCGCAGCGATGGTTTATACGACGTAACGGGCGATGCGATCGACGTCAACGGCAATGTCACCGGTCAATTCACGCTGACCGCCAATTACGTCTTCATGGCGGCCGGATCACTGAATACTTCAAAATTGATGGTGAAGGCAAAAGCCAGCGGCGATCTGCCGGCATTGAATCAGTGGGTCGGCAAAAACTGGGGCACAAATGGCGATGAACTGCTGATGCGGATCGCGCTGACCGACATATCTGGCGCTCAAGGTGGGCCACCCGCAATCGCCGCGTTCGATATGCGCAATACGATTCGCCCGGTAGCCTTCATGCAGTCGCCGGGAGCGGTGGGAGCGGTCAATTTGCAGCTGCAATTGGCGATGACGATTCCCGATCAACTCGGGCAAATCACTTACGACGCGGCGAGCGATGCGGCCGGCATACAATGGCCGAGCCTTTCACAATTGACATCGGAAA
>DASXYH010000078.1:0-5028 GCA_036502545.1 Spongiibacteraceae bacterium
TCGAATAAAGTTCCGGCGCTACGCATATCGGCCAAAATCGGTTGAGCTTTTTCGGTGAGAAATAATTGCACTGCACGACGATCGTTGGGGTCGGGTTTGCGTTCAACCAAACCCGCGGCTTCCATTCGATCGATCAGACGAGCGAGCGAAATAGGCTGGACATCCATCAATTCCGCCAGCGCGGCTTGATTGATGCCTTTCCAGCGATGTAGATAAGCGATCGCATGCCATTGGGGTTGGGTGACCCCGGTAAGGCGCACATGGCGATTGAAATTTCGGCGCACCAAACGGGAAAGATCGGTGATTAGCGAACCGATACCGCGTGCCGCGTCGTAGGATGATTTCGACATGTTGAGAATATCGCATGACTATAATCTATGCTTATTATAAGCATGCTTACTATATTGTAAAGGTGAGCTAGTATTGAAATTGTCGCATAATTGGCCCTGAGGTTACCTTGGATTAAAGAAAAAGGTATATTTAACATGACTTTAATAGCGCAGCTTGCGGCATTTAAAATTATTCCAGTCATTGCGATCGAGCGTGCAGCCGATATCATTCCGCTCGGTGCGGCACTTGCTGAAAATGGCTTATCGGTGGCGGAAATCACGTTCCGTACTGTATCGGCGGTCGAGGCAATCGAATTGTTGCGACAGGCACAACCGCAAATGTTGATTGGCGCCGGAACGGTACTGAATCGCGTCCAGCTCGAACGCGCGCAGCGGGCGGGCGCTACCTTCGCAGTTAGTCCAGGTCTCAATGCGAATACAGTACGTGCCGCGCAAGATTTAGGGCTTCCGATATTTCCCGGTGTGAATAACCCAAGCGATATCGAGCTGGCGCTCGAGCTGGGATTGACCGCGCTGAAATTTTTTCCAGCCGAACCGTCCGGCGGCATAAAAATGATGAAAGCCTTGCTCGGCCCGTACTCACAAGTTCGTTTTATGCCGACGGGTGGGATCACACCGGCCAATATTCGCGATTATCTCGCGCTGCCTGGAGTAATTGCCTGTGGCGGTAGCTGGATGGTCGAAAGCAGCTTAGTAAACGCCGGAAATTGGCAGGAAATTGCGAAGAGGGTACGTGAAGCGGTCGCAGCGGTGGCGTAATCGACTTAAATCGCGCGAAAAAAATGGCCACCGTAGTGGCCTTTTTTTCGTACTCGCTCAGCGTTTCACAATGACCGATGAACCGTGGCCGAACAAACCCTGATTCGCGGTGATACCCACCTTCGCATTTTGTACCTGGCGTTCGCCGGCCTGACCGCGTAATTGCCAAGTCAGTTCGCACACCTGTGCCAGCGCCTGCGCAGGGACCGCTTCGCCGAAACAGGCCAGACCGCCGCTGGTGTTGACCGGTACGCGGCCGCCGATACGAGTGGCGCCTTCGCGCAGCAAAATTTCAGCTTCGCCCGGTTTGCATAAGCCGATGTGTTCGTACCAGTCGAGTTCGAGCGCCGACGACAAATCGTAAACTTCCGCGAGCGAAACATCTTCCGGGCCGATGCCGGCTTCCTCGTAAGCCTTTTTTGCAATCGACGCGCGGAACGAATGTGCGGTTGCTATCGCGGCGGAATCGGTAGCGATATCCGGCATCTCAACTTCGCCGCTGGCATAGCGCGGCGATACGGTCGAAATCGCGGCGATGCGCACGGGATTGTTGATGCCATGGCGGCGGGCGTAATCCATACTCGTCAGCACCAAGGCGGCACCGCCATCGGAGGTTGCGCAAATTTGAAATAAATGCAGCGGATCGGCAACCATCGCGGAACCGAGTACTTCTTCCGCGGTAAATTTTTTGCGATACCGCGCTTTTGGATTAGTGAAACCGTGTTCGGCGTTTTTCACTTTAACCGCGACGAAATCGTCTTCGGTCGCACCGTATAAATCCATCCGTCGCCGGGCATACAGCGCAAAATAGGTTGGATTGGTGATACCGATATAAAAGCGGACCCAGTCCGGATCTTCGGGGCGATAGCCTTTCATCGGTGCCAAAAAACCTTTCGGTGTGGTATCGGCACCGATCACGAGCGCAACTTCACAGGCACCGGAAAGAATTTTCGAGCGCGCCGCAGCCAGTGCTTGCGAGCCGGTCGCGCAGGCGGCGTACGAGGTATGAACTTCCGCCCCTTGCCAGCCGAGTGCCTGCGCGAATGTAGCGCCGGCGACATAACCGGGGTAGCCGTTGCGCATCGTGGCGCCTCCAGAAACGAACTGCACATCTTTCCAGGCGACGTTCGCATCTTTCAATGCATCGCGCGCGGCGTGCACGCCGTATTCGACAAAATTGCGGCCCCATTTGCCCCACGGGTGCATGCCTACGCCGAGGATAGCGACTTCATTGCTACTGCTCATTGTGTGCCTCCCGCTGCGCTCGCCGAATTGATGTTCGAAAATTCCAGCGGCTTCCATTTCCAAATCAATTTTTCCGATTCGGCGTCCTCGTGCAATGTTGCCAATACCAGCTCCATTTTCATGCCGACTTTTAATTGCGCGACATCCACGCCTTCGATCACTTGCCCGAGCACGATCATTTTTTCACGATCGAGTTCGACCGCGGCGATAGCGTAGGGCACGAACGGCTCTGCCGCGATAAACGGCTCCGGCGGTTTGTAACAGGCATTGGTGTAAGACCAGATCGTGCCGGTGCGGCTCAATTGCACGTCGACGAATTCACTGCCATCGCAATCGGGATTGCGGCAATACGAACTCTGGCGTGGGAAAAAATACGTTTTGCACTTCGTGCATTGGGTTCCGATCAGATGCGGCTGGTTTTTATCCAGCGTGTACCAGCCTTCGATGGCGGGTACTTGAGGCTTGCTGCGCATGGGCTCATTGCTCATGGGGAAACTCCGGTGGTGTTGCGGCTGCGCAACGATGATCCTGGCAAATCAGCTGCCGATCATCGTCCAAATGACTTATAGCGCGCGCCGCGTTGCAGTTCGCTGCCGCAAACTTTCTTGCGCTAAAACATTGGCTGCGTTGCGCAATTGCTGCTCGAAATTTTGCAAACCATTGTCGCCCAGTATCTGCAGATACTCGTCGCGGATTTCCAATAAAATTTCGGTGATATCGCGCTGCAATGTGGCGCCGAGCGTCGAGAGATGAATGATACGCGAACGTTTGTCGCGGCTGTCGAGGTGACTGTTGACATAGCCGGCGCGCTCGAGATCGCGCACCAGTTTACCGGTTGCCTGTTGGCTGATACCGATACGTTCGGCCAAATCGCCGAGACTCAGTCCGGTTGTGTCGAGTTGTGCGATTACCGCGCTGTGCGAACCGCGGAATTTGCGGTGGCCGCGTTGATGGCACTTGGTCAGCGTACGTTGCTGGAAAGCATCGGCAAGACGATGCAGTAATTGGCCGAGGTGCTGCGGCGCCGATGGCGCAGCCGCCCATTCGATGGACTGTTCTTGGTTCATCATGCGGCATCCTGATTATTTTTATAACGGTGCAGCTGTTCACAGTGCACACCACAGACGCAACTACATTCAACAGATAAACGTTAGGTGTCCGCTCAAAAGCTGTCCAATGACGATTACGTAATCGTAGCGCCAGCGTGCGAACCTCCAACAGGGGACGAGTTTGCCGGCTGCTGGCAAAACCGGGTAAAGTACCCGCCCTTCGCGGCAATCCGCATTTCCCCTAATGAATTTCGTAGGATAGATCGATGAGTTTTTTCGTTTCCGAAGCCTTTGCACAAACTGCAGCCCAATCGTCATCGCCAGCCAGCTCGATGTTCCAGATATTGTTCCTCGGCGGTCTGTTTGTGGTTTTTTATTTCCTGGCAATTCGTCCCCAGCGCAAACGCCAGAAGGAACACGCAGAAATGGTCACCGCCCTTGCAAAAGGCGATGAGGTCGTGACCAGCAGCGGTATCCTCGGCAAGCTGCTCAAAGTGGAAGAGGACTTCGTCGTGCTGCAAGTGGCCGACAATGTCGAGCTCAAATTCCAAAAATCCTCCGTGCAAGCGGTGTTGCCGAAGGGCACGCTGAAATCGATTTGAATCGAAAGCGGGTTTAGCAATGGCTCGAATCCGTGATAATTAATTACCCGCCGCGTCTGTCGCTGGCGCAGACGCCGACACCGCTGCAATTGCTACAGCGGTTATCGCGCGAAATCGGCGGTCCGCGCATTTGGGTTAAGCGTGACGATTTAACCGGCGCGCTGCTCAGCGGCAACAAGGTTCGCAAACTTGAATTTGTTTTGGCCGAGGCATTGGCGCAAGGCAGCGACGCGATCATCACCTGTGGCGGTCTGCAATCGAATCACTGCCGTGCCACCGCACTGTTGTGCGCGCAACTCGGTTTGCATTGCCGCTTGATTTTGCGCGGTGAACCGCAGTTTCCCTACGATGGCAATTTATTGCTCGATCATTTGGCCGGCGCCGATGTGCATGCGTTCGCCGCCGAGTTCTATCAAAAAAATTTGGACAACTTGTTGCAAGATGCCGCCGAACAGTTGCGCAGTAGCGGCAAACGTCCATTCATCATCCCAACCGGCGCCAGCGATGGCCTCGGTTTATGGGGATATATCGCCGCTTGCGAGGAATTGCGCGCCGATTTTGCGCAACAACAAATTCAACCGCGCCACATCATCTGCGCGACCGGCTCAGGCGGAACTCAGGGCGGGTTAACCGCGGGCGTTGTTTTGCACGGTATCGACGCTGCTGTATGGGGTGTTGCGGTATGCGACGACGCGGCGTATTTCGAAAATAAAGTACGCGCGGATTTGCTCGACTGGCAGCAGCGCCGGGCGGCTGATCTCACCATCAAAGATTTTGATATCGAACAATTGCTGATCGGCGTAATTGACGATTATGTAGGCCCGGGCTACGCGAAAGCCGGGCCCGAAGTATTCGAAACCATTCAACGCGCGGCGCGCATCGAAGGTTTGGTGTTGGATCCGGTATATACCGGCAAGGCTTTTCATGCATTGCTCAGTGAAATAGAGCGCGGCCGTTTCGACGATAGCAATGACATCGTCTTTATTCACACCGGTGGAATATTCGGTTTATTTCCGCAGCGCG
>DASXYH010000079.1:0-6978 GCA_036502545.1 Spongiibacteraceae bacterium
ACATTTCACTGCGATGCCGGTGCGTTTCTGGAACGATCCGCGCGGCGAAAAATTTCGCGCGGCGTATTTTGAAATGTTTGCCGGCATATGGACGCAGGGGGATTACGCCGAGGAAACCGAGCATGGCGGTTTAGTGATACATGGCCGCTCCGATGCGGTACTCAATCCCGGCGGCGTTCGCATCGGTACCGCAGAAATCTATCGGCAGGTGGAAAGAATGGAAGAAGTGCTGGAATCCATTGCCATCGGCCAGAATTGGAATGGCGATGTGCGAGTGGTGCTCTTTGTGCGCTTGCGGGATTGCATTGCGCTGAACGATGAGTTGCAAGCGCGCATTCGCCACACTATTCGCATTCACACCAGTCCGCGCCATGTGCCCGCAAAAATTATTGCGGTGCCGGATATTCCGCGCACGATCAGCGGGAAAATAGCGGAGCTGGCAGTGCGTAATGTAGTGCACCATCAACCGATAAAAAACACCGACGCACTCGCTAATCCTGAAGCGCTGGAATATTTCCGCAATCTTGCGGAGTTGGCGGCATCGTAGGAAAAGACGAAAAATAATGTTCCGCAAAGGCAATTGACAGTCGGACGCTAACGGGTGATTGCTACTGTTCGATGACGGTTGGGTTACTTCGCACACGACGGTTTATCGCATCGACATAAAAAATTAACTATTCGGTCATCGGTCCATTAAAACGAATTCATATTTTGCGCGCATAACTGTCTGCGATCTACATGATCATCAGTTGGCTGAAGCCAGCTAAAAATAATACAGGGCCGATGCACGCGGCATCCGGCCCTGCTTCTTCTCAAGGTGCTTCTTTCGCAGTGCTATTTTTTAGAGTCTAAACGCCGACTACATAAGCGGCGAAGCAATATGTTGCCCGAGTAAAGCAGCAAACTCTTCAGCGATTACTGGCCTGCTGAAATAATACCCCTGCATCTCGTCGCAAGCGCCTTTGCGCAGAAAATCCTGCTGCTCCTGTGTTTCCACACCTTCGGCGACGATGGTCAGGCTGAGGCTTTTCCCCATTGCAATAATCGCTTCGGTAATCGCTTGATCGTCGGCATCCTGCGCAACCTCTCGAATGAACGAGCGATCGACCTTCAGCGTATCGATCGGAAAACGCTTCAGTTGCGCAAGCGATGAATAACCGGTGCCGAAATCGTCGATGGCGATGCGCACGCCCAGCCGTTTGATCGAGTGCAACAGCTGCACGGCCTGATCGACATTGTGCATCACCATGCCTTCGGTGATTTCGAGCTCGAGCAGCGCGGGCGCCATGCCGGATTCGCGCAGCGCTTCAGCGATATGATTCAACAGATTCTCGTTGAGAAACTGGCGCGGCGAAAGATTTACCGCCATGCAGACCGGCGGCAATCCTTGCGCCTGCCACGCAACATTTTGCGCACAGGCTGTATTCAATACCCAGCGTCCGATCGGCACGATCAGCCCGGTCTCTTCGGCAATCGGAATGAACTGCGCCGGCGAAATGGCACCGAGCAGCGGATTATTCCAGCGCAACAATGCTTCGACGCCGTTGATGCAATCGGTTTGCAGATCCAGTTTTGCCTGATACTGCAGCGACAGCTCGCCGTTTTCGAGCGCGGCGCGCAGTTGATTTTCCAGCGACATGCGCTCAAGCGAATACGATTGGATATTGGAATCGTAAAAATGAAAATTGTTTTTGCCCTCTTCCTTCGCCTGATACATCGCGACATCGGCGTTTTTTATCAGCACCTGCTCGTCGATACCGTCGTCGGGATAAAGGCAGATGCCGATACTCGCGGTCACGCGGCACTCTTGCGCACGCAGAATTATCGGCTTCATCACTTCGGCAATGACCTTGCGTGCGACCGCACTGGCTTGCTGCTTATCGTCTACCTCCTGCACCAGCATGACAAATTCATCGCCGCTCAGGCGCGCAACGACATCGCTGACGCGCGAGCAGGCGCGTAAGCGCCGTGCGATTTCCTGCAGCAACAGATCGCCCGCCTGATGGCCGAGCGCATCATTGATCGCCTTGAAGCGATCGAGATCGATAAACAAAACCGCAAAACGATGCGCATAGCGCTTCGCGGTATCGATGGTGTAATTGAGCAGGTTGCTGAACATGACGCGGTTTGGCAAACCGGTCAGGCCATCGTGGGTCGCCAGATATTGAATGCGGTCCTCGGCTGCTTTGCGATCGCTGATATCGATAACGGCGCCGGTCAGAAATTGCAGTTCGCCCTCGCGGTTGCGCTCAAGCATTGATTTAAGCAACAGCCAACGCTGCGATCCATCGTCGAGCCTGATCCGGTATTCGACCTGGTACTCGCTCAACCCTTCCATGATTGCCTTCAAGGATTTTTCATGCACCGCGGCGACATCGTCAGGATGAATACGGGTGAGCATCATCTCCGGCGTGACCACGACGTCGGCGGCATAACCATACATATCGGCGAGATTGAAATTCCAGGTGTCGGCGTCGTAATTCATAATCTCGAGAAGTTCATCGTGCGTCGCGAAGTGATGACGGAAAATGGCGATGCCCGACGAGATCAGTGCCGCACTCAGATGGCTCTGCGCCTGCTGCAGCTGTGCATGCGCTTGCGCCAGCGTATCTTCCGATTGCTTGCGCGCCGTTATGTCAAAACAGACACCGGCGATATACACCGGCTGTTGGTTTTCGTCACGACCGATCAAATAGCGCGACAGTAGCCAGCGCAACTGGCCATCGGGACGCACGATCCGATATTCGGAATCATCTCCGCCAAGCCCGCTGGTAATGGCATGCTGAAAGCGCTCTCGCACCAGCGCAAGGTCAGATGCGTGAACTCGCGCGAAAAAATCTTCCGGATCTACCGGGGTATCTGCCATTCCCAGCAGAGCTCCCATGTTCAACGACCAGTTCAGCTCGAGATTGTCGGCGCTGAAAATCAGCGTTCCTTCATCGTCCAGGGCAACCGGATAAAAAAATGCGCCGACGCCGCAGGTCGACAATATCGCCCGCAACAATTCGCTCGGCAGCGTGAAATTTGCTGCGGAGAGCGCCGCGAGATTTGGTATCGATCCCGCTTCTAAATTTTTCTCGTGCAGTTGCTTGGTGGTCATCGCGTGTTCCGCTGGAATCGTATCGTCTAATAGTAGGCGAATTATCCATAATCTCCGCTTTCGCCACCATTTTCGCAACGTGACTGCGACTTGCGTAAAATATCTAGCACTTATAATTTGATGCGAATGTAATAACGCAAATGCTTATGTATATCTAATTATGCGATAGGTTTTTATTCATAAGCATCACCCGATTCCGCTTCGCTGGCGCGGCGTATCCTCGCCTCTTCTTCGCGGCGCGCGTCCTCAATGACACGCATCAGGTTTTCAATATCGGTCTTTTCATCGCTACGAACAACGTGACCCGTCAGCTCGGTAGCATTTTCGAGTTCACCGCGCTCATACAATTGCCAGATCTCTTCGGCATAGTCGGTACCGATCAGTTCCGGCGCAAATCGGCCAAAATAATTCGCCATATTTTCGACATCGCGCGCCAGCATACTGAATGCATTATTGTTGCCGGCCGCATTGACCGCCTGCGGCAGATCGATAATGACCGGGCCGTTGGTGCCGGTCAGCACGTTGTATTCAGACAGATCGCCGTGCACGAGACCGGCACACAGCATCTGCACGATTTCACCGATCATCACGCCATGAAGTTCGCGCGCAATGTCGGCGCTCAATTCGACATCTCCCAACCGCGGCGCGGCATTGCCACTTTCATCTGTCACCAGTTCCATCAGCAGCACGCCTTCGAAGAACCCGAACGGCTCCGGTACGCTGACGCCGGCGGCGGCAAGGCGATACAGCGCATCGACTTCCGCGCTGAGCCAAGCTTCCTCCCTTTCTTTACGGCCGTAGCGCGAACCTTTTTCCATTGCCCGCGCCCGGCGGCTGCCACGCACGTTGCGGCCTTCCTGATACTGGGCATTATTGTGAAAATTGCGCTTGGTCGCTTCCTTGTAGACCTTGGCGCAGCGAATCTCATGGCCACAGCGCACGACGAACACGTCGGCCTCCTTGCCACTTTTGAGCGAGCGCAGCACTTCATCGACCAGGCCATCGTCAACCAGGGGCTGCAGTCGTTTGGGGATTTTCATGCAGTACGGAACATCCTACGTCACTGGGGTCGACATTGCGTCGAAAACGGTGACACTATGCCTGCTGGCGACGCATTCGTCAGCTACAACGTTCGTCAGCTACGAATGGAACCATGGCTGCCAATTCGTTGTGCCGGGGTCCGTATATTGACTCCGATGCGTTTTCTGACCCTCTTGAGTAACGCCGATATCGACGTTGAAATCATTATTCGCCGAGGAATATCACGGCAATGTCCACCCACTATACGTTGCGCTCAACGAAATCGAATTCGCTTTCGCAGTGATGAGTTCATCGTCATGCCGTCGCCCGGATGCTGGCAAAAGCCGCGGCAATTCGCGGCGCAGCTTTCGGGCGCGCATACATGCTTTCGAGATATCTGCGCAATTGCCTAAAATCATCGAGTAAATGCTGCTCGTTGGCCCAATCGATAATGTACGCCACTACGCAATCGGCGATGGTGAGTTTGTCACCGATAACGAATTGCTGCCCTACCATGTGCTGATCCAATATGGCAGCCATTTCAATAAAATCCTGCCGCGCAAGCGCGATGTCCTGTGGCAAGCGTTTATTCTCGGGATATAACATTGTATGCCGCGTAATGCGCCACAACGGTTGTTCGAGTTCAGTTACGGTAAATAGCATCCAGCGGTACATTTGTGCACGCTGCTTGAGATCGGTCGGAATTAATCCCTTGTCACGGTATTTTTCCGCCAAGTACAGCGCGATAGCGGCGGATTCGGTCAGCACCGTATCGCCATCGACCAGCGCCGGTAATTTGCCCGTCGGATTGATACGAAGAAACTCGGGGCGGCGGTTCTCGCCGGCCAGGAGATTGACCGTTACAAATTCGAACTCCACATCCAGCTCTTGCAGAGCCCATAGTGCCCGAAGCGAGCGGGTCGGTCCAAAGCCATATAACTTCATCATTCTCTACTCCATCATCAGATGCCCTGGCTGCGCGAAAGCCGGCAGCGCTTGAGCGGGAATGGCTGATTCAGCGCCTTTTTCACTGCATTGCGCATCGATTAAATCGCCAGTTTCGACAATAGTCGTCTGCGGGAAATCGAAATCGACATTTAATCAACGGAGAGTGAAATATTTTTTGCGGAGGTTGATGCGCCGCTCTTTCCGGCCTGGCATTTGTTGGTAACAATTTATTATTTCGCGTTGACGAACTGCGGTTACGTTTGTGTCAGCGCAGCACGTTTCAATTCCCCACTAGAATCTCTATCGGCTGCGGCGAGGTGGCCAAGCTGATCCAAAGCCAAGGATATTATGACCTTCTTACGACGCAAGTGCAGGCAAACTTCACAGGTTTACTCGGCACTGTTTCCGCATCGCATATTCATTGCTGCACGGCTGCTGCAGGCAGTGGTACGGCTGGGGTCGCAACGATGCTCCGACATTCATCGGCTTTCCTTCAGGTGTAACTGCCGGAACATATGACTACACTTTTGACATGCATTGGCCAACCAGCCATTACACGAAAAATTTCTTCAATCGTCAGAAGATCGGCAATTCTGTGGAAAAACTCTTTTGTTTTCTTGAAACAAAAAAATAATCGCGCGTATATTGAAATAAATGAATTTTTTCTGTTGAGATGACTCGGATACCGCGCCTGGAAATATAAAGCATAGTGTGTTCCGTATGGCTTCTATATGATAGCCGTCTTCCTTGGTGGCAAGTAGATTGACCGCCGCATCGATCCTTACTGGAGGTGTATTCCATGCTCTATGATTTAACGGTTGTTCAGTTTAGTAAAATGCTTAAAAACCTAAGTGCAGTTCTTGCAAAGGGCGAACTCTTTGCCGTATCAAAAAAAGTCGATGTGAGCATTCTGCTTAATTCACGTTTGGCAGTAGATCAATTCAATTTGATTCGCCAAGTACAGATTGCATGCGACACGGCCAAGTTGGGTGTGGCGCGGTTGTTAGGTAAGGAAAGCAACGCGCCGAAACACGAAGATACCGAAACTACGCTGGCCGAGTTACAGACGCGTATTCAATCGGTGCAAGATTATTTGGCGAGCTTTAGCGAGAAAGATTTTTCAGCTGCTGCTACCGAAAAGATATCGCAGCCGCGCTGGGAGGGAAAGTATCTTACCGGTAGCGAATTTGCCATTCAGCACGTCATTCCTAACATCTATTTTCACATCACCACCGCTTACGCGATTCTTCGTCACTACGGTGTAGACGTCGGCAAGAAAGATTACTTAGGTCCGATGCCGTTTAAATCCGCCGATTGAATCGAAATTTCTACAAATTGCAGAAATTTAGACTTGACCTGACTGTCTCAAAATAGGTTTCTGCTTTTTCTAACAACGTCGTCTTGAATATTATGGTGTCAAATAAACAAGTTGTAGCGCCGGAACATACCGCTGTACGAGTCGCCTTGTGGCGAGCATTGCATGTTCAGATAGACGCTAAACCGCACGTACTTGCCGACGAGGTCGGTTTAAAACTTGTTGCCGAAGAGGGTTGGCGTAATCGGCAGGACATGGACCCAGAGTTTTCAAAGAGCATGCGCGCTTCCGTCGTCGGGCGCGCGCGGTTTATTGAGGACCTTGTTGAAGAACAGGCAAAGCAAGGCGTGACTCAGTATGTGATCCTGGGCGCAGGGTTAGACACGTTCGCACAGCGTCGACCGGAAATTGTCTCGCGCCTGCACGTCTTCGAGGTCGACCAGCCGGGACCGCAGGCGTGGAAACAAAAGCGACTTACTGAAATGGGATTCGCCGTTCCTGAAAATCTGCATTTTGTACCGGTAGACTTTGAGGTTGGACAGTCGTGGTGGCAGCAGTTGATTGCGGCCGGCTTTGATAAGAGCAAGCCCGCGAT
>DASXYH010000080.1:0-4428 GCA_036502545.1 Spongiibacteraceae bacterium
GTCATCGTCCCCCGTTGATGCGTGAAGCTGCAGCGGCAATTGCGCAACGTTTCGGCGAAAATCTCGCGCGGCAATTAACGGTCACGGCACCTGTTGCGCTGACGGCGGGCAATTTTAACGCGGTGCAGAAAGTCGGCGCGCAGATGCCGCCGATATTGCAGCCATTGCAACCAGGGTTAGCGATAAATTGCGAGACGATGATCGATCACCTGTCTCTGGCGGAACCGATACCGGAGCCGGTAGTTGCAACACGTCCGCGCAAAATTATTCCAGCGTCGGTGGCCAACGATGATCTTTGCGATGCGGCGTTCGGCCGTATGCGCTCCGAATTGTTGAAGCGGGCCACCGAACCAAACAGCAACGGCGCCAAAGCGGCGCGTATTCTGCAATTGATGAATACGCTGCAGGCGCGGTAGCGTGGTTATTTCACCATGCGCTTGAGTTTGGTTTGCGCGCAATCCAGCATTACCACGTTATTTTTTTCTTTTCCAATCAGCGCGCCGAGATGATCCCCCAGTCGCAGCGCCAGTGCCGCCAATGTCATCGTCGGAAAATTACCGCCGCCGGTCGGGAACACCGAGCTGCCGGCAATATATAAATTATTCACGCTATGCATTCGACAATCGCGATCGACAACGCCCTGCGTCGGCGAATCGTGCATCCGCGTCGTGCCCATATGATGCCAGGTACTGTCCAGATGATCGCTCCAATCGTCCGCGCAAATTTGCGCAGGTAAGACGGCATCGGCAACACCGGCGCGCGCCAACTCTTCACTGACTATGCTCAGCGTGCGCTCGAAAGTTTTTCGCACCAGCGGTCCCAGCTGCCAATTCACCGCGACGCGCGGCATGCCGAGGGCGTCTTTGCGCTGGCTCAAGGTGATGCGGCTAGCGGGATTGGGATCGGGCTCGGCGATAATTTCATAGCGCAGACCGCGCAGCAGTGGCCGTACCGGTAATAGGCGCGCGCAGGTATAGCCGATGGCGCTGAAAGGATCGCGCAACATCGATAAGAAATCCGGCCACGGGTTTAAATTCATGTGGGCGTCGTGCAAATAAGTTTGCGTATAACGATGCAGCGCGGCCACCGAGGCGCTGTCTTCGCCGACGAAGATCGAACGAAACCACACGCGCGCGTGCAATAACTGCTCGGCTGCGAGAGTCTGCGGCGTCAACACGAATTGCGCGGCCACCGAAGTATTATGCGCATGCACGATGCGGCTCTTGTCCTGGTGTTTGATATCGTAAAGCTTGTTGCCGCGAAATGGTTTGCGCAGTGTGACAACGCCGGCATGCATGCGCGGGTGATCCATGAAAAATCGTCCCACCAAATCATGTGCATTGCCGAGCCCGGCGGCCTGTGTGTTGTTAGATGCCAATAGCAGACGCGCATTTTCGATGCCGCCTGCGGCGAGCACAAAATAGCGCGCACAGACAGTGAAATGGCGATGCGTCAATGTCGCTACTTCAATATGTGTCACCTGGTCGGCGCCGATATTACTGACGACATTCGTAACGTTAGCGTGTAAAAAAACCCGAATGCGCGGATGCGCTTCGAGTTCGGCGCGATATAACTTTCCCATCCGCGCCGGGGGGCTGAACTGCGTAAAGGAATCAACCACGCGGTTGCCATTGAAAGTCGCGCGGCGCACGCGCGCATGATTAATCGCCGCTTCCCAAAAATCCGCTTCAAAATTGGGTGGTCCGAGCTTTAGCAGCGCGTGCGTGCGTTGGTAATACGGCTCCATATCGTCGCGCGTGAGCGGCCAACCGCTGTGAGGGACCCAGCTGCGCGCGGCGAAATCGAGCGGTTCGAGCGGACGATTCCAGCCGCCCCAGCAGTTGCTGCTGCCGCCGAGGTAACGGCTACGGTAATTGCAATCGAAATCGTAAGGAATGCCGACATTGTCGCCGCGATAGAGATCGTTGGTGTCGGGATCGGCGTCGAAGCCGCCGCTTTCGATCAAGCAGACATCGATATTTTGCTGGGCGAGATTAAGCGCCAGCGCGATACCGGCAACCCCACCGCCAACAATGCACACCGCTGTGCTAAAAGATTGCGCTTCGGTAATGGCGCGCGCATCGATAAACATAAAAATTGCGCTTCCGACGTATAAAAATATTGCGGGATGAATCCCGACCAAGGTGCACTGCATTTGGCGCTATGAACGCCTATTGTTGCCATGCATTTATATACGCTCGCCCAACAATTCTTAAGCAGGAAGCATTCCAGCGCCAACGCCGCCGAATTGAATAAAAGTTTAGGGCGGGGAAGGCCGGCATTATCGTTCGCCATACCGCTTAAGTGTGGCTCTACCGCACACCTTTGCGACTTGCTTTGCCGCTAAATTTAGCGAACGGACGGGACAGCGTTAGCCCGTTTCATCGTGATAATGCAGAGGGCTGATGCGCAGCAGATGAATTTGCCGATTATCGGCGTTAACTACCTTGAACTGGAAGCGATCGATCGCTGTGATTTCACCGCGCTGCGGCAAATGACCGAGCTTGCGCAAGACCAAGCCGCCAATGGTATCGACTTCATCGTCACTCAATTCCGCTTGCAGAATTTCGTTGAAGTCTTCGATCGGTGTCAGCGCTTTTACTAGAAAATCGGTTTCGGATACGCGCTTGATATTGCCGTCCTCTTCGATATCGTATTCGTCTTCGATATCGCCGACAATTTCTTCGAGCACGTCCTCGATCGTGACGAGTCCGGCGACGCCGCCGTATTCGTCGATTACGATCGCCATATGATTGCGGTTTTCGCGAAATTCACGCAGCAATACATTCAGCCGTTTGCTTTCCGGCACGAACACGGCAGGGCGCAACAGTGTTTTGATATCAAAGTGATCGGTACCTTTTAATACCTGCGGCAATAAATCTTTGCTGAGCAGAATGCCGAGCACATCGTCGACGCTTTCGCCGATAACAGGGTAGCGCGAGTGCGCGCTTTCGATAATGATCGGCAGAATATTTTGCAGCGTTTCTTCCGCTTTGATCACCTCCATTTGCGCGCGCGGCACCATGATTTCGCGCACCTGCATATCGCCGACATGCAGTGCGCCTTCCATGATCTTCAGTGCATCGCGATCGATAATTTCGTTGCGTTCCGCTTCGGTCAATAAATCGCGCAAATCGTCGCGACTTTTCGGTTCGCCCGAAAATACATCTGCAATTTTTTCGAGCCAGGATTTCTCTTCGGATTCCTGACTGAGCCTGTCTTCAGCCATGATTGACAACGTCATCCTCTGCATATGGTGTGGCGAGATAGGGATTGGCAAAATTCAATTGACGCAAAATAGCAATTTCGAGCGCTTCCATGATATCGGCATCAGCATCTTCGACATGATCGTAACCGAGCAGATGCAATGTGCCGTGCACAATCATATGTGCCCAGTGCGCATTGCGCGATTTATGCTGTTCTTGTGCTTCGCGCTCGACCACGGCGGCACAGATTGCGATGTCGCCCAAATGCGATAGTTTTAATTCGGGCGGCAATTCCGCCGGAAACGACAGCACATTGGTAGCATAATCCACGCCGCGATAACGGTGATTCAATGCGCGCATTTCCGCGTCGTCGACAATACGCAGACTCAATTCGGCGTTGGCGCGGCTCGTTGCAAGCGCGGCAGTCACCCAGCGTTTAATCGCGGCGTTATCCGGCACGTCGGCGGCGCAGGCATTATCGATATCGAGCCGTACGCTCACGCTCGCTGCTCGCTGCTCATGATTTATTTTTGTCGCCGCGCGCTTTGTCCGCGCCGCTTTTGTACGTATCGGATTTTTCGATTGCGGTTGCCTCGCCTTCGAACGCTTCGTAGGCCTCGACAATGGCCTGCACTAACGGGTGCCGCACGACATCGCGCGCGTGAAAATAAGTGAAGCTGATGCCATTCACGCGCTCAGCACCATCGAGCACCTTCGTTGCGTGGATGAGACCGGACGGCGTACCGCGCGGCAAATCGATTTGGGTGGCATCGCCGGTAATTACGGCGGTCGAGCCAAAACCGATGCGCGTCAAAAACATTTTCATCTGTTCGCGCGTGGTGTTTTGCGCTTCATCGAGAATGATGAACGAATCGTTCAGCGTGCGACCGCGCATATATGCGAGCGGGGCAATCTCGATGACATTGCGCTCGATTAGTTTAGTAACGGCTTCGAAGCCGACCATTTCGTATAGCGCATCGTACAGCGGCCGCAAATACGGATCGATTTTTTGCGCCAAATCGCCCGGCAGAAAACCTAATTTTTCACCGGCTTCAACGGCGGGCCGCACCAGCAAAATGCGACCGACCTTATCCGCCAATAATGCTTCGACCGCACAGGCGACGGCGAGATATGTTTTACCGGTGCCGGCCGGACCGATACCGAAATTGATGTCGTGCGATTGCATCGCGCGCACGTAACCTTGCTGATTTTTTCCGCGCGG
>DASXYH010000081.1:0-20467 GCA_036502545.1 Spongiibacteraceae bacterium
CCGGACAGCGAAGAGCGCGCGCGAGAGGCGGAACACTACCGCGATGATTAAGGAAACTCTGATTAAGTGTTTTTTACTGCTCTAATTACTGCACCGTTCTCGCAGCGGGTTGGCGCCGGAAGGGGTTCTCTTTTTCAGGACTTCCGTGGCGAGCATTCCGGTAGCCTCGGTGTGGTCGGCCTAGCAGTGCTCGACAACTTCTCCGATGACGAATGGCACCGCAGCTTCGATAAGATCACCTTCTTGTCCTGAAAAAGAAAACCCCTTCCGGCGCCTCATGCTCTGCTACAGGGTGCCTTTAACAAAAATTCTTAATCAGAGTTTCCTTAATCATCGCGGTAGTGTTCCGCCTCTCGCGCGCGCTCTTCGCTGTCCGGATGCATGCGCAGCCATGAGCCGTATCCATTCTTGTTTTTGCCGGTCCCCGCATCTTTATCGCGTTGCGCCGTTTCAATTTTACGAATGATGCGCGCGAACCAAATCGGATCGATATCGCTGCGGCGCAATAGCGCAAAACCAAAACGGTCGGCGTCGTGTTCCAACATGCGTGAATGGTGCATGTTGGTCAATAGTGTCGGCGCCACCACAACGACATTCGACAAACCCGATACATCTCCTGTCATGATAAAAATTAACGCAGCGACACCGGAGCTCGCCAATAGTTGCCGCAACGCGTGCCGCTCGTGTTCGTGCCCCAGTTCATGCGCGATCACCGCCAGCAGCTCGCGATCGTCGTCGGCTATTTCCACCAATTTATCGGTCATGACGATTGTGCTGTCGGGCAACGCCAGCGCATTCGCGCCGAGCTGCGGCCAAGTGCGAAATTCGAATTTCGCCGGCACCGCGGCGGCGTGCGCCAGCGCCGCAAATTTTTCGCGCAATTGCTGTTGGCGCACTGCGGGGAGTTTCGATTCGTCACCGAGCGCATTATCCAATGCTACCAGCGAACCGCGCCCCAATTGATCGACCCACGGCTGCGGCACCCGCATAGCGATTTTTTGCGCCGCCCACGGCAGACCCCAAATCGCGATGACACCGACAAACGCGACGATCAATAACGCTGAAGCTAAAATTATGCCCCAGTGCGATTCGAATCGCGCGAGCAGATTCCAATGCTGATGCGAGTTTTCACTAAACCAGCGATCGAATACGGGATCATCATCGAGTTCGCACACAGCGCCATCGTGAAAAATCATTTGGCGCCGCGTGCGGCCGAGTCGAGGCGATAATTTTATCGTTGCGATCGGCACGGTAATATCGATGTCGTCTCCGCGCAGCGTTAACTCATACGGTGCAAAAGTAATTTCTACCGCAGCGCCGCGTGCCGTTTTGCCATCGAAGTAAAGCCCCGCCAACACCGTCATAACGAAATATCAAAATCGAGAAATTCGGCCGCCTCTTCGCCGAACGCCGATATATCCTGCTGCGCTTCGCCAACTACATTTTCAATTGCGGCCGGCGTCGCAATCAGCGCCAAATGCTCACAGCGATAGCGCGCCAGGCGCACGTTGATCCACGGCCACGCGAAACCGAGCGTCACCAACAGCAGCACTAAGTTGCTAATCAGCAGCCATGCATAACTACCGACTTTCATATCGGCGTAAAAATACTGCTCGCCAATACTGGAATGCTTGTAGGTCGTATTAATAATATTGACCTTATAAGCAGCTTGCGGAATCAACAACAGCGGATAGGCAAGCAAAATACCCCACGGAAATTTCAGCGCCGCCATCGCCGCTATGATAACCCCCATTAAAATTATGGTAACGACACTGACACCCGCAGCGCGCAACAGAGCTCGATAGAAATCACCGGTGCTGCCGTCGAAATCTCCCTGCGCATTGCCGTAGCGTAAATGACGATGCAGAAATGCTTGCATCCGACATTGATAAATCGGCCACAGCACGGCGAATAGCAGCGCCGTTATTCCCATCGAAATAAAAACCCACAACATCGGACCCGAGCTGATATTTGGCGCAGCGGCCTGCTTGTGCGCTTTTATTGCCGCTAGTTCTGGGCCATAAATGATTGAAACCAGAACAAACGGAACCACCGCGACATAGATCCACAAAAATACTTTAACCGCTTCTGCGGTGGTGCCTGTAAAGCGCAAGGCGAGATTGCGGTAACGCGTATTGCGCGCCCGAAATTTCAGGCTGCGCACAATAATCCACGGATACAGCAGGGCGAACGACGCGGTCACCGCCAGCGCCAGCGGCACGTTGATTTTCTGCAACGATGAGCCCACTGCGAGAACTATCAGCGCCAGGATGCGGCCAATCAGAATTTTTTTCGGCTGCCCTGTGTAATCGAACGGTTGATTATCCAACAGCGTATTGCGATGAAAATACTGTTCGCGGCGCACTTTGGCCCACGCCGAATAAATGCCGAGCGTGAGTATCGATAACAATAAATTAACGATCCAAATCGAAAAATACTCGCCGCCGGAGCCGGTAAAGCGAAAGCGATATTCACGTGGCTGCGTAGCGGCGGGGGAGTGCGTATCGACTGGTTGCGTTGGGGTTTGATCGAGCATGACATTCTCCTTTGTTGAGTTTCTGGCTTCCCGTTTAGGTTTTTACTTTCGTTATTTTTTATTCAGCCGTATTTATTGTAGCTAATGTTTTTATAGAAACCATGCTCATGGAAACATGTTTGAGTAAGCTGATTTATCGAAGCTGTATTTATAGAGGCCGTGTTTACAGAGGCTGTACTTTACTACATCACGTATTCTGTTGCGCCGCCAGTAAAGCGCGAAACTCAGCGGAGCTTGCGCGCAAGTATTCGAACGAGCCGCGCGCGATCAATCGACCTTGCTCCAATAACAGAATTTCGTCGAAACGATCGAGCAGATTCAGGCGGTGAATCGACGAAACGATGCAGCTGCCCTCGAACGCTTTGAATAGATTGGCGTATACCGCGCGCTCGGTTTCCGGATCGAGACTCGCGGTCGGCTCGTCGAGCAATAATAAACTGCAATTCTGTGCGGCGATGACGCCGCGCGCGAGCGCGACGCGCTGGCGCTGTCCACCGGACCAATTGGCGCCGCGCTCGGCTACCGGCGCGGCGATATCACCGACAAAATTATCGGCGCGTGCCACCGCGAGCATGCGCCATAAATCCTCCGTGGCAAAATCCTGCGCGCGTTCGGGTAACTGCAAATTTTCGAGCAGCGTGCCTTCGAAAATTTCCGATTCCTGCGGAATCAACGTCGCCGTCGCACGCAATAACAGCGCGGCATCGCGCTCCGCGGTTATGGCATTGTCGTTGACGCGCAATTCGCCATCGACGTTCAATTCGATTTTTTGTGCGATGTACAAACCCGATAATATTCGCAGCAGCGTGCTCTTACCCGAACCGCTGCCGCCGATCAATGCGTAACGTTTTCCTCGCAGCAGATCGAAATCGATATCCTGCAATGTCGGCGCGGCATCGGCGCTGTGGCGAAAATACAAATGCCGAACCTGCAGCGTGTGCCATTTCGCGCTTGGCGCAGCAGGTTGCGACAAATGCGAAATGTCGGCATTCCAAATCACATCGCCGCTCGCGTAGTCGGCCTGCTGACGCGCGAAGTTGGAAAAATGCGCGGCGATCGCGGTGATGACGCCGCCCGCCTGCGCGGAATATTCGTACACCATAAATAAATTGCCGAGCGGCAATGCCTCGGCGCTGCCGACTTGCAACGGCGCGTGCACGCCGCGCGCGATCAAATAAACGTAGAGCGTGACGAGCGCGCAGCTCAACGCCATGCTCAGAATATCGACGGTGCACCATTTCCATTCGTTGAGCACAATCGATTTGCGCAGCGGCACATAAATCGCGAGTAAGCGGCGCTCGATTAATTGTTGTATACCGCGCACCATGCGCAATGCGTATACGCTGAACACATTGCCAAGCCCATCGAGCACGGCGGCGGAATAACGGCGCTCGGTTGCGTTTTCTTCATGCGCGAGTTTTACCATGACACGATCGAAGCGGCTGATCGCAAAAGCGATCAGCGCATAACCAACAACGGCGATCATGCCAATGCGTGGCTCGATCAACCACAATGCGATCACCGGGCCGATCAATTTCACCGCATTTTGCAGATAAATAAATTGGCTCTGCGCAAAATCGTACAGCGCGCCGCTGCTCTGGCGCACGCGATGTGCGGTTTCGCCGGAATGATGCGCGGTGTGCCACGCCAACGGCAGCGCCAACGCGTGTTCGATTAATGCAGCAGATTGTCGCCGGCGCGTTTCCAGCGCAACATTGCGTTCCAAAATTCGACCGGGGCCGTGCAATAACCAGCTGACAATGGTGACGCCAAAAATGATCAGCAATAATTTGCCCGCTTCGGCGACACCATAGAGACCGTGCCGTTGTAGCGAATTGATGGCGCGCCCGGTTAAATAGGGCACGGCCAGTTTCAATAATTGCGAAGCGAGCAATAGCGCGAATGCGGCGACGATCCATTTGCGACTAGCTGCGGCGAAATGCCAGAGATCGCGATATAAGCGTGCCAATCCAGACCCGCGCATACTTGCCGGCGGTGCGTTTTCGCTCAATTATGATTTTTCAGCAAATCGCGAATTTCAATCAGCAACTCTTGATCTTTGGTGTAAACCGGTGGCGCATCGGGGGTGGGGGGAGCGGGGCGCTTCAAACGATTGATGCCTTTGATCGCCATGAAAATCACGAAGGCGACGATGGTGAAATCGACAATCGTTTGAATAAATTTGCCGTAAGCAATCACCACTGGCTTGCCATCGGCAGCTTGATGAATTGTTATTGCAAGATTGCTGAAGTCGACACCGCCGAGCAGTACGCCGATCGGCGGCATCACCATATCCGTCACCAACGATGTGACGATTTTTCCGAACGCCGCGCCGATAATGACACCGACCGCCATATCGACCACATTGCCCTTCACCGCAAATTCTTTGAACTCATGTAGCAGACTCATGATGCGATTCCTTAGTGAACGAGAGTAATAATTAAGAAAACTCTGATTAAGTGTTTTTGATTTTTGCTAATGGCACCATCCCGCAGCGGGTTGGCGGTGCAAGGGGGTCTCTTTTTCAGGACAGAAGGTGATCTTGACGAAGCTTCAGTGCCATTCAGCATCGGAGAAGCCGTCAAGACCACCTAGGCCGATCACACCGAAGCTACCGGAATGCTCGCCACGGAGTCCTGAAAAAGAGACCCCCTTGCACCGCCTCATGCTCTGCTACAACGTGCCTTTTATAAAAACACTTAATCAGAGTTTTCTTAAAGATGATTGACCGCGCATCGATTTTGCGCGGAGATAAATGCAATGGCAATATCGCTTAATGTGTGGAGTACCAAAACTGAAGTTGTAGATATGAAAACTACAGCGCACCGACAACAAATAAAATCGCGGCCGTAAGTGAGTGCAGCGATTTCATACATGCTTATCTTATGACTTCAAGCGCGACCGCTTGACGTTTCGCACGCTGTACGCGAAATAAATCACCATGCCGACGAGCATCCATATCAATAATCGCAACCAGGTATCGCCCGGCAACCCCAGCATCAATGCCAACGCGGACAACGCGCCGAGCGGCGCGACAAAATTGATCGCGGGCGCGCGGAACGGGCGCGGTAAATCAGGGCGCAGTTTGCGCAGTATGAATACGCCGATACAGACAATCACAAATGCGGCAAGCGTGCCGATGCTGACCAATTCACCGACCAATCCGATCGGAAACAAGCCGGCGAGAATTGCGACGATAATGCCGGTAAGCAGCGTGGTCGCGAATGGCGTGCGAAAACGCGGATGCACATCGGAAAATATTTTCGGCAGCAGGCCATCGCGCGACATCGAATAAAAAATTCGCGCCTGTCCCAACAGCAACACCATTACGACTGTCGTCAAACCGCAGATCGCGCCGAGTTTAACGATTGGCGAAAACCAGGTGAGGCCGAGCGTATCGATACCGACCGCGATCGGATCGGGCACATCGAGCCGATCGTACGGCACGATGCCGGTCAGCACGTACGCCACCGCGGCGTACAGCACCGAACAAATCAACAGCGAACCGATAATGCCGAGCGGCATATCGCGCTGCGGATTTTTCGCTTCCTGCGCAGCGCAGGAAACCGCGTCGAAACCGATGTACGCAAAAAACACTACGCCGGCGCCGCGCAAAACGCCGGCCCAGCCGAAATTGCCTTGCGCATCCACCGGCGGTACAAAACTGCCCGCCGGATTGGCCGCGGTAATCCAATTATGATGATCGACCGAGCCGATACCGAGCACGATAAAGGCGACCACCACCACCAATTTAATCACCACGATGACATCGTTGACGCGCGCCGATTCGCGCGTACCGATCGCGAGCAATGCGCTCACCGCCAGCACGACTAGCATGGCGGGAATATTTAGCAACGCGCCGGTCGCTGTCCAGGTACTGGTCGCGGATTCGTAAGCGAGCGGCGCCTGCGCCCACTGCGCGGGAATCACGATGCCGATATTTTTGAGGAAACTGACGACATAGCCCGACCAGCCGATCGCCACCGAGACCGCAGCGACGCCGTATTCGAGTACCAGATCCCAGCCGATGATCCAGGCGACCAACTGTCCCATCGTCGCGTAGGCATAGGTATATGCGGAGCCGGCCACCGGCACGGTCGACGCCATTTCGGCATAACATAAGCCGGCGAACACGCAGACAAACGCGCCCGCGATAAAAGAAAGCACCACCGCCGGACCCGCCGCTTCCGCTGCCGCGTGTCCGCTCAGCACGAAAATACCGGCGCCGATAATGCAACCGATACCGAGCGTGACAAGATTCAAACTTGTCAGCGATCGTTTGAGTCCATGCTCGGCGTCGGCGATATCCGCATGCAATGCTTCGATCGATTTGCGGTCCCAATGATTATTCATATTGTTATCTCGCTAGAGTTTTTCTGCTGCGCCGATTATTTTTCTCATCGATTCAATGCATAGCACTCTTATCGGTCCAATGCGCGGCACTATCATCGGCTCAATGCATGGCATAAGTAAGCCGGCGCGCTAGTGTCGTGCAGGCCGCTCTTTTTTCAAAGAAAAAGTTCAAGGTTGAATTCACCCAGCCGTTGCAAAGCAGAACCAAAGTTGCAAAGCAGAAATTGAGCCACACAAGTGGATTGCCGCGTACAAGCGACCGTCGCTGCGCCGACAGTCCGAATATGCGTAAATTACTTAGCCTATTCGCCACACACTCTAGGGTATAATGCGCGGCTTTTTTCGCCAGCCCGCCGTTCCGCGCCTGCTGTACCGTTTTCTGTTGAGGTTTGTGTTGTGATCGAGAAACTCCGCAATATCGCCATTATCGCCCACGTTGACCATGGCAAAACCACGCTCGTCGATAAGTTGTTGAAACAATCGGGCACGTTGGACCGGCGCGATATGGGCACCGAGCGCATCATGGATTCGAATGATCAGGAAAAAGAGCGCGGCATTACCATTCTGGCGAAAAACACCGCGATCAACTGGAACGGCTACCGCATCAATATCGTCGACACCCCCGGCCACGCCGATTTCGGCGGCGAAGTTGAGCGCGTGCTGTCGATGGTCGATTCGGTATTGTTGCTGGTCGATGCGGTCGATGGCCCGATGCCGCAGACGCGCTTCGTGACGCAGAAAGCGTTTGAAAACGGCCTCAATCCGATCGTCGTCGTCAATAAAGTCGATCGCGACGGCGCGCGCCCCGATTGGGTGGTTGATCAAGTGTTCGATCTGTTCGATCGCTTGGGTGCCAACGATGAGCAGCTCGATTTTCCGATTATTTTCGCCTCCGCCCTGCTCGGCAAAGCCGGCAATGATTACGCGCATCTGGCCGACGATCTCACGCCGCTGTATCAGGCCATCGTCGATAAAGTGCCGGTGCCGAAAGTGAACGTCAACGGTCCGTTTCAAATGCAGATCAGCGCGCTCGATTATTCGAGCTATGTCGGCGTTATCGGCATTGGTCGCATCACGCGCGGCTCGATCAAACCGAATACGCAGATCACCGTGGTCGGCGCCGACGGCAAAATCCGTAACGGCCGCGTGCTGCAGGTGATGGGTTATCTCGGCCTCGAACGGCAAGATGTCGAACTCGCGGAAGCGGGCGATATCGTCTGTATCACCGGCATCGACGGTTTGAAAATTTCCGACACGATTTGCGATCCGCAAAATCCCGAAGCATTGCCTGCGCTGTCGGTCGACGAGCCGACCGTGAGCATGACGTTCCAGGTCAACGATTCGCCATTCGCTGGCAAAGAAGGCAAATACGTCACCTCGCGCAATATCAAAGAACGCCTCGAACGCGAACTGATCGCGAACGTTGCGTTGCGTGTTGAACAGGGCGATACCCCGGATAAATTTCGAGTATTCGGCCGCGGCGAATTGCATTTGTCGGTACTGATCGAAAATATGCGTCGCGAAGGTTTCGAGATGGGCGTGTCGCGCGCCGAAGTCGTGCAGAAAATTGTCGATGGCGAAGTGCATGAACCGTACGAACAAGTCGTCATTGATTGCGAAGAACAGCACCAGGGCTCCGTGATGGAGGAGCTCGGCCGCCGCAAAGCCGATCTCGTCAACATGATGCCCGATGGCAAAGGCCGTGTGCGCCTCGAATTCATCGTGCCATCGCGCGGCATCATCGGTTTTCGCTCGCAATTCCTGACGATGACGCAGGGCGGCGGCATCATGACCAGCGTGTTCGATCATTACGGTCCGGTGAAAATGGGTGAAGTGGCGCAGCGTCAAAACGGCGTAATGATTTCGATGGTCGAAGGCAAGGCGCTTGGCTTCTCGCTATTCGCGCTGCAGGAGCGCGGCCGCATGTTCATCGAACCGAACGTCGAAGTGTATGAAGGTCAGGTCATCGGTCTGAATGCGCGCGGCAACGATATGGTGGTCAATCCCACCAAAGGAAAAAAACTCACCAATATGCGCGCCTCCGGCACCGACGAAAATATTGTGCTGACACCGCCGGTGCGTCACAGTCTCGAACAGGCACTCGAATTTATCGATGACGATGAATTGGTGGAAGTGACGCCGCAGAGCGTGCGCTTGCGGAAAAAATATTTGACCGAGATCGATCGTAAACGGGCAGGTGTGAGTAAGGTTTAATTCATTATTGCATTGCTTTTTTTTGCGCACAAGGATGTGGCTTTATCAAATTTCACGTGGAAAATTACCACTTACCCCAAATTCCGCATCATAATTACGAGCCAATTGTAAACTGGATGACCAGTAGGATTTAAACGCATTCCATCATCCAGGCCCCATGAAAGGACATGTGCGCGATTATTGATAATCCCACTGCTCCAAGCAAATGTCGCGACGCGCTGCTGCAATTTCTACATTGTTTTCTGCGAGCACACTGCGATTCAACAATTGAGCCCAATGGCTGGACATTAAAAATGCTGCCGGCACCTCCGTCGTCAACTCTCCATTTTGATCGTAGCGTGCAACCGAGCCGCGCCATTTCCCGCCTAATAAATCCATAATGTAATGCCACCGCCTCGCTGTCCAAAGAGGCCCTTTAACTATCTCTCTTACACGCTCATAAAGTGCCGCGACTTTGGGGTCAGCAATCACGTTGTTACCTGTATTAAGTGATGACATATAACCCTTAGGAACTTTTCGAGAAAAATGGCCCGGGAAAAAATTGCTGGCTGGAAGACGCGCGAGTAGCGGATCTGTTATGCCAAGGAAATCCACAATATGAATGTTCGGTCCAGCAGTTAAGCCCGCACCTCCAACGGCTAGCATCGGAATGGCGCAGGACGATCCAGTATAGTGCCAATTGTTACCGAGCGCCTCAGCGGCGTGGAGAGTACTCTCTTTACCGAGCCAGCTGTTTTGAGGCCACCAATTAGCGCGTTCGTTAATAATGTTAAGCGAGCTAAATGCGATAAAATTAGTTTTTGGCACAATATTACTCATGATCGGGGCTTTCGTTTGCAGGCTCAAAACAATCGACAAGCAAGTCAGCAGCGCAAATATCCATAGCTGTAATTTCGCGCAGCGCGCCAACAACATGGCACCAACGTAAGCTGGAACCATAAAAAAGCGGCCAGTCATGTAATCGCCGCCAATCCAAACGATATATCCTAAATAAAGTATCTCGCCGAATACCAGTAAGCGTACCTGTGTATCACCCGCGATGATGCCGATTAATGACCCAGAAACTATGAGTAAGAGTGTGGACGGGTCTTCCGTTGCGCTATCTTGGAAATAATTAAATGCTTGCTTAAAGAATTCCAAATGAGAAAAACCATCTGGCAGCTTTGCGTAGTAAGTGTTCGGAAAAAAAGAGCCGTAATAGATTAAGGAAAATAACAACCACGTACAAAATGGAAGCGCGGCAAGTATTGCACTAAATAACCATTGATTTGCGGTCTTACGCCGATACCAGCATGAATAAAGTAGAGTTGGGAGTACGAATAAGATGAGGTCCATGCGACACAGCGCCAGCAGCGAAGCCAGGAATACTAACCGCCACAATACTGGCCGATAAAACAATACCCAGCAGAAAGAACCTAGAATAAATGCTGCTAAAGAGTTTTCTAATCCGGAGGAGCTGTACTCAATGAATGCCCTCGATGTCGCCAGCATGATTATAAGCGTAAGCCCAATCCACCGCCTCATACTCAAAAATTGCAAAATGAATATGCTCGCCAATGCAAAGAACATTGACAAAAATAATGCGGCATAAACCAGATAGCCAGTCATCCATTTTGTAATGGATAAGAGTAAGAACCATAGTGGATGCGTAAACACTTGAACCCGCTCGCCAATATTCCAAACAGGCCCATAACCATTGACAAAATTCAATACCGATCGAAAGGTGATGAATGCGTCTTCGGTCACCCATGCGGAATTCACAAGTACGTATACAAAAAATATCCACGCCATTATCAGTGCAAAACTATAAAAAACTTTTTCGCGCGTTAACAATAACATTATTATTTCTCAATTTTATCCGTATGTTATTTAAGCCTCTCCATTTCTAGCCTATATTGGCGATGGGAATTTCGCAACCGTATTTGATAGCCATGAATTTAAGAAGTTAATTTTTTTTGTAAACTTTAACCTGGATGAGATGGAAATCAGATTGGAGGCTCGAGATGTGTGCGCCTGAAAATATATCTCTATATCCATCTATTTCAATATACCCCAGATTTTTAAGAATGCGCTCTATTCGCCACCCATAATCATCTTTATAATAATGTAAAGCAATAATCTTTATATGTTCACCATTTGCTATATTTCCCTCTCGCAATACGTCATCATATTGAATCGGATTTATCTCAACAAAATTTGATTCATCATATCTCTTTTTAAGATTCTCAATAAATGTGGATGACCCAGAATAATTATCTTCAATAAATAATTTTTGCTGCATGTTATAACTAAAAAATGCCGGCTTTGAAATAGCTAATGCCAAGAGGGCTACTCCTACCATTGAAAGAACCGATCGATTTTTAGCAACATTTTTAAAATTCTGTTGCAAAGCTGCCATGCCATATGCAACGCATAGTGCATACCAGGGCCATAATTGAGAAAGATTTCTCTCAAAAAATATTTTACTAGTAGAAAATATGGCAACCGTCACTAGCGTAGGAATGAAAAATATTAGATATCCATCTAATTGCTCCTGCGATCTCGGCCTCATTAAAAGAGGCAGCATAAACAGAAGCAGCCACGCCGCACCCAAGCTATCTATATAGTAGTTTATTATAAATTTAAGCTGACCTGGATAGCTGTACTCGACTAAGGAAAAATTCCCGAAAGGCTTGGAGTACTGTCTTAGCAATGTACGCATCCCTGCAAAAAAATCACCGTAATTAATAAATATATAAGGTGCGCAAAATAAAATCGACACCGCAACAGCACCACATACAATACTCAACTGTCTTATCATTTGCCCCGTTGTCATGGAGTATCGCATATACCCCATAAAAATCCAGCATAAATAGGGCCCAGCAAGTGAGACAAGACTGAATTTGCACGCAAAGCCAACGCCAACAACAATGCCTACGATCAGCGACAATAGATTCGGCTTACCCCTACAGAAACATATCGCGACCATCAGGATGCTTGATAATAAAAAGACAAATGCTTCCGGGCGAGCGTAATGAGACTCCTGAACCAACTGTGGCGCCACTGCAAGCAATAGCATGCTGACCAAAGCCGGTGTCATACCGCAGTAGCGGTAAATCGCAAGTCCCGTGAAAATTATTCCAACCAACGAACATACCATGCTTTGGTAATGCAGAAACTGCATTATGGTCGATTGGCGAGATTTTTCTGCGATAGGAATGCCGAACAGTTTTGAGTTTAAAAAGGAGAAAGTAATGTAGGACGAAAAATTATATTGGGGTGTGTCAAAAAGCTCCTTGCCAAGCCATAGCCCTGTCCAATCTGCATGATACCAATTGGTATCAAAATTGTCCCTCTTAACCATTTCTCGCATTATAGTTGGGGTGATAATCTCATCGTATGTATACACACGCCCATGCGCATGATCCCATCTTAGCCATGCAGCTGCAGCAATAGCGAGCGCGAAATATAAAAACACTTTTTTTTTGAAAAAAAAATGAAATGCGGGTAAAAATACTTTTGATACTATTTCCATTTCAAATTCTCATGATTTATTATTTGTATAGGAAAAGTGCAGACATTTTGATCCGCTTGTTTAAATCTCGGACCGTGCAAGCTTTAAAATTGCATAAAAATCTGTTCCACTCGGCAGCGAGCCATACGCAAAACCACCCTGATGATCCAGCCGCGCAGCAATAAACGCTTGCGCATTTGCGGAGGAAGAGTGTCGCAACATCAAACTCGCCTGCAAAACCAGCGCAAAGGTTTCCACCAATTGTCGTGCCTGACGTTCCAATTGCTCAGGCTCTGCCAACAATATTTTAATTTTTCCGACAGCGTGCGCGACACGGCGATCGCTCAGCGCGTCTTTTACTTCATCGAATAATAATTGCAACGCCTCGGGTTCGCGTTTCAATGCGCGCAGTACATCGAGACAAATCACATTACCCGAGCCCTCCCAAATACTATTGAGCGGGGCTTCGCGATACAAACGCGGCAACATCGATTCCTCAACGTAACCCGCACCGCCGAGACTTTCCATCGCCTCGTAAACCAAATTCGGTGTGCGCTTATTGACCCAGTATTTACCGATCGCGACGACAACGCGCGCGAATAACGCGGCGCTTTCGTCTTCTGCAGATTCGTCATATGCGCGTGCAATACGCAGTGTTAGCAACAATGCCGCCTCAGCTTCGAGCGCCATATCGGCGAGCACATTTTGCATCAGCGGTTGTTCTATTAAATATTTGCCGAACGCTTTGCGATACCGCGCGTGATGAGTCGCCTGCACGAATGCCTGCCGCATTAAACCGGCGGCGGCCAGGCAGGTATCGAGCCGCGTGTGATGTACCATTTCGATAATCGTTTTGACGCCCTGACCTTCGGCGCCGATGCGCTGGGCAAAGGTATTGTTGTATTCGATTTCGGACGAGGCATTCGAGCGATTGCCGAGTTTATCTTTCAAACGCTGAATAAAAAAATTATTGCGCATTTTATCGGGCTGCCAGCGCGGCACCAAAAAACAGGTGAGGCCATTCGGCGTTTGCGCCAGTGTTAAAAACGCATCGCTCATCGGCGCCGAGCAAAACCATTTATGGCCGGTGAGGCGATATTCATCGTCGGAAATCTTGTACGCTTGCGTCGTGTTGGCACGCACATCGGAACCGCCTTGTTTTTCCGTCATCGCCATGCCGATCGTCACTCCGCGTTTCTCGCTCATCGGCAGCACGCGCGCATCGTATTCGTTCGCGAGAATTTTCGGCAGCCATTGTTCGGCCAGCGCCGGTTCGTTGCGCAGCGCGGGAACGGCGGCATACGTCATCGTGATCGGACAGCAGACGCCGGACTCCGTTTGCACCAGCAGATATTCAAGCGCGGCGTGCGCGACATGGCCGCCGCGATCGCTGGTCCATGCGATCGAGTGAATACCGGCTTCGATGCCAGCGCGCATCAGGTGATGGTAGGACGGATGAAAGTCAACTTCGTCGATGCGCTGACCGAAGCGATCGAATGTTTTCAATATCGGCACGAAACGATTCGCAAGTTCGCCGTGCTGTAAATTTTCCGCGGCACCCATTTGCGCGCCGAATGTACGAATTTTTTCGGTGGCCCACGCCGCGCCTTCGCGCGCGATGCCAGCGACCAACACAGTGTCGGTTGCAAATAAATTATAATTTTCGAGCGGCGGCGGTTGATTGGTAACGGTATGCGTCGGCAGTTCGGTGAGTGGTGAACGTGTCGTCATGGCCAACTCCGTTGCGCGCCTGACACGCGCCGTTGTTTATTAATTCGCGACTGCTTTAATTCGCTTCACTGCATGCGCCATGTCAAGGATTGAGCAATGCTTCCCACCAGTTCAGCGCTGCGCCGGTTTCCACGTCATAAACATTGCCGTACGACCATTGCGCGGCGGCTAACGGTGTGACCATGGCGTCGAGCACTTGTTCGATTTCGCGAAAACCGACCGCGACATGAATGCTATAAACAAGCGCCCGCGCTGTCTGGACATTCAACTCGCCGCCTAATTTTTCGATTGCCGGCGTCAGCTCTTCCTCTAATGTAGCGATATCATCGCGGCACAATACGCGCAGCGCGAGTTGACCGCTGCGTTCGCGTACGCGAAAACGGCCGGGGCTGTTGCTGAGCAATTCGATGCGATCGCCGCGCGCTGCACCCGTTACGAATAACGGCGATTGTAACAATCGATAGCTATTTTGCTCCGGCAATGCCAGCGCGGGTACTTTTTCCAACACCGGCTGACCATTGGGATGAATGCCGGCGAGCAAATCCAATGCTATCGTTTGTGGTTCGTGTTGCATCGATATCTCCAGCTTGTGGTCGAGATAAACCGCGTCGCAAACGGTTATTCAACAGCGACTAATACTAAAGCTGCATCGCAACACAGCGATTTCGGCAGCGCGTTCGTCCTGCTACACTGCGTGTAGAACGTTAACAACGAATGCAGGCAGCATCATGCAAGAAAACGATATGGACGATTTTCCCACGCCGCGCGGCGAGCTGTCGCTGCAAACGGTGGCGATGCCCAAGGATACTAATTCCAGCGGCGATATTTTCGGCGGCTGGCTGGTATCGCAAATGGATTTGGCGGCGATGATCACCGCATCGCGTATCGCCAAAGGCCGTGTCGTTACCGTTGCTATCAACGGCATGGCGTTTTACACGCCAGTGCAAGTCGGCTCGGTCGTCAGTTGCTACACCGAAGTGCTCGAAATCGGCCGCAGTTCGATGCGTATCAATGTCGAAGTGTGGATTGCGCGCGCAGGCAGCGCCGAACAAATAAAAGTGACCGAGGGCGAATTCGTGTTCGTCGCCATCGACGAAAAGGGCCGCACCCGTCTCGTCAAAAGCTAGTTGTTATTAGAACCTCTCTCAATTAACGAACGCAGCAAATTTGAGAGAGGTTCTACGCCAGCATTTGCAAATTAGCGTATTGCAGCACCAGCCACTTGCTACCTTCATCGGCAAAATTCACCTGTACGCGCGCCGCCGCGCCGCGGCCTTCGAAATTCAACACCACGCCTTCGCCGAATAATTCGTGATACACGCGCTGACCAAGATTGATGCCGGTGTGATTGTCGACCAGCGGGCTTTCGCCAAACGGCGAGCGTCCGAAGGAAAGCGGCCGGCTCACGCTGGTTTGCAGACGCACTTCCTGCACGAGTTTTTTCGGCACTTCGCGCAGGAAACGCGACGGCGAATGGTAATTGTCTTCGCCGTACAAACGGCGCGATTCGGCGTACGTTAAATACAACTTCTGCATTGCGCGCGTGATGCCGACGTAACACAGACGTCGCTCTTCTTCGATTTTGGTCGGATCGTCCATCGACATTTTGTGCGGAAATAAATTTTCCTCGAGACCGACGATGAACACCAACGGAAATTCGAGCCCTTTCGCCGAGTGCAATGTCATTAACTGCACGCTATCTTCAAATTCCGCCGCTTCGTGTTCGCCGGCATCGAGCGCGGCCTGATCGAGAAACGCAGTGAGCGGCGGCGTGTCGTCATCGACACTGAATTCGCGCGTCGCCACCACGAGCTCTTGCAGGTTCTCGACGCGCGCCTGTCCCTTCTCGCCTTTTTCGCTTTGATGAAAATCGAGCAGGCCCGATTGCCGCACCGCGTAATCGGTCAATTCATCGAGCGTCATGTCGTCGGTTTCATGGTCGAGCCGCTCGATCAATTGCAGAAATTGCGCGAGCGCGTTCGCCGCGCGCGCCGGCAATAAATTCTGCGCGATCACTTCATTGGCAGCGCGCCACATCGATACGCGCTGCGTGCGGGCATAGTTGCGCACGACTTCCACCGTTTTATCGCCGATGCCGCGCGTCGGCGTATTGATCACGCGCTCGACCGCGGTATCGTCATCGCGATTGATCAACAGGCGCAAATACGCAACCGCATTTTTGATTTCGAGACGATCGTAGAAACGCAAACCACCATAAATACGATATGGCGTGCCGCTGCGAATCAACGCTTCTTCCAGCACGCGCGATTGCGCGTTCGAGCGGTACAAAATGGCGGCGCAGGCGCGACGATTGCCGTCATCGATCCAATCCTGCAGTCGCTCGACGACAAAGCGCGCCTCGTCCATTTCATTGAAGGCGGCGTATAGCGAAATTGGATCGCCCTCATCGCCGCTCGTCCACAACTCTTTGCCGAGCCGGCCTTGATTGTGTGCGATCACCGCATTGGCGGCGGCGAGAATCGTCGCGCTGGAGCGGTAATTTTGTTCGAGGCGAATCAATTGCGTGCCGGAAAAATCTTTCGAGAACTGCTGAATATTTTCGATGCGTGCGCCGCGCCAGCCGTAAATCGATTGATCGTCGTCGCCGACCGCGCACACCGGAATTCTAGCGCCGGCCAACACGCGCAGCCACGCGTATTGCACGGCGTTGGTATCCTGAAATTCGTCGACCAATATGTAGCGAAAGCGCTGCTGATAATGTTGCAAAATCGCCGGCTTCTTGAGCCACAATTCGTGCGCGCGCAATAACAGTTCGGCAAAATCGACCACGCCCTGACGATCGCACGCCTGTTCGTAGGCGTGATAGACCTTCACCATGACCTGCATGAACAGATCGCGACTTTGATGATCGAGATGCGCGGCGCGCAGGCCTTCATCTTTTTGCGCGTTAATAAACCATTGCGATTGTTTTGGCGGCCAGCGCGTTTCGTCGAGCTCCAATTCGCGATGGATACGCTTCAGAATACGCAGTTGGTCTTCGCTATCGAGAATCTGAAAATTTTCGACGAGGCCGGCGTCCTGCCAATGCGCCTTGAGCAGACGATGCGCGAGACCGTGAAAGGTGCCGACCCACATACCGCGCGTGCTTATACCATGCAAGGTATGGGGGCCGAGCAAATGATCGATGCGCTCGCGCATTTCGCGCGCCGCTTTGTTGGTAAACGTGACCGCGAGAATGCTGTACGGCGAAAAACCCTCGGCCTGCACCAGCCACGCGATGCGATGCACCAGCACGCGTGTTTTGCCGCTGCCGGCGCCGGCGAGCACCAGCATATTGCCGGGCTCGGCGGTGATCGCCTGGCGCTGGGCATCGTTGAGATCATTGAGAATGTGGGATACGTCCATGCTGCCATTTTACCAGACGAAGGCACGGCAGAATGAACTACAATGGCTGCAACTCGAAAGGATAACGCGCTTGTCCTCGAATATTTTTCAGAATATCAATACTGCCCGCGACAACCTGCGTAAATCTGAGCGCAAGGTAGCCGATTTTGTACTGCAACACCCCGAAGAAGTCATTCATATGCGCATTGTCGATCTGGCGCAGGAAGCGCGTGTCAGCGAACCAACCGTGGTGCGCTTCTGCCGCGCGATCGACTGCAACGGCTTTCAAACTTTCAAGCTCGAACTTGCGCAATATCTGGCCAACAATCCGCGCGTCGAGCAATTTAGCCTCGACGAAAAAGATTCGGCGCGCGATTACACATTTAAAGTTTTCGATGCGTTATTGGATACGCTGAAACGCGTGCGCGAAAATATCGACACCGATGCCATCGAAAAAGCCGTGACCGAACTCGCGCGCGCGCGCCGCGTCGAGTTCTACGGATTCGGCGCGTCGGGCGCGGTCGCCATCGATGCGCAGCATAAATTTTTTCGTCTGCAAATTTCGAGCGCAGCGTATTCCGATCCGCATATTCAGGCGATGTCAGCGTTGTCGCTTAGCGCGGATGATGTTGTCGTCGCGATTTCGCAAAGCGGTCGCACCAGTGCATTGCTCGAAGCGATGGCGCTCGCGCATCAGGGCGGCGCGCGTATTATCGGCCTCGCGCCGAGCGGTACTCCGATTGCGCAGCAATGCGATATTGCGCTGCATATCGACGTCGAAGAAGATGCCGAACACTACACGCCGCTGCCATCGCGACTCGCGCATATGGCGGTGATCGATATTCTCGCGGTCGGCGTTGCGCGCACGAAAGGTCCGGCGATCGGCGAGCATTTACGCAAATTGAATAGAGAGCTGTTGTCGTTGCGCAGTTGAAGCACGCGATTGAGAAATGAGCAAACTCAAGTCGAGTCATCACTAATTTGTTTATTCTTTGTTTATTCGTAATGCGTCCACATCCGCAAAATGCGAACGGTACGCTGCTCGGAAAATACCTCATACACAAGGCGATGCTGAATATTGATGCGCCGAGAATATGCACCGGCTAAATCGCCGACGAGTTTTTCATAAGGCGGGGGATTCTGAAACGGATCGCGAACAAGTACCGCCAATAGCTCTTGGGCTTTGGGTTTAAGTCCGCTGGAGGAAATTTTCTTGGCATCTTTGAGCGCCTGCTTGGCGTACACAAGTTGCCAACTCACCACTCAACGTCCTTGGCGCTTGCTTCGAGCGGCTCCGCCATGCCCTCTTTGATCGATTCGCGCATTCCCGGTACAGACAGCAGAAAAAGCGTTTCCTGAATGGCATTCCAATCTTCAGCCGAAATAAGCACGGCATTACTCCGTTTGCCGGAAATGATGATCGGCTGGTGCGACTCGGCCGCCTCATCGATAAGGCGGTAGAGATTGGCTCGTGCTTCACTGGCAGTCAGTGTATTCATGCGATTTCCTTAAGAGCGCATAGCGTACGCTAATTCGTACGCTTCAGTCAAACTCGCTTGCTCGTAAGTTGAAGCTAAACCGTCTGCATCACCGCAATCCGACTGCCGCCGCGATGAGTAAGATCACCACGCATATCAGCCAGCGTAATCGTAGCGAGCTGACGGTTAATCAAATCATTGATGACGTTCCAGTTGGCGCGCTGACCGCAGCCGGGGGAGAGCGAGCAGTGATCTTCGACCTGACTGCATTCGGTGACACCGATCGGTCCTTCGATCGCAGCAATCAACTCGGCTACTGAAATATGACTCGGCTCGCGGCTCAGGCGATAACCGCCCTTAAGCCCACGGCGCGAGCTGACTATGCCGGCATCGACCAGCAGGCGCAGCAGCTTGCGTACCGTCGCATCGGGTAGACCGGTCTGTTGGACGATGGCTTCGGTGGTCAGTTGATCGGGCTCGCCGGCCAGGCAATCCGCTATCAATAGACCGTAATCCGCCAGTTTTCCTATACGTAACATATGCCGCTTCTCGGTAGCTTGGCGGAACCAGAGAATATACCAATTCAGTATTGATTTAAATACCCTACCGGATTAGTATTCATTTCCCAGCCGAACTCCCAATTCCGTCCTTGTGCGGGAGATAGCCAATGACCGATAGCGCCGCCAATACCGCTCTCGACGCGCTCGTGCAGAGCGAGTACGAGCACGGCTTTTACACCGATATCGAGGAAGATCGCATTCTGCCGGGTCTCAGCGAAGACGTGGTGAGACAGATTTCAGCGAAGAAAAAAGAGCCCGATTTTGTACTGGCGTGGCGACTCGAAGCCTTCCGCAAATGGCGCGAAATGCCGTTGCCCGACTGGGCCAAACTCAATATCGCACCGATTGATTTCGAAGCGATCACGTATTATTCAGCGCCGAAATCGCTGGCCGATGGCCCGAAAAGCCTCGATGAAGTCGATCCCGAACTGCTGCGCACCTACGAAAAACTTGGTATCCCGCTGCACGAACAATTGATGCTCGCTGGCGTCGCCGTCGATGCGGTGTTCGATTCGGTGTCGGTCGCAACCACGTTCAAAGATACGTTGCATAAAGCCGGCGTGATTTTTTGTCCGATTTCGGAAGCGGTCGTGCAGCATCCGGAATTGATCAAAAAATATTTGGGATCTGTGGTGCCGCAGGGCGACAACTTTTATGCCGCGCTCAATTCCGCTGTGTTTTCCGACGGCTCGTTCGTCTACATCCCCGAAGGCGTGCGCTGCCCGATGGAGTTGTCGACCTATTTTCGGATCAACGC
>DASXYH010000082.1:0-13234 GCA_036502545.1 Spongiibacteraceae bacterium
AAAAGAATTAATCTTCAATCTGCGAAATCGAAAACCACTCGCCTTCGCTGCAAATACCGATTTCCTCGCCGCGCTGTTGCGCAGCATCGACTAAACGATAAAACACAGCGGTAGTTAACCGCGCGGAAAGCCCGCGCTCAAGTTCGAGGACAGGATGCGGCTGATCCATTGCATTCTCAATCTGCAAACGATGCGCATTATTCAACAAAACCAACTCATCGGTATTCAATCGAAAAATGATTCGCTGCTTTTTGCCCGGCTCGACAATCTCCATATCGACCGCGAGCAATGGCGTATCGTCGACGCGAATACGCCACTTTTCTACCGGCGTCACCAGATAATAATCGCCGTCGTCTTCACGGCGCAAAATCGATGCAAACAAGTTGATCAATGACTGGCGTTTTATTGGCGAACCATCGTGATACCAATCGCCGCGGCCATCGATATGGATATCGATAGCACCCGATAATACGGGATGCCATTTCTCCAACGGAGGTTTGCGCGGTTGATTGCGTAGCGCCTGTTCGAGCGAATCGAGCGAGGACATAGGATTTATTTTGCACCGGTGAGCGCAATCGCTAATTGTTCGAACGCTTTTTGGCGGCGCTCGCGCTCGCTCGATGCGGTCGGCAGGAAGCTATTTTTTATCGAGAATTTAATACGATCGACCAAACTCTGATCGCCGACGCTGATAACGGTTATCACAAATTGCGAAGCGATCGCCTGACATTTCTCTGCGTTATCGCACGTGGGATGATCGGCGGGTTGCACAAAAAATAAAAACGAAGCGCCGGGGCACGGCAGGCTCGCGACCGCGCGCAAATAATCGATCGATTCACCGGCAACGCCGACCGCGAGAAAATAACCGCTGAAACCGGCCTGCATCGTGCGCAGCAGATCGGCACCGGCTTCGGTGCCGCCTTCAGCGCTGATCAGGCAGATTTGCACTTGGCGCGATAACAACCTTTGACTGGCGCGCTCGATATCCACCGCATCGAGCAGACGCGCGTGACCGGCAAGTTCCGCGCTTTGCTGTCGCACATATTCCGACGTACACGCTGCCAGCGGCGAGAGTAACAGTAGCGCAGCGATTTTTTTCAGCAAGCTCATTTTCTTCAACAAGCTCATAGTGACTCCTGCGAGTGCAACTACGTTATCAATTGCGACTATCGTATTGAGCGCGATTATCGTATCAAACGCACATTTACCACACCGGCGACCGCGCGCATGCGCTGCAAAAATTCTGCGCTGGGTTCCGACGCGACATCGATAAGATTGTAAGCGACATCATCGCGGCTTTTATTGAGCATATCGACTACGTTGATATTGGCGTCCGCCAATATCGACAACAGCTGACTCAACATTTTCGGGATATTCCGGTTGGTGATGGCAAGCCGGACGCCGCTACCATTGCGATCGAGCGTGAGCGATGGGAAGTTAACCGAATTGCTGATGTTGCCGTTTTCCAAAAAATCGCGCAGTTGGTTGGCCGCCATGATCGCGCAGTTTTCTTCCGCTTCATCGGTACTCGCGCCGATATGCGGCATTAAAATCGTATCGCTGCGGCCGATTAATTCGGGCGCCGGGAAATCGGTGATATAGCGATACAGCATACGCGCGTCCAATGCTTCGACCACGCTGGGCAGATCGACAATTTCTTCGCGCGAAAAATTCAGCAGGCGCAGTTCGGGCTTCGCGTGTTTCAACAATTCTCTATTGATAAGACCGCGAGTCGACTCGAGCACCGGTAAATGCAGCGTGATGTAATCCGCTTTCGCGAACAGCGAAACGAGATTATCGATTTTGCGCACTTCACTCGGTAACCGCCATGCCGCTTCGACCGAAATCGCCGGATCGTAGCCGATAACTTCCATACCTAATTTGAGCGCGGTATCCGCAACGAGTGACCCGATCGCGCCGAGGCCGACCACACCCAGCGTTTTGCCGCTCAGTTCGTTGCCTTTGAAGCGTTGTTTTTCTTTCTCGAGCAGCTTGCTCATTTCAGCAGAATCGCCGATATGCGTTAACGTCTGCACGTAAGCGATGCCTTCCAAAATGCCGCGCGAGCCCAGTGTCAACGCGGCGAGAATGAGTTCTTTAACGGCATTGGCATTCGCGCCGGGTGAATTGAAAACTGGGATGCCACGCTCGGTGCAAACATCCACCGGAATATTGTTAACGCCGGCACCCGCGCGCGCGATGGCTTTAACCGATTCGCCGATATCGCCCGTCTGCAATTTATGGCTACGCAACAAAATTGCATCGGGATTATTGAATTCGCTGGCAATTTCGTAAGCCTCGCGCGGTAAGCGCTCAAGCCCTTGCACCGATATCTGATTCAACGTCAGCACTTTGAACATAAGCGCGCACTCCTCGAATAGTTATATTGCGCCAATCGACGATCAATGACGCTTGATTTCCGCACGCGCGCGCAGGTTTTCCATAAACGCGACAAAATCCGCAGAGCCTAGACCCTGCTGCAATTGCGCAATAACCGCCGTGCGTTGCGCTGGATTGAGACTATCCGGTGCGCCCTCGACGACTTCGGTCAATTGCAGCAATACGATATCGCCTTCGGGCGCGTTTACGGTATGCAGCGGCAGCGGCTTACCGGCGACGGGGCGCGGCATCGCAAATACCGCCCGCAACAGATCGGGAGCGATGGCGCCGCCGCTGCGAGTCGCTTTTTCTGCCGATTTTGCTGCATAGCCATGCATTGCCGCGAGCTTTTTAAACTCCTCGCCTTGCTGCAAATGCTGCGATAACTCATCTGCAATTTGTTTAGCCTGCGCGCGCGCGCGCTGTTGTTTCAATGCGGCAACAATTTCGTTTTTCACGGTTTCGAGTGGCTTCGGAGTCGCGGCTTCGTGCTCTTTGACGCGTACAACAATGTAGTGATCGGGCGCGAGCTCCAGCACTTCACTATTATTGTGCTCTTTCAGCACTTCAGGACTGAATGCCGCTCCGATTATTTTTTCGTTGCCAAACAGCGGATCGCTGTTTTTACGCTCAAGCCAACCGCTTTCATGCACCGGCAATTTTAATTCATTCGCTGGCCCTGTTAAACCATCGGAGTTGAATACCAGATCGCGTAGCTTCTCCACATTTTTTAACAACTCAGGTTGCGCTTTCGCTTGCAGCAAACGTTGCGTAATTTCGGCCTTTTTCTCGGCGAAAGTCGGCTGTTCTTTGGTTTGCTGATCGACTAATTTAATCAGGTGAAAGCCGGATTCGGATTTGACCGGCGCCGACACTTCGCCGACGCGCATTTTCGCCAGCGTTTCCTCGAATAATGGCGGAAAGGTAGCGCCGGTGCTCATACCCAAATCGCCACCGCTGTTTTTCGAACCGAGGTCATCGGAATACTGCGCGGCGAGCTTGGTAAAATCTTCGCCTGCCGCGATTTTCTTCGCGATGGAATCCGCCAATTCGCGCGCCTGTTGCTCATTACGCTGCGAATTAATTTCGATCAGAATATGCGCAGCGCGACGTTCGGTAATATTTTTATCGGCGGCCATTTCGCGATCGTATTCCGCTTTCAAGGTGGCGTCGTCAAGCGGTGCGGCGAAATCCTCGGCGCGCAATTCGATGTATTCAAGTTTGACGCGTTCATCGCGCAGAAACTGATCCGAATGCTCGCGATAATACGCTTCGCTATCCGCATCGCTGACGGAGATTTTATTCGCCAGATCGCTCAGTGGAATAGTCATGTAATTGAAGGCGCGTTGTTGCTGTAACAAGCCCGCGACGATCTGCAGCTCTTTGCTTGTCACGAATTCGGAATCGGCTAAACCGCTGTGCAGCTGATTCACGACCAGTTCCTGCTGCAGCATGTGTTTAAAATAAACAGGTGTATAACCCTGACTACGCAATAGCGTTTGGTAGCGTTCGGGAGAAAATTTACCGTTATCCTGAAACGGTGCCAACGACAGAATGGTTTGATCGACAATCGGAATCGGCATGCTGAGTTTTAAATCCGCCGCGCTCTGTTGCAATAAACGCTGGGAAATCAAACTATCGAGTGCTGGACCGCGCAGAGCCGCATCGTCGAGCATATTGGGCTGTACGTTATCGCCCATCGTTGCCAGCAACTGACGTTTCTGTACAGCGATGGCCTGCTGCAATTCACCTTCGGCAATCTTATCGCCGTTGACTTTGGCCACTTCGGTGGGACCGCTGTTACCGATCAGCGTTTCGATACCAAAAATCGCGAACGAAACAACGATGAAACCGATAATAACCTTTGTCACTATTCCCTGCATATTGTCCCGAAATTTTTGCAGCATAGTTTCCTCGAATTTTATTCTGCGATATCAAAATATCAGCAGCTTTGCCGGGATCGCATTATCGTTAAATGATGCTAAAGCGAAAGCCGAAAAAAAAGGCACACCAATCGATGCGCCCTTCATTGCTGCCAGTCCATTCCTGGATCAAGCGTTGTATCTGAAAACGCTGTCATTCAGCGCTATTAATTAACCGCGTCTTTTAATGCTTTGCCAGCGCGAAAGCTCGGAATTTTGGCAGCGGCGATTTCGATCGGCTTGCCCGTTTGCGGATTGCGACCGGTGCGCGCAGCGCGATCTTTAACCGCAAAAGTGCCAAATCCTACCAATACCACTTGATCGCCTTTTTTTAACGCTGCGGTAATGGCATCAACCATTGCGTCCAGCGCGCGGCCCGCTGCTGCTTTTGGTAAATCGGCAGATGCGGCAATCGCTTCGATTAGCTCGGTCTTATTCACGCTTTTCCCCTTAAAATTCAAATTGCAAAATTCAGTGTATGTATGCTGGAAATTTAACCAGATGATATCGCGAACTGGTGATGGCGCCGCGGAACGGCGATTCTACACCATGTGCTCCGCGGCGGGTCAAGGCAAGCGCTGAATCCCTTACCGAATAATACGCTTCACGCATTATTTTTAATGTGCGTTAATACGATTCAATTCGTTTTTGTCATTTTGCGGATCAGCCGCGGCTTTTGTATTGTCCTTTTCCAAATAGGCTTCATCGGACAATGGCTCGGGTACACGCTCAAGTGCGATCTGCAGCACCTCGTCGATCCACCTCACCGGTTTTATCTTCATATCGCTTTTAATATTTTCCGGAATTTCCTTGAGATCGGGTTCGTTTTCATCGGGAATAATCACGGTTTTAATACCGCCGCGGTGCGCTGCCAATAATTTTTCCTTCAGTCCGCCGATTCGCAGCACTTGGCCGCGCAACGTGATTTCGCCGGTCATCGCCACATCGGAACGCACAGGAATACCCGTCATAACCGAAACCAGCGCCGTGCACATGCCGACACCGGCGCTCGGGCCATCCTTCGGTGTTGCGCCTTCGGGCACGTGAATATGCAAGTCATGCTTCTCATGGTAGCTCGCTGGAATTCCCAGCACTTGAGAGCGGCTACGCACGACCGTGAGCGCAGCCTGGATCGACTCCTGCATCACATCGCCGAGCGATCCGGTTTTAACCTGCCGCCCCTTACCCACAACAGCAACGGCTTCGATCGTTAACAATTCGCCGCCAACTTGCGTCCACGCTAAACCAGTGACCTGGCCAACCTGGTTTTTTTCTTCGGCAACGCCGAAGGTAAACTTACGCACACCGCAGTAATTTTCAAGATTCGCCGCAGCAACAACGATCGGACCGGATTGCTGGCCGAGCGAAAATTCCTTGACCACCTTGCGGCAAATTTTTGCAACCTCGCGTTCGAGACTGCGTACGCCCGCTTCGCGGGTGTAATAGCGAATCAAATCGCGCACGGCGGATTCTTCGATAACCAATTCATTATCGCGCAGACCGTTGTTGCGCATTTGCTTCGGTTTCAAATAACGCTCGGCGATATTGACCTTCTCGTCCTCGGTGTAACCCGGAATGCGAATAATCTCCATGCGATCGAGCAGCGGCGCCGGGATATTCAGCGAGTTCGACGTACAAATGAACATCACATCGGAAAGATCGTAATCGACCTCGAGATAATGGTCATTGAAAGTGCTGTTCTGTTCAGGATCTAATACCTCCAATAGCGCCGATGCCGGATCACCGCGATGATCCATACCCATTTTGTCCACTTCGTCGAGCAAAAACAGCGGATTGCGTACGCCGGCCTTCGCCATTTTCTGCACGATTTTGCCCGGCAGCGAGCCGATGTAGGTGCGCCGATGGCCGCGAATTTCTGCCTCATCGCGGACACCGCCGAGCGCCATCCGCACAAATTTACGATTGGTCGCTCTCGCTATCGATTCGCCCAGCGAGGTTTTACCGACGCCGGGAGGTCCGACCAAACACAACACCGGGCCTTTAATTTTCTTCACGCGCTTTTGCACGGCGAGATATTCGAGAATGCGATCCTTAACTTCGTCGAGGCCGTAATGGTCGCGATTGAGAACTTCTTCCGCGAAAGCTAAATCCTGCTTGATCTTCGAACGTTTTTTCCACGGGACGTTGACCATCCAATCGATATAACTGCGCACTACCGATGCTTCGGCGGACATCGGCGACATCATTTTTAATTTATTTAATTCAGCTTTAACTTTCTCTTCCGCTTCTTTGGTCATACCGGCTTGCTTGATTTTTTTCTCGAGCTCCTCGGCTTCGTTCGGAGCTTCATCCAATTCGCCGAGCTCTTTCTGGATCGCTTTCATCTGTTCGTTTAAATAATATTCGCGCTGACTTTTTTCCATTTGTTTTTTGACGCGACCACGAATACGCTTTTCAACTTGTAGCAAATCGATTTCCGCTTCCATCACCGCCATTAAATGTTCGAGGCGTTCGCGGACATCGGGAATTTCCAACACATTTTGTTTTTGCACCAAATCCATTGTCATGTGCGCGGCAATGGTGTCAGCAAGACGACCGGGCTCGTCGATGCCCGATAACGATGTCAGCACTTCCGAAGGAATTTTCTTACTTAAGTTGACGTATTTTTCGAACTGCGCAAGAGTTGAACGCACCAGCGCTTCACCTTCGCGCGCTTCGATAGTTTCAGCGGCCAATTCCTGCGCAACCGCTGTGAGATAGTCTTCGCTATCCGCAACGGTATCGAGTTTTGCGCGATATCCACCTTCGACCAGAACCTTGACGGTGCCATCGGGTAACCGCAGCAATTGCAGAATGTTAGAGACAGTGCCAACGCGATAGACATCGTCGCTGCCGGGCTCATCGACCGATGCGCTTTTTTGCGCCACCAACAACACTTGTTTATCGGCGGCCATTGCCGCTTCCAATGCGCGAATCGATTTATCGCGCCCGACGAATAATGGAATCACCATATGCGGATAAACGACAACATCGCGCAGAGGTAACAGTGGCAACTCGATAGATTCCATCAGATCCGCCATGGGATTGACCTCGGTTAATTGGAGCCTGCGGCTCGCGGGATACATTTCTATATTAGGCTTTTTACGCTGTTAATCCAGAACTTATTCAGCAAGTTTGGGGTCGAGTCGGTAAAAGCAAGACAGATTTCAGAAAATTATTCCGGCAGTCAAAATTAATGCAATAAAAAAGGGCCCCGAGGCCCTTGATTATTGTGATTGCGATCAATCCTCCGGCACAACTTTGCGCTGCTCGGTATTTTTATAAACCAGCAGCGGCTCCGATTCACCTTTGATGACGGACGAATCGATGACAACTTTACTAACGTTATCCATCGAGGGAATGTTGTACATGGTTTCCAGCAATACTGATTCAAGAATCGAGCGCAAACCGCGCGCGCCGGTTTTACGCTCCATCGCACGCTCAGCGATAGTTTGCAAACCGTCCTCACGAAAATCGACTTCGACATTTTCCATTTCAAACAATCTTGAATATTGTTTGGTCAAAGCGTTTTTCGGATCGGTCAGAATACTGACGAGCGCGGGGATATCGAGCTCTTCAAGCGTTGCAATAACCGGTAACCGACCGACGAACTCCGGAATCAAACCGTAGCGGATCAAATCTTCTGGTTCGACGTCGGCTAGAATTTCACCGACGTTGCGGCGCTCATCCTTGCTTTTCACTTCCGCATTAAAGCCGATGCCACCTTTTTCCGACCGATCCCGAATCACTTTATCCAATCCGGCAAACGCGCCGCCGCAGATAAAGAGAATATTGGAGGTATCGACCTGCAAGAATTCTTGCTGCGGATGCTTGCGTCCGCCTTGCGGCGGCACCGAAGCAATCGTACCTTCGATCAATTTCAACAGCGCTTGCTGCACGCCCTCGCCGGAGACATCGCGAGTGATCGAAGGATTATCCGATTTGCGCGAAATCTTATCGATCTCATCGATATAGACAATGCCCATTTGGGCTTTTTCCACATCGTAATCGCATTTCTGCAACAGCTTCTGAATAATGTTTTCGACATCTTCGCCCACATAACCGGCTTCGGTCAGCGTCGTCGCATCGGCGATCGTGAACGGTACGTCGAGCAGACGTGCGAGCGTTTCTGCCAGCAAGGTTTTGCCGCTGCCGGTCGGGCCGACCAGCAGAATATTGCTCTTGCCAAGTTCCACCTCGTCTTTTTTACCATCGCCGCCGCGTAGCCGCTTGTAGTGGTTGTATACCGCCACCGCGAGTACTTTTTTGGCGTGCTGCTGCCCAATCACATATTGATCGAGTATCGCTTTAATTTCGTGCGGTGTCGGCAGGCGATCGCGTGCGTTATCGCCGCCGCTTTCCTGGACTTCTTCGCGGATAATATCGTTGCAGAGATCAACGCATTCGTCACAGATGAACACGGAGGGACCCGCGATCAGCTTGCGAACTTCGTGCTGGCTCTTGCCACAGAAAGAGCAGTAGAGCAACTTGCCGTTGTCGCCGCCGCTGTCCTTGGTGTGATCACTCATCGGAATTCGACCCTCTCAGTGCAGATGGCAGGAATGGGCCTGCCACAGCTAAAGATGCTGCCTTTTGCCCGCTTTTGCAAGTCTGATGAATTCAATCTTGCTATTTTGCGGAAGAAGGACGCTGCGCCAGAACCTGGTCGACCAGACCATAATTCTTCGACTGTTCTGCGTTCATGAAATTATCGCGCTCGGTATCGTGCTCGACCGTTTCCAAGGTCTGTCCGGTATGTTTCGCCATCAACTCGTTAAGCCGTTGACGGATAATCAAAATTTCCCGCGCATGGATATCGATATCGGTAGCCTGACCCTGTGCGCCGCCGCTGGGTTGATGAATCATCGTGCGCGCATTCGGCAGGATGAAACGTTTGCCCGGTGCGCCACCCGACAGCAGAAACGAACCCATGCTGGCTGCCTGACCAATGCACATGGTGCTGACATCCGGCTTGATGAATTGCATGGTGTCGTAAATCGCCAAGCCCGCAGTTACCGACCCGCCCGGGGAGTTGATGTAAAGATGGATATCTTTATCCGGATTTTCCGATTCCAAGAACAGCAATTGGGCCACAATCAGGTTGGCCATATGATCTTCGACCGCACCGACACAAAAAACCACGCGCTCTTTCAGCAAGCGCGAATAAATGTCGTAGGAGCGCTCGCCGCGCGCAGTCTGCTCCACAACCATCGGGATCAAACCCAGATTGTTGATCGTGTTTTTGTTTCTTCCATCGAACGAATAATTCGACATGCTCTACTCTCTTCTCGCCACTAGTTTTGTTGCTGCTATAAGTTAAATTCAAATACAGCGCAATTTTCCTAGTGTAGCCGCTCGATCGAGCAACGTCTGCCTTTACTTGCCACCGGAACTTTTATCGTCTGGCTTCAGCGCTTCATCGTAACTAACGGGCTTTTCAGATACTTTTGCGCGCGACAGCACCAACGCCACCACTTGATCTTCGGCAACCATGGCCTCTACGCCCTGCAATTGCTGGCGATTGGCGTAATACCAATCCACTACTTCTTTTGGATCTTCGTAGGTCGATGCAGTTTCTTCGATTACAGCGCGAACCTGTGCCGCATCGGCCTTGATATTTTCCTTATTGAGAATCTCGTTCAGCACAAGCCCCAATCTTACGCGGCGCTCACCCTGCTCGCGAAACATTTCATCTGGAAGGATCGATGAAAAATCGATATCGTTACGCGCATCGCCAAATTGCTGCACGGTCTGGCTGCGCAGCGATTTAATTTCCTCCGCGACCAGCGCATTCGGTATGGACAATTCCGCATGCACCTTCAGCAAACCGTCCATCACTTGATTTTTGATTTTGTTTTTGATCGCATTTTTCAGCTCTCGCGTCATATTTTCCGCGACTTCTTTGCGAAACTGCGCCTCATCATCGCCTTTAATACCAAATTTAGCGAACAGCTCCGCGTTGAGATCCGCCGGCTTTTGCTCTTTAATGCCGTTCAGCTTGATTTTGAATTCAACAGCCGCACCCTTGAGTTCTTCATTGTGATAATCGGCGGGAAACGTTAGCGGTACCAGTTTCTCTTCGCCCGCGTTCATGCCGATAATCGCGTCTTCAAATCCTGGAATCATACGTCCGGAACCGAGCATTAGATCGCTGGCCTCGGCGCTGCCACCGTCAAACGCCTCACCGTTTTTGGTACCGACATAATCGATATTAACCTGATCGCCGCTCAGCGCCGCGCGCGCGACGGCTGCCCAAGTGCCCTGTTGCATACGCAAGGTATCGATCATTTTGTCGATGTCTTGCTCGGTTACCGCGGCCACCGGTTTTACAACCTCGACCACGCCGTAATCGCCCAGCGCGATTTCGGGAAATACTTCAAACGTTGCGATATATTCCAGATCTTTGCCTGCTTCGAGCGATTTTGGTTCGATCGCGGGACGACCGGCAGGTTTAAGTTTTTGCTGCTGCACCGCTTCCGCAAACGATTGGTTTAATACCTCGCCGAGCACTTCCTGGCGGACACCGTCGCCGAAACGCTGACGCACGATTTTCATCGGCACCTTACCGGGACGAAACCCGGGCAACCGCACCGTTTGCGCCGCACGCTGAAGCCGCGCGTTGACTTCGTTCTCTACTCGCTCGGCGGGCACACCAATCGTGAGTCGACGCTCCAGGGCGGATGTCGTTTCAATTGAAACCTGCATGGGTTGTCCTCAAACATGCGGAAGCGTTTCACGCTTCTAAACTTAAGAATCGGTTGGTTGGTGCGAAAGAAGGGACTCGAACCCCCACGCCTTGCGGCACTGGAACCTAAATCCAGCGCGTCTACCAATTTCGCCACTTTCGCTACATCTGGCACCATCGCCATAAAAACACGCCAGCCACAGCTTCAAAAAATGGCTGCAATACATTGATTTTAAATAAAATTCAATACCCTATTGACGAAGGGCGCCGCCGTGGCGGGCGCTGATTGTGCCACATGCCCCGGCAAGGCAGCAACCGCGGCCTAGCGCAACGGTTGTGCCAGCAGAAAATAACTGACGTGATCGCCACTATTGCGCAGCGAGGAAGCTTGCCAACCGCTCGGCAACAACAATGCCGTGTCTGGCTCCAAGCGCTGATCGCCCAGTAATAAACCTTGCCCCACAGCCATGCCCAAGCCATAGCTTCGCTGTAATGTGAGCGGCAATTCGGCCATCGGCGCCAGCGTCAGCCGACGCACTTCGAAATCATCGAATACTACGATCTGTTCTTCCGTCCAGCCCGCGCCTGTTGCCGTTACCAGGAACGCCGCGGCCGGCTCAGGATCGAGTTGCAAGACTGTCGCCGCTTCATCCGTATCCCAATCGGTCTGAGTCAACACTTTCTGCGCAAACGACAGAATCAGCCGTTCATACACCGGTGTTTGAAACTCCACCGTGCGCACGCCATGCTGCAATGAATGCGGCAATAAGCAAGGCACCTTGATCACATCGCCGACGCGCAGCGGCAGCAGCGCAGTAAAAGACTCCATCTCCGCACGTAGCGCGGCTTCGCTGGCATGCAATTCCGGCTTAATTTCGTCGTGCCAACGGCGCAACGTTGCCGCCGAAACCGGATCGTTCAGGCCGACGCCATCGCGTACGCGCATCGTATCGATCTGCTCGTCGATTTGCTGGCGCAGCGCGCGATAAGTTTGTACTGAAAACAAATAACCATTAACGAATGCCTTATCGTCCGCATATTCGCGCCGTTTTGCGCTATCGAAACCGAAGCGAATAGCGCCTGCACCGTCCGGCCATGCGCTGCGATCAATCGCAGTGACGACATACACTTCCTGCTTCTCGCGGTGCAATTCGAAATACAAATCGCCAAAAATCGGTTCGGGTAATGGATCGAGTATCTTTAGCAGAATCGGTTGCTGCACACCGCCGAGCAAACGCTGCGGTGCAATGGCAATCAGCCACGGCAACGGCACGCTGCGATTCATTTCGCCGACTTCAGCAACACCGCGTTTTTCAATACCGGTGTACCAAATCTCCCGGCCCCACGGTTTTGGAATTGCGACTGGCTGCAATTGCATGGCTGAATTTAATGGAAATACCGTGACTGGCAGCGAGTTGAGCAAATTATTAATTGCTGCAGTGGACGCTTGCCACGATTGGCTGCATTGTTCGAATGCACTGGTGCGTAAAACCGCAGCAGCGGTAGCGATGCTGCTATGGTGACGTTGCAGATGGAAAAGTGCTGTAAGTGCAACGGTTGGCTTTTCATCGCGCCAGTATTCGCAAAACTCGAAATCGACAGCGAGCAATATCTCGCTGCGGTCGTCGTGCGAAAATTGTTGCAATAATGCTTCGAGTTCAACTTCGGGATTTTTTGCGGCGACACGAATCAATGGCGCTGCGTTTAAGACATCTGACTTCATCGGCGTTTAATTCATACCCGCTCAATAATGGTAGCGATGCCCTGCCCGAGGCCGATACACATCGTTGCCAAACCGAAATGACCGTCGCGCGCTTCCATGATATGCAGCAACGTTGTAGTGATGCGCGTACCCGAGCAACCGAACGGATGCCCCAACGCAATCGCACCACCGTTAAGATTTACTTTATCATCCATCTTGTCGCGCAAATTTAAATCTTTCAAAACCGGCAGCACCTGTCCCGCAAACGCTTCATTCAATTCGATGTAATCGATAGCGTCGATGCCGAGCTTTGCGCGCTCCAATGCTTTCAATGTCGCTGGCACAGGACCATAACCCATGATCGATGGATCAACCCCAACCACCGCCATGCTGACAATACGCGCACGCGGTTTCAATCCGAGCACTTTCGCTTTCGCAGCGGACATCACCAACATCGCCGAGGCGCCATCGGTGATCTGCGAGCTTGTGCCCGCGGTTACGGTGCCGCCTTTCGGATTGAAAGCCGGCGGCAAATCGCGCAACGCT
>DASXYH010000083.1:0-7426 GCA_036502545.1 Spongiibacteraceae bacterium
GTACGTTTAATTTGCTCGCTACTACGATTCATTACACAGGAGGCATTATTTTCAATATGACCGCTGACGAACTGAAACAAATTGTAATTACCGCGCTCGAAGACCTGAAAGGGCGTGAAATTGTGGCGCTCGATGTGCGCACGCTGACCAATGTCGCCGATTGCATGATTTTTTGCAGCGGCACCTCGAACCGGCACGTGAAATCGCTGGCCGATAATGCGGCGACTTCAGCGAAAAAACGCGGCGCGCATATTCTCGGTGTCGAAGGTGAAGACACCGGCGAGTGGGTACTGGTCGATTTCGGCGATGTGGTATTGCATGTCATGCTGCCGGAAACGCGCGCGTTTTACGATCTTGAGCGCATGTGGTCGCCACCGGCGATTGCTGCGTCCGCGCAAACAGAAAATGGACCTGCGCGCCACTGATATTGCGCAAAAATTATTGCGCAAAAATTTCGCGAAAGAAAAAGCTCGTGAAAGAAAAAGGTTCGAGCACCGTCCGCCAATGAATTTGGCGCTGACAGCTGCCCGCGCCAACCTACAACATTTTGCTTGAGCGGCTGCATGCCGATGCGTATCAATTTAATTGCCGTGGGTACGCGCATGCCGGATTGGGTCGAGGCCGGTATTGTCGAATACCGCAAGCGGCTGCCACCTGAGCTGCAGTTTGAAATTCGCGAAATCGCTTTAGCCAAACGCGGTAAAAATACCGACATCGCGCGCGCGTTGCAGCAGGAAGGGGCAGCGATGTTGGCGGCGATTGCGGCGCGCGATGTCGTGATTGCGCTCGATGTACAAGGCAAAAGTTTTGCCACCGAACAATTGGCGGCGCGACTCGCGCAATGGCAATTAAATGGAGAAAATATCAGCGTACTGGTTGGCGGTCCCGATGGCCTCGCTGCCGAATGTCTGCAGCGCGCGCAGCAGCGCTGGTCGCTATCGGCGTTGACGCTGCCGCATCCGCTCGTGCGCGTTTTATTCGCAGAGCAGCTGTATCGCGCCTGGAGTATCAACAATAATCATCCGTATCATCGGGCCTGAGATTGCATGGCTGAGCGAGTCGCGCTAAAAGATCCCTACAGTGAAGTGCGTATTTTTACCGCGCGCATCGTTGCCGCCGCCGTGATGGTTATCTTGCTGTTCGGCGTGTTGGCGTACCGCTATTACGATCTGCAAATCAATCAATATGAAAAATATCGCACCGAGTCCGATCGCAATCGCGTGCAGCTGCAGCCCCTCTCGCCGAAGCGCGGTTTGATTTACGATCGCAACGGCGTCGTGCTGGCCGACAATGCGCCGAGTTACAGTCTCACGATTACCAAAGAGCAGGTAAAGGATCTCAATAAAACGCTGGCGTTGGTGCGTTCGCTCGTGCCTGTCGATGATGACGATGTCGATAAATTCATGGATCGGCTTGAAGACCGCTATCCGTACCAATCGGTGCCGCTGAAATTTCGTCTTACCGAAGAGGAAATTGCAGTGCTTGCGATCAATCGTTATCGCTTGCCCGGTGTTGAAGTTGAAGCCGAATTTGTGCGCAGTTATCCGCACGGCGAATTGCTCGCGCACGCGCTGGGATATGTCGGCCGCATCAGCGAAAAGGAATTGAAAGCGCTCAGCGGCGAGCAGATTCAGAATTACAGCGGCACGCACTACATGGGAAAAATCGGCGTCGAGCGCTATTACGAAGATGCGCTGCACGGCAAGGTCGGCTATCAAAATGTCGAAACCAATGCGCGCGGCCGCGTGCTGCGCGTACTTGAGCGCAGCGAGCCAAAATCGGGTGAAGATATCGAGTTATATCTCGATGCAAAATTACAACGGGTGGCGCAGGAAGCGTTTGGCGACAACCGCGGTGCGGCGGTGGCGATCGATCCGAAAACGGGCGGTATTCTCGCGCTGGTGAGCACGCCATCGTTCGATCCTAATTTGTTCGTGACCGGCATCAGCGGCCCGGCATACAGCGCGTTGCGCGATTCGCCCGATATGCCGCTGTACAATCGCGCGTTGCAAGGGACGTATCCGCCGGGTTCGACGATGAAACCGTTTTACGCGCTGGCCGGATTATTTTATGGCGCGATCACGCCGACGACGCGCATCTTCGATCCGGGCTGGTATCAGCTGCCGGATGATTCGCGCTTTTATCGCGATTGGCGCAAGGGTGGTCACGGTTCGATGGACGTCAAAGATGCGATTGCGCAATCGTGCGACGTTTATTTCTACGATCTCGCGCATAAATTGAATATCGATAAGCTGCACGATTTCGCCATACAATTTGGCTTCGGTGCAACCACCGGAATCGATAATACTTACGAGCGCAGCGGTGTTATGCCGTCGCGCGAGTGGAAACGCAAAACGATGAAGCAAGTGTGGTTTCCCGGCGAGACATTGAGCGCCGGCATCGGTCAAGGTTATGTGCTGGCGACGCCGCTGCAACTCGCGGTCGCGACCGCCACCATCGCCAATCGCGGCGAACGCTTCGAGCCGCGCCTCGTCAAAAGCGTCGGCGGTCACGCTATTCCGGTACCCGAAGCCAAGCATGTCGAATTACCTCGCGCTATCTGGGATACGGTGATCGAGGGCATGCAGGAAGTCGTGCACGGCGAGCGCGGTACGGCGAAAGTCGTCGGCAAAGATCTCGCTTATCACATGGCGGGCAAAACCGGTACCGCGCAGGTGGTCGGTTACGCACAGGGCATTAAATACGATGCCTCGCAAGTGGCGAAACGCAAACGCGATCACGCACTGTTCATTGCCTTTGCTCCGGTTGAGGATCCAAAAATTGCAATCGCCGTGCTGGTCGAAAATGGCGAGCACGGCGCTTCGGCAGCGGCGCCGATCGCGCGCAAAATTGCCGACATGTATTTACTCGGCAGTGAGCAAAAGCACAGCGATGATAAATCTGAGGGCGGAGGTTCGTTGGAATGACCGATTTAAATTTTTCTAAAAGGCACGTTGTAGCAGAGCATGAGGCGCCGGAGAGGGTTCTCTTTTTCAGGACTACTGTGGCGAGCATTCAAGTAGCTTCGGTGTGGTCGGCCTAGCAGCGCTCGACGACTTCTCCGCTGACGAATAGCACCATAGCTTCGATGAAATCACCTTCTCGTCCTGAAAAAGAGAACCCTCTCCGGCGCCAACCCGCTGCGAGATCGGTGTAATAATGAAAACTGAAAATCCGCTCAATCAGAGCTTCGTTAAGATGATATATCCGCGCAGATGAAATACGGCGATTTCATACGACAGATGCCGGCCGGTACTGCGGAATTATCGCGGCGGCGCGGCTTGCTTGAACGCTTGCATATCGATTGGATATTGTTCGTCATTCTGCTCATGCTGACGACGTTTGGTTTAATTGTTTTATACAGCGCCAGCGATCACAGCATCGGTACCGTATATCGGCAGGGCCGTTTCTTTTTAATCGCGTACGGGCTCATGCTATTCATCGCGCAGCTCGATCTCGAGCGCATAAAACGCTTCGCGCCGTGGGCGTATCTCGGCGGTTTGTTTTTATTGCTGCTGGTACCGATATTCGGCGCACATGCAAAAGGCGCGACACGCTGGCTCAACATCGGCGGTTTTCAATTTCAACCGTCGGAAATTATGAAGCTGGCAGCGCCGATGGCGGTGGCGTGGTATCTCGCCTCGCGCGTGCTGCCGCCGCGATTTAGATACATCGTCACTGCGCTGGCGATTATTTTTTTGCCGGCGCTATTGGTAGCGAAACAACCCGATCTGGGCACCGCAATTCTAATTGCCGCCGCGGGTTTCTTTGTATTGTTGCTGGCGGGTTTGAGCTGGCGTTATATCGTCACGGCGGCGGCGATTATCGGCGCGGCGGCGTATCCGCTGTGGGAATACGTGCTGCACGACTATCAGCGCAAGCGCATCCTGACGCTACTCGATCCCGAAGAGGATAAGCTCGGCGCCGGCTGGAATATCATTCAATCGAAAACCGCGATCGGCTCGGGCGGTTTTCACGGCAAGGGCTGGTTGCTCGGCACGCAATCGCATCTCGATTTTCTGCCCGAAGGCCACACCGATTTTATTATCGCCGTGCTATCGGAAGAGTGGGGCCTGCGCGGCGTTTTATTTTTATTGACGTTATATCTCGCGTTGATTGCGCGCGGCATGTGGATCGCGGTGAATGCGCAGCATTGTTTCGCGCGCTTGCTGGCGGGCAGTATGGTGCTGACATTTTTCGTGTATGTGTTCGTCAACATGGGTATGGTGTCGGGCCTGTTGCCGATTGTCGGTGTACCGTTGCCTTTGATCAGCCAGGGCGGCACTGCGCTGGTTACATTATTTGCGGGCTTTGGTTTATTGATGGCGATTGCCAGCGAGCGGCGCATATTGGTTCAATGACATCGCCGCGAATCAAAAATCGATCGTCGCAAAATATTGCTGCGGAAGTGCCTTATTAAAAGTAAAAATGAAAGTTTAAAAACGAAAGTTGAGGAATAGGGAATCGATGCCGAAATTATCGATGCAATTCTTTGCATGCGGCCTACGTCGCACATTGCGCGTACTCGCCTTGTGGCTATTGCCGGTGGTGTCGGCATTTGCCGATTACAGCCAGCACGCGCTGGCAAAAGATTTCATCGATGAAATGGTGAACCAGCACGGCTTCAAGCGCGACGAAGTCATGCAATGGCTGGCGCGCGCGGAGCGCCAGCAATCGATTCTCGATGCGATCGCGCGGCCGGCGGAAAAAGCCAAGCCGTGGAAAGATTATCGCAAACTGTTCGTCACCAACGATCGCATTGCGCAGGGCATGGCATTCTGGCGCGATCACGCGGCGACGCTCGCGCGCGCCGAGCGCGAATCGGGCGTGCCCGCCGCTATCGTCGTGTCGATTCTCGGCGTCGAAACACGCTATGGTCGCAACACCGGCAATTATCGCGTGCTCGATGCGTTGACGACATTGAGTTTCGATTACCCGCCGCGCGCCGATTTTTTTCGCGGCCAACTGGTGGAATTTTTATTGATGGCGCGCGAACAAAAACTCGCGCCCGATCGCATTCTCGGTTCGTACGCGGGCGCGATGGGCTTCGGCCAATTCATGCCGAGCAGTTATCGCAAATACGCGGTCGATTTCGACGGCGACGGCGAGATCGATATCGTCAACGATATCGACGATGCGATCGGCAGCGTCGCCAATTATTTGAAATCCTACGGCTGGCAGCGCGGTGCGCCGATCGTCAGCAAAGCGATGGTGAAGGAACCATTGCCCGATGGATTGTTGCGCGAAACATTGGAGCCGGTGACTACGCTGCTCGATTACAAACGCAAAGGTATTACGCCGCTGCTCGCATTGCCGGACGATACGTTGGCAGCGCTGTTCATGCTTGAAGGCGACACCGGTTTTGAATACTGGCTGGCGCTGAATAATTTTTATGTGATTACGCGTTACAACCGCAGTCAGCTGTATGCGATGGCAGTATTGCAACTGAGCCAGGAGATCGGCGCGCAGTGGTCGCACTGAAAACAGCCGCGTTGAGTGCGCGCTGGCGCGCGGCGACGCTGTGCGTGCTGGCATTGTTGCTAGCCGCCTGCGGCAGTGCGCCCACGCGCGACGGCGCGCCGCCGCGCAAACTCGATCCCGCCGCCATTAAAGACGCGGTACCGAAGCGCGAGCCGATTACGAATGCCGGCAACAAAAGTCCGTACACCGTACTCGGCCAAACCTATGTATTGCTGCCATCGGCGCAAGGTTATCGCGCCACCGGCATCGCGTCATGGTACGGCACCAAATTTCACGGTCAAAGTACATCGAATGGCGACAGCTACGATTTGTACGGCATGACCGCTGCGCATAAAACGTTGCCGATCCCCACTTACGTGCTTGTTACCAATTTGGAAAATAACAAACAAGCGATCGTGCGCGTCAACGATCGCGGGCCGTTCATTAGCAATCGGTTGATCGATTTATCGTATGCCGCCGCGGTAAAACTGGGTTACGCCGATAAAGGCATTGCCTTTGTGGAAGTCGCCGCGATCGATGTGGATAATTGGCCACCGCGTGCAATGCCTGCCAATCCGCCCGCGGTGATACCGCCGCTTGCACCTGCATCTTCGGCGCCGCAAAGTCAAACCGTTAGTCCGGCGCCCGCTGCGGGTTCAGCAACGGCTGCATCGCCGGCGATGCCGGAAACGGTCGCATCGCCGACCGCAAACGACAGCAGTTTTTACGTGCAGGCGGGTGCGTTTGGCGAGCGGCAAACTGCCGAAGCGTTGCGTTCGCGGTTGGCTGCCGCGCAGCGCAATCCGGTCAGCGTGCAGCCGACGACCACGGCACCGATTCTATATCGCGTGCGTATCGGGCCGCTTAGCAACCGCGCTGATGCCGAACAATTACGAGCGCAATTGATGGCGAATCACGTCAGTGAAGCGGCACGCGTTATCGATGTAAATGAATAATCAACCCCCCTCTATCCCCCCTTGTCAGGGGGGAAGTATGTGGAGCGAGGTTCGACATTCCTCCCCTGACAAGGGGAGGTGTCGCGCAGCGACGGAGGGATTTAACGTAGGAGGATCAATGAAAAAAGTTTTTGCAATTGTCACCGCGATCAATTTTTTGCTCGCATCTATCTTTTCACTGGCAGCTGTCGCACAAGCGCAACAGCTGCCGATTTTGAATCCCGTACCGACCGCGACACCATCGCCGCCGACGATTGCCGCCAAAGCCTACATCATGATCGATGGCGATAGCGGCCGCGTGCTGACGGAAAACAATGCGGATGTGCGCCTGCCGCCGGCGAGTCTCACCAAGTTGATGACGAGCTATGTGCTCTCGTATGAACTAGAGCAGGGGCACGTGCACAACGACGATCTGGTGACGATCAGCAAATCGGCGTGGACGCAGAACCCGGAATTCAAAGAATCGTCGCTGATGTTCATTCAAGTCGGCACGCAGGTGAAATTGCACGATCTGCATCAGGGCATTGTCGTTTCGTCCGGCAACGACGCGACGACCGCAGTGGCCGAATATCTCGCCGGCAGCGATAGCGCATTTGCCGATGTGATGAATCAGCACGCGCGGCGGCTCGGCATGACCAACACGCATTTCGTCAATTCGCACGGGCTGCCCGATCCGCAGCATTACACCACCGCGCGCGATCTGGCGCTGCTGTCGCAGGCAATCATCAAATTTCCCACCGAATATGCGTTATACAAAGAGCAGGAGTTCATGTACAACAATATTCGGCAGCAGAATCGCAACGGTTTGCTGAAGCGCGATCCCACCGTCGACGGCTTGAAAACCGGTCATACCGAAGAGGCAGGTTATTGTTTGGTGGCTTCGGCCAAGCGCAACGATATGCGTTTGATCACCGTGGTGCTGGGCGCCGATAGCATCAATCTACGCGAGCAGGAAACCGAAAAATTACTCGCGTACGGTTTTCGCTATTTCGAAACCAGCAAAATTTATC
>DASXYH010000084.1:0-11300 GCA_036502545.1 Spongiibacteraceae bacterium
GATGATTTCGACGCGCTTGATCGAGTCGATCGACAGATCGGCTTCGAGATCCAGATCCAGATCGAGCATCGCGCTCGGATAACCGGTGCGCTCGCTGACAATAGCAAGCAGCGTTGCCTGTACATCGTGATCTATTGCCGGTGCCGCTATTGTTTCCGCCGCGATCGCGGCACTGGTGGCAACGGTGGACTCGATGCGCGCCAACGGCTGTGTGGAGTGCATCGGCGCCGGTGTGTGACCGAGAAATCCCAGCAGCACGTCGCGCTGCGCGCGCACTGCCTCGCGCATATTATTCAAATAATCGATGACGGCATTTTCCTGCGTCGTCTGCCCCGATTTCACGCTCGTATTGATTTGCAGCGGTTCGGTAATCGGTTTGCCAGCATACGCCGGCGCGCTGCCTTTGTGCGGCCAGGCGCGACCGCCATTGACCATCCAGCAGGCGGCCGGCAATGTGCGCGGCGTATCGATATCGAGCCGTTGCGGATTGCGTCCCGCATACAGCATCGATAAGTCGATGTCATCATTGATGACGGCGAGTTGCGCAATGGCGGATAAAAATGCGCCGATGCCGGTTTGATTACCGGCATCGATTGCGATAATGCGGTGCGGCCGCGCCGCCAGAATATTTTTGATCAGACCGCTGAGTACGCGCTTGGGACCCATCTCGACAAATACGCGCGCGCCGTCGGCATACATATTTTCGATTTGTTCGACGAACCGTACCGGGCTGACGACATGCTGTGCCAGCTGATATTTAATCGCATCGCTGTCGTGTTGATAGGGCTGCGTCGTAGTATTCGAATACACCGGGAAAGCGGGTGCCGCAATCGCTACGTTTTGCAGCACGCGACCGAATAGCGGTTCGGCGCGCGCGACCACCGGCGAATGAAATGCGCACGCGGTTTCGATCGCTTTTGCGGCGATGCCTTTTTCCTTCAATACCGCCAACGCATTTTCGATGGCGGCGGTGGCGCCGGAGATGACCGTTTGCGCGGTGCTGTTTTGATTTGCCAGCACGACACCGCTATCGGCATCAAAAATTTCTTTCAATTCGGCGTGACCACAGCTGACCGCCGCCATTTTTCCCGGGTCGGAACCGGCAGCGGCAAGAATTGCTTCGCCGCGCTGACGGCTTAATGCCAACAAAGTTCGCGCATCGAAGCAGCCGGCGCTGGCGAGCGCCACCAATTCACCATAACTATGGCCAGCGGCCATCGCCGGTTTTATACCCAGTGCGTTGAACAGTTCAATAACGGCGAGTTCGACCATGCCGAGCGCGGGCTGCGCAACGCGGGTATCGGTAATGGCGCGCTGCTGCGCCTGTTGTTGCGCACGATCGTACGCAGTCGGCGGAAATAAAATCGATGCGCAATGCGGATCGATTTCGAGCAGGCGATGCAAATGCGGGAATGTAACGAACAGATCGTTCAACATGCCCGGCGTCTGACTGCCCTGGCCCGGAAATACAAACGCGATTTTTCCGGCGTCGGTTGTTTCGCGATAAAAAATATCGGCGTGATCGGCACGCGTAATGGCGATTTGTATTTTCAGCGCGAGATCATCGCGATCGTAAGCGACGAAGGCGCACTGAATCGCGCCGCCGCTACAACACTCAGCGGTGAAACTCAGATCGCGCAACATCAAAGGTGCGTCGCTCGCGCGCAAAAATTCGGCAAACTGCCGCATCGCATTCTGCGCGTTCGCAAAATTTTCGCCGCGGAACACGAACAGTTCCGCGTTCCAACAGGCCGCACCGCTGCGCACAGGCTCCGCATTGTAATTCGACAGCACGGCGTGAAAATTCGCGCCGCCAAAGCCGAACGCGCTGACAGCGGCGCGCAATGTTTTTTGCTGCGTCGTTTTCTTTTCAAACCACGGACGCGAAACTTTATTTAATGCGAAGGGACTGCTGCCCGCGCGATAACCGCTGTTCGGTGTGTCGATATGCAAAGTCGGCGGCAATACCTGATGATAAAGCGCCTTGCTGATTTTGATTAATCCTGCAATACCAGCCGCGCATTTCGTATGGCCGATCTGGCTTTTCACCGATCCCAAACCGATTTGCGCCGGCAACGCGCCGCCCGCGGTGAAAATTTCCGTCATCGTCTGCAGTTCGGTTTTATCGCCGACCACAGTGCCGGTACCGTGCGCTTCCACCAAACCGACTTCGGATGGCAATACGCCAGCCTGCCAATACGCGCGTTCCAGCGCGCGTTTCTGGCCTTCTTTGCGCGGGGCCGTTAATCCCAAACCTTTGCCGTCGCTGGAACCGGCGATGCCATCGATAACGGCATAAATACGATCGCCATCGCGCTGCGCATCGTCGAGTCGTTTCAATACGACGATGCCGACGCCCTCGCCCAGACAAATTCCATCGGCGCTATTGTCGAACGAACGGCAGCGCCCTTTGCTCGACAAAGCACCGACACTGGCGAACATTAAAAAATCGTTGATGCTGTTGTGAAAATCGGCGCCGCCGGCGAGCACCATATCGCTGCTGCCCGCGCGCAATTCCTTCACTGCCAATTCAATCGCGGTGAGCGAGCTTGCGCAAGCGGAGTCGACCGAATAATTGACGCCGCTCAAACCCAAACGATTGGCGATGCGGCCGGAAATGACATTGACCAGCACGCCGGGAAACGAATCCTCGGTGAGGTCGGGCAGTATCGCATCGAGTTCGGGCGGAAGCTCGCCGAGATAATGCGGATACAAATTGCGGAACGCATAACTGTTCGCGAGATCCATACCGGATTCCGCGCCAAAGATGACCGCAGTTTTTTCGCGATCGAAGAAACGCTGTTGATCGCCGTAACCAGCGTTGGCGAGCGCGCGTTTCGCGACCTCCAAACTCAACAATTGCACCGGCTCGACCGCGGCGAGCGATTGCGGCGGAATACCAAATTCGAGCGGATCGAAAGCGATAGCATCGATAAAGCCGCCCCATTTGCTCGGCGATTTGCCTTTTTGCGCGGCACCTTCGCGGTAATAAACGTCTTTATTCCAACGCTCGGCTGGAACTTCGGTGATCAAATCCTTGCCGGCTAAAATATTCGCCCAAAACGTTTCGAGATCGGGCGAGCCGGGATAGATACACTCCATACCGACGATCGCAATTGGCTCTGCGTTTTTTGCGCGCCGCAATGTCGGTGGTTTTACCGCTTCTAAAAAAGTCATCGCACCGGTAGTAACGGCAGCGTGCAATTCAGCCATGCTGCCAACTTTTTCGCGCAGCGCTATCAATTGACCGATCATGTACATACCGTCGGTATTTTGCTGTTGCTGATCCACTTCCAATAAATTTTCGCCGCAGCGCTCGACGCCTTTAGTGGCGATACGCAATCGACCGATATTCAGTTCTTCGAGTTGCTTCCAGATTTCCTGTTGATCGAGGCCGCGCGCGCGCAGCCGCATTTTTTCTTCATTGAACTGGCGCACGAAATGCGAAGGCAAACAACGCACCGCATGTCCGGGTGCCGTTTCAATCAAAACGGTTTGATCGCTGCCAACCGCTTGCCGCTGAAAATTGGGAACGATGGCGCCGCAATCGACGGCTTCGCGGGTCGCGATATAAGCGGTGCCCATCAGCACGCCGATTTTGGCGCCGCGCGCGGTTAACGGCGCTGCCATCACCGCGATCATCGCCGCCGAGCGTTCATCGTGAATGCCGCCGGCAAATAAAATATGCAGCTCTTCGGGATGCTCGAAATTCAACAGCAATTGCAGCTGTTGTTCCCACAACACAAAACTGAAACGCGGGCCGACGTGCCCACCGCATTCGCGGCCTTCGAATACAAAATGGCGTGCGCCATCTTTTAAAAATAATTCGAGCAAACCCGGCGACGGCACGTGTAAATAAGTTGTGATACCGAGTTCGATCAACGGCCGCGCCTGCGACGGTCGTCCGCCCGCCAGCAACACTACTGCCGGTCGAAATTCGCGTATCAGTTCGAGCTGCGGGTTCAGAATTTCAGGATCGGCAAAACCGAGAACACCGACGCCCCATTTATTGTCGCCGATGCGCGCCTGCGTTTCTTCGAGCAGCGTACGCGATGCCGATGCATTCATCAGTGACAGCGCCAAGAATGGCAGCGCGCCATTCTCGGCAACCGCCACTGCAAATGCGGCGGTATCGCTGACGCGCGTCATCGGCCCTTGCGCTATCGGAAAACGGGTGCCGTGCGCCTGTGCCAATGCGCTGTTTTCCGCTAAAGGCTGCAGCGCCTGCGCTTGCAGAATATGAGCAGTGATACTGCTGCGAAAACTATTTAACAGTGCTTCGGCATTCGGACATTGCGCGGCCAACGATTTTGCCAGCGCCGCGTCCTGACCCAACGGTAAAAAATGCTCCAAATCACTATTGCCCAAGCGCGCGCGCACTTCGATCGCACTGAGTTCGGCGCACCCGGCAATCGGCAGTCCCGGACGATTGTAGAGTTGGTAACCACCGAGCACGCGCGTTTCACTGCCATCCATTGCGCGTACCGCATGCTTAATTTCGCTGTTTAATGTGCTCTCGTTGAGCAGTGCGAGTTGACTGTCCAGTACCACACCATAAGCGCCGCCGGCGATAACTCCTGCTGCAGTATGTAAACCAATACCACCTTGACACCAAACCGGAACGTTATGCACCTCAGGTAATTTCAAAATACGCTGCAACAAAATAAAACTGCTTTCATCGCCAATCAAACCGCCGCTTTCTTGGCCTTTGGCGATCAGTGCTTTCGCACCGGCTTTAATCGCGGCGCGTGCTTGTATTATCGAGCTCACCTGTACGATGACGAGAAAGCGTGCCGCCCACTGCGAAATATTCGCGCTGGCGTCGATTACCACGAAGCCGACCGACTCCGGCACTTGCGCAGCAGTGATTTCGACATGATCGGCAATTCGAATACCGAGATAGGACGAATGATTTTTTTCGATCTGCGAAAATAATTGCGGCCAGCGCGCGGGGTTGCGACCAATGTCGACAGCGGCGGCGCCGCTGTAACGCAATAATGCCTGTGCAAGAGGAACATCGGGATATTCGCAGGGAGTTATCGCCAGCAGCCGAAAACGTTCTTGTTTTTCGTTTAAAAAATTCCAGGGCTCAACGATAGAGGAACTGTACCGTATGTTTTCTAACATAACTTAGCATCCCCGCCCTGATCGAGATCGACCAAGCCTGTCCCATAATTGCTACAATATTTTAATAGCCTATTGCTAAGCCCATTGAGGATTTACGACCGAAACCACTCGCTCGCAATATGCGATATGTCCTCACCTTTTTTTACACAAGAGCATCCTCAGACAGTGCTTTTCAGCACGATCGAATACTTTTGCTATAAAAAACCCTATGTCGTTTTCAAATGATTAGGCATCAATTGATTCAGCATATTTATTTTAAGCAGCTGAATTACACGACCAATACAACTTTACCGCATCGTCGCACCACCAAAATCGATTGATCGACGCGTAAAACACTGACCAACAGTACTCATGAAAACAGATATTTTAGTTATAGCTATCTATTTAAATCCGCTTCCCAGTACGAACCACATCGAGCAATTGTCTGAACAAATTCAATATCAATGTCTGTCTGCATGACATCTTACACAAACGTTACGAAATTAAGCAACTGTAGACATAAGGAAAGATCATTAAAAAAATCTTAATACGTGATAATTAATATTTTTTGTGAACTGTTTCCGCTTTTAATAATGAGTATTTGAGAAATTTATCCCTGATTTAGCAGAGCTGCGGAGTAATTTACCCGTTGTAAAGATCAGCGTTTATCAGTTGGATGCTGTGGCCTTTACTTGCTGACAATAATGCGATGAGTATTTAATGATTTGATGTATTCGCACTAAATAAAATGATTTGCCGAACTATTTGATCTATGTCATGGAACTTATAATTGGTGGAGCGATTCAATCGAAGGCGTTTGATGCTCCGGATGTTACTAGGCATCTACGACTAATCACACGACAATAAATCTACGGCGTCACCTGCACTGTGACCGGAATGGTTTTTGTATTCACGCCGTTTCCAAACACCATTTCGAAATCGATATTAGTCGCGGCACTAACCGCATTGGGTGCGACAAAAGTCAGCGTTGCCGGACGACCGCTGCCATTAATAACGGAGGCATTGGTTGTAGCACCCGCAGGCAGCGCGGACGTCACGTTAATGGCTGCGGGTGCGATCGGCATTTGAAATGTTTGTGTTTTTCCCGCCTGCACAGGACCGACCGCGGGAGCGTTCAACGTTTGCACTATAACCGGCAACCTCTGGCAGACATTGCTCAATTGCGCGGCGGTCAAGCCGATTGGATCGAGCTGACCGCTGCCATGGAAAACAGAATCCGTGTCTTTGTAGGTCGCTTTGATATCGAGCGTATGCGTGCCCGTCGCGCCGACCGGCACCGTGATGCGCGATGAATCGGCTGCGTCAAATATCAATGCCAACGCCGGCGGCGCGCCATTGTATTGCAAATCGTATTTGGCTTTTGGATCGCCGCTGATTTTGAATTTAATAACTTCCGTTTCGAAGATCGGATCGGCCACTGTACCTGCCGGCGATACCGGTAATGCTTTAACGGTGATATTGCGCAACTTTTGAAAATCCGCGTCGAAGCCAACGGTTGTGACGAGCGTGCCGGCCGGCAATTCACCGGGCACATGCAATATATAAGTGCCGGGCTGCGCTGCACAAAAAAATGCGCCGATTGCATTTTCTACCTTATCGCTCATGTGCATGTAATAGTTTTCGCGAAAGCGCACGCGTCCGGCTGTCGACGAATCAACCGAGCCAAATACCAAATCTGTCGGCTTCAGTGCGCCGACGTTTGGCGTTTCGACCGTCAAAAATTCCAGCGTATCGATATCGGATAATCCCGTTGCCGTATCGCCCGCGCCCCTGCCCTGTAAAAACCCCAACACGCGCGCGAATTGCCCGACAAATATTTCCGCCGGATTGCTGACTGCGAAATTGTTATACAAATCGCCCGAGTGATAACTCGCATCCTGCTCGAAATGCATGCGCGATTGATTGCCGCCCGCCATCATGAATCCGATCGGGTACAGGCCCAACAATGGAAACCAGCTGTCGCGATTCAAAAATTTCGACAGTACGCGTCCCCACGAAACCGGAATGTGCTGGCTCCACAATTGTTCCAGATTCAAACTGAACCATTTGTTGACGGTGGCGCGAATTTTTTCGAACGGACTGACGCTGATATTAATTCGATCGTTCACCACGAATTTGTCGGACTCGAGCGAAAAGCGCAGCGTTACGCGCTTCTGATCCGCTTCCAGTTTTTCGATCACATTGAACGTGCTGTAATCGCCTTTGGCCGCTTCGCACGGCGAACCTTCGGTAAACGTTTTAATTTTTTCGAGATCGGCATCGGCCGCGAATTGAATCACCTTGCGATCGGCATCGATCAACTCACCCGTCACATCGGCCGCTTTCGAAACGGCTCCAGCTGCGGAGCCGATACCCCATGCTACCAGCGCGAATAACGAATCCAAACCACCGAGGCCGATATGACGCATGATTTTATTGGCGCTGTTGCCGGTCGCTTCCGAACCGAATGCGGAGAAACCGAGATTGATCAGCCACGGGATCGGCAAACTGAAAAAAAAGGGACCGAGCACAGAGTATTGCCATACGTGGCGCATCTCGTGCGATTCCACCGCGCGCCATCGCGTGATCGGATCTTCGTCGGGATCGGAAGGAATTAAAATCAGCGACTCGGCCAATTTCGCGGCGGGCGTGTTCGCGCCGGTTGGAGCGATGCGCAATACATCGATATTGTTGCTGCCCAATGCGAATTCGATCGGATGTTCGAGTTCGATCACTTGGCCGATCGGTGCCGCAATAATTTTACCGTAGGCCTCCTCGCCTTTGACGAAAAATAATTCGTCGTTCAATGCGTAAGGATTGCTGCCGCCATTGATGGTAAAGCGCAATTGCACTAACGGTGCGGATGCATTGTCCTTCACCGTATTGGCGACCGGTGTCAAACGCTGCACCGATAAATTGGCTGTATGTGTGGCCGGCAATGCCGAATCGAGTTGCGCGATAACGATCGGCAACACAGCGATTTGTCGCAACACACCACCTTGCACATCCGTGGCGGCGCGAATACGCAGCACATCACTGAGCGACGGGCTATTGGGCTGATCAACCTGTACTGTTACCTGATCGCCCGGTGCTGCGGAATTTTCCGCGGTGAAGCGTTTGGTCTGCGTCAGCAAATGCACCGTGACATCGGTGCCGTTCGGAAAATCGCCCGCCGGCAGCGCATCGGTCAACGTCAATTTATTATTCGCATTATCGACGGCCGCGATCGTCGTGAAAAAATCCGTGCTCGGATCTTTACGCACGCGCACCGGCTGATCCTTGCTGAAATGACCGGCATCACCTTTGTCGGTATCGATATCGGTGGCACTGCTATTTTTTCCTTTCGCCTGCTTGCTGGTATCGGCGGTCATGATATCGACGCTGATCGCAACACCCTGCAACGCCGCCGGTAATGCAACGATCGCGCAGCTTAAAAAAACCTGTTTGACAATGCGGCGCTCGGTGGTCACCGGCGCGCCGCCGGTATTATCGATAGCAACGCCATCGCCTTTGCGCATATCCGCGATGTTGCCAATATTGACACGATCGGCGTTCGCGGTTTGATTGGCGATAGCCGCGCTGTCGTTCGTCATTTTCGCGATTTGCACTTGCAGATATTTCGACGCGATCGGGTTCACCGGTAGCGCGCTATCGAGAATTAAATCCTTCGAGCCGCGCAAGCGCGCTACCACGCGCGCAAAAAAATCGGTGCCGGCGCGAATACGCAAAAAATCATTTGCGGCAAATAACGCCTGATCGTTTTTTTCGCTAAGGCGAATCAATGCTGCCTCAGGGGTTGAACTCGCCTGTGTTCGCGCCGGAATTCCGGCTGGCATATATTCGGTCGCGGTCAAACCATCGACCGGCACGGCCTCGGCCAATTGCGTTGCGATGTGCAACGAATTGCCGCGAATAAATGTAAGCGTGCGCGCCGCGTTCAAATCATCTTTTTGCAGATGCACGCCAGCCGGATCGAGCCGCACGATATCCACCGCCTGATTGAAAAATGCTGCGGGCAACGCGCTGTTCAACGTCAGCGTATTGCCGCCGGTGCGCGCGGTGATCGATCGCAATTCTTCGGCGGCAGCGATACGAATCGACAGCCAATCGCCGACCGTGAACACATCGTTCATCGCAGCAGCGGCAGGTGTGGTAATCGCAACGCCGGTTAAATCGGTGCCGGCCGCATTTGTCATCGCGGTCGCAACTGCGTTGGCACTGCGCACGCGATACATATCGGCAGCCACTTCATTGCTCGCCGCGCGATACGTACTCGCGTTACCGCACTCGATCAAATCGCGCTGCGCGGTATCTTCCAGCGTGCTCATCTGATCGCCGTTGACCCAGATGACATTGCCCATCGTGAATACCTGACCACCGGCATTCCAGATGCTGTTCAACGGAAATGCGAACGGCACCATCAGACGCGTCGATCCCACTAACGGCGGCAAACCGTTCCACGGCGCAATACGCTTCCAGCCGGTCAGATTCCACGCCGGCATGAAACCCGGAAATGTGGCGAGAATAAATACGATGAGACTGATCAATTCCATTTGAAACGCAATGCTCGTGACCTGCATCGACCATAAAAACGCGGAGATCGTCGACCAGATCAGCCCCATAAAATTGTGGCCGTTCGGATCGCAATAATTGATCGGATCGCGTGCGCACCAATCGTATGCGGTTTGCGCATTCAACGAGCGGCGTGTCCCACCCGGCAATGCGTTGAATACATGACGCACATTGTTCGGCAGGCGTTCCAGCGCATTGGTGCCGAACCAGGTATCGGCGCTGATAAATTGGCCGATATGCGGATCGAGCCAGCGGCTGCTCGCGTACAACAAACCGGTAACGCTATCGCCAAATAAACACGCATACCCGGGAACGTTGTCGACCATCGGCGTATCGGCGCCATAAGGATCGGCGTGCGGCACTGCTTGCAAATTACCGAGCGCATCGCCGATCGCCGCGAGCGTGCCGCCGTGTACGCGATGAAACGATTGCGCCAGCGGTTCGCCGCAAACGCCATCGATGGCGCCAACGCATTGCGCGCCGAACCAGAGATAACTGCGCACTACCTTGCCGCTGCTATCGCAATCGGCGATACGATGGCCTTCGAAATCGACGATGTAATAAATAATTCCATGCGCGCTTTCGCGGCCGATCAGACGGCCAAATCCATCGTATAAATAATGAATGGTTTCGTCGCGATTGCATTTCACCTCGGCCAATTGCCCGAACAGGTTGTAGATATATTGCTGCGTGTTCGCACCGTTTCGTTTGCTGGAACGGCGGCCGATCGCGTCGTATTCGAAAGCAATTTTTCCCGCACCGGTCACATGCGGCGCGGCGCCGTAATCGAATGCAAGTGAGCCGCCGCGACGCATGCGTCCTTGTTCATCGAATATATAATTGATTTCATCGCAAGCGGTTAAACGACCGCATTCGTCGTAAATAAATTGCTGCGCGCCCGCACGATCGATACGCCCGCTCTCATCGTAGGAATAACATTGATCGACGCATGACACTGCGTTCGCATCGAAATGTGCGACGCGATGCAGTCTGCGCGGCGTTGCGGTTTTTGCTTCAGCAACGTTGTGCGCAATCGAATCGGAATCGATTTCGCGCCATTCTTCGATACTGTGCGTGCCATTGGCAAATATCACGCGCGGCGCAGCGAAAGTGGCATAACATTGTTCGCCGCAAATCAACTGTCGGCCGACGCGCAGCCAATCAGCGGCTTGCGGATAATGCATCGCCTGCACGACGCCCTGCTGATTGCGTTGGTATTCCAGTTCCCACTGCTTGCCGTCGACGCGGTAGATCAATTTCGCCGGAAAACCGTTGCTATCGAATTCAATCCGAGTTTCGACACGCGAAGTTTTCGCATGCAATGTATTGCCGTCGCGCCAATAGCGCACCTGTGCGCCGGACGAATGTTCGAGCTGCGTTAATTCGCCGCGCTCGTCATAGCGATAACGTAAACTGCTGGCGTCGGGCTCAACAACTTCTTGCAGACGACCGAGAAAATCGTATTGTTCGATGCGCTCGGCACCATTGGCGAGTTGCAGCGTTTTAAAAATCCGGTCGGCCCGGCGCAGCTTTGCATTCATTTTCAAGTTCCCTTGAATCGTTCAGTGCTCATCTGATAGTAGGTTGGCGGCACAGGGGCTCTCTTTTTCAGGACTTACTCG
>DASXYH010000085.1:0-1913 GCA_036502545.1 Spongiibacteraceae bacterium
TTTTCGCCGCGGCGTACGTCGCGTACCTGGTAAGTGCCTTCGTTGTAAGCGAGGTCGCCACTTACGGTGCTGGATTCTGAATTGATCCAGAATTGCTGTTGCGGTCTCAGCGTTTTTTCCATGTACTGCTTGATAGCGACCTTGCCCTTCACGGCGGTGCCGAATCGCGGCAACATTGCGCCATCGTCGCTGAACAGTTCGGAGCCAGCGGTAGCGTCGTCGGCATTGAGAGTGGTGCGAAGGGACGTGATGACTTCGGGCGGCAGTGTTTCTTCGTGCCTGGCGCAACCGGAGGTGACTACTAAAAGAGCGGCGAAAGCAGCCGACAGCGGCAAATAAATTGTTTTCATTGCAAGGTCCTCAATCCTGAGAAATGCCGGAGCTTTGGGCGCCACGCCCGGCTAGAAAAGCATAGACTGCTCATCTACAAGTGGGTGATAAATTTGTGATCGAAATCGCCACGAAAAGACCGCGGAAATTCGCCCTTAAATTGTGCTACTGTCGGCGGCATCTCAACCCGATCATGTCTTACACATAACAAGATATTCCGCCTTTATTCTGAAGAGGCCACGCATCATGAAGAAACCGGATCTGTTCTCAAGCCTAGGCGTTGCGGAGAAATTTACCGACAGCAGCGTCCTCATCAGCTCATCCAAATACCTGAACCATCCTTTGCTGCGCGAGGCGCTGGCGACATCCATGCTGCGGCGCAACGGCCGCGATCGTCGCATCGGCTGGGAGAGCCAATACATTGTGATGGCGCTGCGGGAAATTCGCGATGCCGATCATATCAATGCGATGATCGCCGACGAGCGCAAAATCAACCCGCGGCTGGACCAATGGTTTACCGAGCGGCACATGTCCACCTTCCGCCGCGCGGACCTTGCCAACTATCCGGAAAACTCGCTCGGCAAAATATTTCACGATTGTCTGGTCGAGCAGAATTTGGATATCGATCTCGATAACCGCCTGCGCGAAAACCCGCTGTGGCGACCCGTTACCGATTTGGAATATTTTGAAGCGCGCGGCTCGCAAACGCACGATTTCGAGCATCTGATGGGCGGCACCGGCTTCGATTATTTAAGCGAGCTGGTGCCTTTTTGGGTGCGCATAGAAAACACCTTCAAGCACATCAACAATAAAGAACTGGCGTCGGAGCTCAGTCTGATGTACGTGCTGTTTGCCACCGCCATGTTCACTCGCACCGTCCTGCATTACCCCAAGGCCTGGCAGGTAATCGGGGATTATCTGCAGCACTCCATTGCAGTGGGCCGCGCCGCCACGCCATTGCTCACGTTCAAATACGAAGATGTACTGCATCTGCCGTTGGCGGAGGCACGGCAACAATTAGGCTACCCGGCCGTAAAACAATTCAATACCTACGAGATTTCCGATTACTGGAGCGAAGGCGCGCAATTCGATCCGGGTATCAGATAAGGCGTTTAAAACTCGGCGGTATCCGGATCGGGCCCAACCCGCCCACGCGGATTATCGAGCGCCGCGATCGCGCGCATATCGTCATCATCTAAATGAAAATCGAATATCGCGAAATTTTCGCGAATGCGTTGCGGCGTTACCGATTTTGGAATTGCGATGTGGCCGCTATCGAGATGCCAGCGCAGAATGATTTGCGCGGGCGAGCGTCCATATTTTTTTGCCAGCGCGACGATGGTCGCATCATTGAACAACTGACCCTGGCCGAGCGGACTCCATGCTTCGGTCGCGATCTTATGCTGCGCGTGAAATTCACGCAGCGCAGTCTGCTGAAAATGCGGATGCAGTTCGATTTGATTGAGTACCGGCACCACGCCGGTTTCATCGAGAATGCGTTGCAGATATGGGATGTGAAAATTCGATACGCCGATCGAACGCGCGCGACCCTGCTTGTGCAATTCGATCAATGCGCGCCACGT
>DASXYH010000086.1:0-8490 GCA_036502545.1 Spongiibacteraceae bacterium
GGAATCACATCGCGAATGTTGTCCATGCCGGTCACGTAATTGAGCAGGCGCTCAAAGCCGAGACCGAAGCCCGCGTGCGGCACGCTGCCGTAGCGGCGCAGATCGCGATACCATCCCAGATCGCCGCCAATTTTCATTTCCAGCATACGCTGATCGAGTTTATCGAGCCGCTCCTCGCGCTGACTGCCGCCGATGATTTCACCGATACCGGGCGCCAGCACGTCCATCGCCGCGACTGTTTTGCCGTCATCGTTCTGCCGCATGTAAAACGCTTTGATGTCTTTTGGATAATTCATCACGATCAGCGGCGCTTTGACATACTCTTCGCACAGATAGCGCTCGTGCTCGGATTGCAGATCGAGTCCCCACTGCACCGGGAACTGAAAACTCTTTCCGCAATTTTGCAGCACGCGCACCGCTTCGCCGTAATCCATTTGCTCGAAGTTGCGCGCGGCGATGTGTTCGAGCCGATCGACCACCTGCTTATCGATGAATTCGGCAAAAAATTTCAAATCGTCCTCGCAACATTCGAGCACGATGTGAAACAAATATTTCAGGAAATCCTCCGCGAGCGCAGCATCGTCGTTTAAATCGGCAAACGCGATTTCCGGCTCGATCATCCAGAATTCGGCGAGATGGCGGCTGGTATTCGAATTCTCCGCGCGAAAGGTCGGGCCGAACGTGTACACCTTCGACATCGCCAGGCAATAGGCCTCGACATTCAATTGGCCCGACACTGTCAGAAACGTTTGCGCGCCGAAAAAATCCTTGCCGAAATCGATCGCGCCTTTTTCATCGCGCGGCAGATTCGCGAGATCGAGCGTGCTGACGCGAAATAATTCTCCGGCGCCTTCGCAATCGCTCGCGGTGATCAGCGGCGTGTTGATCCACTGAAAACCGTTTTCAAAAAAATAATTATGAATCGCATTCGCCAGCACCGTGCGCACGCGCGTGATGGCGCCGAACGTATTCGTGCGCGGTCGCAGATGCGCGACGGTGCGCAAATATTCGAACGTATGGCGCTTCTTCGCGATCGGATAACTTTCCGGATCGTCGACCCAGCCGATCACCTCGACCGCATCGGCCTGAATTTCAAGCGCCTGGCCCTGCCCCTGCGATTGCACCACGGTGCCGCTGACCGCAACGGCGCACCCTGCCGAAAGCTGCAGCACTTCGGTTTGATAATTCGTCAGCGTCGCCGGTACCACTGCCTGAATCGACGCCAGACAGCTGCCATCGTTGATAGCGAGAAACGAAATACCGGCCTTCGAATCGCGCCGCGAGCGCAGCCAGCCGCGCACCTGAATACGCTGCCCGATCAGATCGTTGTCGGCCAGCGCCGCCTCTACACTCAGAATCGTTACCATAGAACTTCCTCTCTCATCCGTGCGCTCGTCGCAGCGGCACTCGACAGCAATCGAGCGTTTTAAATACGTGCATTTGCAATAATTGAGCGCAGCCATTTTGAAACAATAGTATCGTACCTGCCAGCGGCGACGAAAAAATCCCGCGCCGTAACCGGCACTGCCGTCCAATTTTTCCTACAATGCTGTTTCATCGCTTCGAAGTTCACCGCATGTCGACCGAAATATTTTCGCAACCACGCAACGCACGTTTCGCCGCCTTTATCGGCGCAGCGCTGTTATTTTTTCTGATTCTCGAACTGAAACTGATTGTGGTGATGTACTCAAGTATGCTGGTCTATGCGCTCGTGATCATGCTGTCGTCGCATTTGGTCGATCGCGGCGCGCAGCGCAGGCAATCGCGCTGGTTTGCCGTCGTGCTGGTGGCGATGCTGGTCGCGGCGGCGCTGGTATCTGGCGGCTTCGGTTTGCACGTGTTACTGCGCAACGGGCTCGATCTACACGATCTGCTGCTGCAGATGAGCGACATTATCGCTTCCGCGCGTTCATGGCTGCCGCCCACGATCAGCGCCAAACTGCCGCAGCAGGACGATCTGTTGACGAACACCGGCGCGCTACTGCGCGGGCACGCGGCCGATATCGGCACTGTCGGCCTCGGCGCGTTGAAAAATATCGGTTATACGTTGATCGGCATTTTATTGGGTTCGATGTTCGCGATCAGCACGCGGGTCGAAGCGCATCATCTCGGCCCGATCAGCACACGCCTGCTCGAACAATTTATCGCGGTCGAAAATGCGTTCTGGCGCGTGATTTCAGCGCAAGTGCGCATTGCCGCACTAAACACCGCGCTCACCGCGATTTATCTATTGGTGGTATTGCCGCTCTTCGGTATTCACATGCCGTTTACGAAAACGCTGATCGCAGTAACCTTCATTGCCGGTTTATTGCCTGTGATCGGCAATCTGATTTCGAACACCGCGATCACGATCATCAGCATCAGCCAATCGCTGACGGTCGCACTCGGCTCGCTGGTTTTCCTGATCGTCATTCACAAACTCGAATATTTCGTCAACGCGCGTTTCGTCGGCGCGCAGATCAACGCCAAACCGCAGGAAATTCTGGTGATGATGCTGGTGATGGAGCGTTTATTCGGCCCGGCCGGCGTGGTCGCTGCGCCGGTGTTTTATGCGTGGCTGAAAGTGGAGTGGCATCGGTGGGACGCGAGGTAATAAGAGATTAACTCTCCCATCAACGCACTTCGATAATAATCGCTCTATTTCAAGACCTGTAAAAACCCACGCAAATCCTCGACGAATAATTGCGGTTGTTCCAGCGCGGCGAAATGACCACCGCGCGGCATCTCGTGCCAGTGCACCACGTTGTAACTTTTCTCAACCAGACTGCGCGGCAAACTCGCTACCTCTTTGGGAAAAACTGCGACGCCGGTGGGAAGTTTCACAAACGCGTCGTTCGGCACGCGCTCTTTATATAAACCGTTGTACAGCCACGCTGCTGTGCCGAACGTATCGGTCACCAGATAAATCATGATATCGGTAATCAATTCGTCCTTGCTGAAAGCCGACCATAAATCGCCGTTCTGCAAATCGGACCAGCGCTGAAATTTTTCCACAATCCATGCAGCGACACCTAGCGGGCTATCGAGCATCGCGTATGACAAGGTCAGCGGCTTGGTCGATTGAATCGCCATGTAGCCGCCTTCGGTGCGCCAGAAATCTTTATTGCGCTGCATCGCCGCCATTTCTTCGGGCATTTCGGCACGAGCGGAACCTGCGCGCCAAATCATCACTAAATTTAAATGTACCGCGGTGCAGCCTTTGCCCTCAAAGCCAAGCCAGCTCGAAATCACCGAGCCCCAATCGCCGCCCTGCGCAATGTAATCGCTGTAACCGAGCACATCGGTCATCAATTTATCGAACAGTTTGGCTATGGTGCGCGGACCGATCGTGGTTTTCGGTTTCGACGAAAATCCGTAACCGGGTAAGGAGGGAATTACTACGGAAAATGCATCATCGACGGTGCCGCCGTATTTTTCGGGATTGGTAAGCGGCTCGATGACTTTCATGAATTCGGCGAACGAACCGGGCCAGCCGTGACTCAACAACAATGGCTTTGGATTTAAACCCGCGCCGCGCACGTGAATGAAGTGAATGCTGTAATCGTCGATTTGTGCGGTGAACTGTGGCAGGCGATTGAACGCCGCTTCTTGCTTGCGCCAGTCGTATTTTTCCAACCAATAATCGATCAGTTCGCGCAGCACTTTATCGTCGGTGCCGTATTGCCATGGCGCACCCGCGGGAATATCGGGCCACGGCGCCGCGCGCAAACGTTCGGTAATCCAATCGAGTTTGGCCTGTGGAATTTCAATGCGAAATGGTTGCGTGCTCATATTTGCCCCCGCGTTATTTTTTTATTGCTATGCACGTTGATGCCGCGAGCCTACCGCAAACGCAACGGACATTCGCATTACCATTTTCTTAAACTTACGAAGAGAAGCGCTTGTGATTTTGCAATCACTAGGCTGCGCTTGTCGGCTCCAGCGCAGCGGAAATCTGCGCTCTCGACGCATAGGCCAAAACAATTTCAAGTTGACCTACCGAGACACCGTCAGCACTGACCGCAGCCTTTACCTGCGTCGCCAATGTCGCCATCTGCCGACATTGGATGACAAATTCCACCTCGCCGTCGGGCAATACCGGCCGTGTAAAACGGCAATTTCTGACTGCCGCAAGCACGCCGATCCAATCACCGGTCAAACCTTTGAGATAGGGATCGCCACCCGCCAGCAATCCGGCACCTGCGAGCTGGGCGAGCGCTTCAATTAAAAGTACACCAGGCACAATCGGCAGGCCTGGAAAATGTCCTTTTATAATTTGGTTTTCAGACATCCAGAGCGCATAACCTGTGAAGTTATGTATTCCCTCAATCACCAATCGATCGCACGCAAAAATATCGCCGCGGTGCGGCAGCAGCGCTTCAATCGTGGCTCGATCCAGGGTGAAAGGGTAAGAGTATTGCTCGCTCATGTTAGGCGTATTTGCGAGCTAATAGGGATGCGTTGCTGCCGCCAAAAGCAAACGAATTGGACATGACCGCATTGATTGCGCAGCCGTGTCGAGCTATTAACGGAACGAAATCGAGCTCGCATCGAGGGTCAACATTTTCTAAATTTGCGGTCGGCGGAATCGATCCGCTATTCATCGCCATCACGGCGATTACAAATTCGAGTATTCCCGATGCACCGATCAGATGTCCGTGCATCGACTTGGTTGCACTGACCGCCAGCTTATCTGCCGCTTCACCAAACGCCAGCCGAATGGATCGCGCTTCCACCACATCGCCCAATTCGGTTGCGGTGCCGTGCGCATTCAAATATTGCACTTGATCCGCTTCGAGTCTGGCTTCGTCAAGCGCCTGCCGTATGGCTCGGGCCTGCTCGATTTCAGTTCCAGCCGTCAAGTGATTCGCATCGCTGGTACAACCGTAACCGCCAATTTCTGCGAGCGGATTGGCTTGGCGCTGCAGCGCTCTCGTTTCGCTTTCCAACACGATCGCCGCGGCGCCTTCTGCCAACACAAAGCCATTGCGATCGACGGAAAACGGACGACAACTGCGCGATGGATCCACCAGGTCAGGCTTTGCCAACACGCGCAATGCATTCCAGGCCATCAACGCACCCGGCGTCAGCATGGCTTCGGTTCCCACTATCACTGCGGCATCGATATAGCCGTGGCGGATAGCTCTATACGCTTCACCAATGGCGATCGCCGATGACGCGCACGCCACCGAATAGGTATAGCTAGGCCCGCGCAGCCCATAGTGCATCGATATCATTGCCGCCGGCGCATTGGCCATCATGCGCGGCACTGACAGCGGATGCATGATCGTGGGATTTTTCTTGGGAACCGAGGTGCCGCTCAGCGCATTGAAAAATCGCGTGTATAACGCATCGACCGATTGCGCACCGCCAAAACCAATTCCGCAAAACACCCCGAAGCGCTCGGCATCGTCGGGCTTTGGTGCAATTCCGGCTGCAGCCATTGCCTCGTGCGCGGCCACCAGCGCAAATTGCGTCGCCCGATCAAGGCCTGCACATTTTGCATCCAACAAGGTTTCGGGATTCTCTGCAACCGCAGCAGTCAGAACATGCGGCAGCCACTTTGAAATGCTCTCCGCCGCTGGAGCGATACCGCTGCGTCCTTCGAGCGCGCCGGCAAATGTACTGTGTCGATTTGCACCCAACGGGGTGATCGCGCCCATGCCAGTGACAAGTACCTTGATCACTTAGCTTTTCGCTTCCGCCGTCATGAGTTCCGGCAATTCTCCGTTGTAATGTTGCCGGATAACCGACTCCATATCGGACAACATTTCGGCGTAGCTCATTTCGGTGTATCGCATTGGGTCCGGGAGTTGAAACCCGCAACGATCTTCTATCTCAAATAACATTTCCACCAAATCGAGCGAATCAAGGCCCAGCTCTGCAACTCGCAAATGCGGATTTTCCAGCAAGGAAGGGTCAATTTTTTTTGTGTTGACTAAATAATTATTCACAATGGTGTTTAACATAATGGGCCATTTCAAAATTGTTCAAATACACGCTTTGCGCAGATAGTATCCCATAGTCTTTGTGATGTCAGGGGGCGGCTGTCATACCGACAACCGCCACGTCCATTTTCAGCATTGCAGAGCGTGCTTTTTAAGTCGTAAACACCACACCGCGACGAGACTCAACGCGATCCCTCCGGCCACATCAATGGCGACATGCTGCTTGGTCGCCAATGTCGAATAAACGATCGCCACACACCAAAAAAAATTTGCCGATTTCCATGCCGGGCTAAATCCCAGTGCGGAGAATCGCCAGTGGAGCCAGGCGCAAGAAAATATCGCTGTGGCCACATGCAGTGATGGACACGCGTTTCCAGCCGCGTCGACGCCTTTTAGAAACGCCATTCCAGGGATTAGCGCCCAGTCGATATTTGCCGGTGGCGTCGCGTTGGGGTAGCAATAAAAAATCCCCAGTCCGGCGCTGCAAAGCAGGCCGATGCGTAAACCGTAGCTCGTTACGGCACGGCGCGTAGACATAAAAAAAGGCGGAAGCGATACATAAACCCATAACGACAGATAAAAAGGTAACGCTATTGCCTCAAAACCAATCGCTTGATCAACCCACGTTACGGGTATTGTTGTAACGGGTCGAACGGGGTTTTTAAGCAAATAAAAATAGGCTACAAAGAAAAGCCCGGTAAATGCGGCGGTGCCAAGCGCCTTAAACCATAAATGGGCCTTCAGTATGGCCGGCAATGTCCAGGTCGAGTGATTCTCGCTTGCTTGCAGATAATCCAAGAGCACTCCTTGATGAGGCGAGGAAATAAAAATCAATCCGCCCACGAAAGCGTGAGGGCTAGATATTGTAGTGACTTCCTGCAGCCATTTCGTTAGCATCGGCAGCGAAATTCATTGGCCACTCTCAAGATACTGTCAAACCAGCCAAGATACTGTTAAACCAGCACGCTTAAAATGCAAGAACAAAACGCCGAATTGCGCGAGTTTATTATCCAGCTCGAAATTGAAGTCGCAGAATTGACGATTATCTGCGCATCGCTGCACACTCTTTTCGCACCTAAATGAGCATCGGCCCAAGTGATTTTTAGTTGGCAGAAATTACGCTTCGCCTCGCTGGCATTGTTAGGCGCAAGCTATCTCTGCATCGGCTATCTAATTTCCGTGTCCGCCCACCCGCCTTTAGCGGCCGTTGTGATCGGTATTGCTCCCGTTATTGCGGCTGGTGTGATTGCCGCGTGGAAGTCGAATATTAAATTTATCGCGCTCGTTGCGTGTGGCGTAATTCTGGCTGCGTTGTATTTTTTTAGCGATTTCTTGCGCAACCACATCGCCTGGTTTTATTTCCTGCAGCATGCGGGAACGATGGCATTGCTCGGGGCTACCTTCGGCAGCACGTTGAGCAGTGACGAAAGCGCGCTATGTTCGCGCATTGCGGGCTTATTGAATAAAACGGCATTGGACGCAGCTTACCTAAAATACACGTGGAAGGTGACCGCTGCATGGACGCTATACTTTATCGTGAGCGCCATACTTTCCGTCGCGCTATTCTTTCTTTCCTCGGTGCAGATTTGGTCGCTGTTTGCCACCGTGCTGACCCCGGTGTTTATCGGCGCCTTGTTTATTGGCGAATACCTCGTGCGTATTCGCGCACTGCCTGACCGAAAACACTTTAGCATTGCGGAAACCATTCAAGCCTATCGCAATCACCCGCGGGGCTAGCAGCGCAGATGGATAATTCTCAGCAGCTTGGCGATTGTTGCAGCGCCACGCCCAGCGTACCGAGCGCAGAATTTCTACCTTTATTGCCAACGCATAATCTTGGCGATGTATTAATTCAGCATCGTGCGCAGCCCGTGCGCCGCATCGATTTTCTTCGCGAGGTGCTCGCGCTCGCCAACTCGTTACCGCAAACAGGTCATGTATTAAATCTCTGCGAGGATCGTTATTGGTTTGCCGTGGCGTTGTTTGCAGCGATTTCGCGCAACATTGTCACTGTTCTTCCCAATTCATCCGCAGCGAATCACACGGCTGAATTGCTGGTGGCAATGGACGATCTCGTCTGTATCGGCGACCAAGATTGTCCTCCCGTCGACAATATGCCCTACCTTCGTGCCGACCATTTCGCGACGGCTGATCGAACTGACGAAATACCGCCGGTACCGCAGATTCGTTTCGAGCAGAAAATTGTCTGTGTATTCACTTCCGGCTCTACCGGCAAGCCAGCGCCGCACTTCAAAACCTTTGGCAAAGTCTATCGAAGCATACTGGCAGGCAGCGAACGCATTTGGGCGACAACTGGCGGGCCCTGCTGCGTAATTGGAACAGTTCCACTGCGCCATATGTATGGATTGGAATCGACGGTGTTGCTGCCTATTTTCGGCGGCGGCCAAATGTCTGCGGAGATGCCATTTTTTCCAACGGAAATTGCCAGCGCATTAATGGAAACACAAGCACCGCGACTGTTAGTCATCAGTCCCTTTCACCTGCGCAATCTGTTGGACGCTGAAATTCCACTGCCACCGATTAATGGCATTTTATCGGCCAC
>DASXYH010000087.1:0-8527 GCA_036502545.1 Spongiibacteraceae bacterium
CCTGCCAGCATTTGATACAGCATGTATTCGTCGACCGCCTGCGGCCATTCGCGCGGTTCGATTTTGTGGCGCGAATTCATCTCGCGCCATTGCCGTACATGTTCTCGCCATACCTCGGGCACTTCGCTGAGCACGGCGAGACGTGCGCGCAAATCCTCGCCGCGCTTGTGATCGTGCGTCGCGGTGGCCAGCATTGCGCGCGGAAAATTCGCCGCGCGCCGGCTCAACTCGCGATGAAATTCTTCCGGCGCCAGCGAAAATTGCGTCGGAATCGCGCCGACTTCGTTGCGCGATAATAATTTGCTGTAGCGATAGAACGCAGTGTCTTCGACAGCTTTGGCCGCTAGCGGCGCACTCAATTGTTGAAAGCGCGCGATCGCCCGCAGCCGCGCCTGCCGCCGCAAACGCGAGGCGATATGGCGCGGCGGTTCGCGCCCGAGCCAGTTGTCGATGTGGTCGAGCAGCGCAGCGTCGGATGGCCGACATTCCGGCAACGCATCGGCGATGGCGTTGTGCATGATTTCGTTATCGGCCGAGCTGCGTCCGCTGGCGTCGGCGTAAGTTCGATAAATCGGAAATTGAATCAACAGCTCCGCTAATGTGCGGCGAATCGAAAACAAACTCCAGTCGCGCGTGGCGATATCGTCGCGCGCAATTTTATGCAATGCATAGGCGCATGCGCTGAATTCGGCCGCCAGCAAGTCGCGCAGAATGCGTCGTCGCGCGCGCTTCATTTCCACGCCAAAATCGTCGGCGCGTCCGCTCAGATCGGCCCAGCAATCGGCCAGCGTAGTTTCGCCGCGCGCATCGTGCAGCAGCGCGCCGACTTCATTCATAAAGCTGTAGCCGGTGGTGCCGTCGACACGCCAATCGCGCGGCAGTCGTTCATCCGGTGCGAGAATTTTTTCGACGATAAAATACGCTTGGCCCGCCGCGGCGCTTAACGGTCGCGCGGCAGTCAAGCGTTTGAGACGCGTGCGCAAGCGATGACAATAATCGCGCGGATAAGAGAGCCCATCGATGTGATCGACGCGCACGCCATCGATCAAACCTTCGGCGTAAAGCCGCAGCGTGGTGGCGTGTACGATTTCGAACGCGGCCGGCGCCTGCACGCGTATTCCGGCCAATTGAATGACATCAAAAAAACGTCGCCAATTGATTTCATCGGCAGCGGTGCGCCACGAGGCCAGGCGATAGTGCTGACGCTGCAGCAATTGATGCAGCAGCTGGCCTGCATTTTTATCGGCACTTTTTTTATCAACATCACCGCCGCCGTTAAAACGTTGCAGTAATGCCTGCAGCGCAGCATTGATTTCATCGTTGCGACTGACATCTTCGCTCAGCGCGGCGCAATCCTCGGCGAAATGAGAGCTGCGGGTGCCGGCGCGCTCGTGCTGAATCGAGCGAAAGCGTTGCGCCTGCGTTGCTAAGATATCGCCGCCAAAACGCAATAATTGCGCGTAGGTTTGCGGCGCCACCGGAAAATAGTGATCGTAGTAATGAAACGCGAAACGTCCGTTAGTGGCATCGAAGTGCAGTGTAATTTCACCCGCTTGCAATGCATCGCCATACGGCTTGCCGAGAAATGGCGCGAGCAGACGATTTTTCAACGCGGGATCGGGCACGTCCCAATCGATATCGAAAAAATCGGCGTAACGGCTTTCGGCGCCCCATTCGAGCACATCCAGCCACAGTCGATTGTCGTTACCGCCGACTGCCATATGATTCGGCACGATATCGACGATCACACCCATGTGCTGCGCGCGCAGCGCAGCCACTAACGCGCGAAATTCATTTTCGCCGCCCAATTCGGGATTGATGGCGCTGTGATCGACGACATCGTAACCGTGTATCGATCCCGCGCGCGCAGTGAGAATAGGGCTGAGATAAAGATGACTGATGCCGAGTTGTGCGAAATAGGGAATGCGCGCGCGCGCCTGCGCAAACGTGAAATCTTTATTTAATTGCAGCCGTAATGTCGCGCGCGGCAAGGTGGCAATTAACGCGTCATCCGTCATGGCCGGCGCGTCCTTGTTCGGCCAGTGTCGCAATCGCGCAATGCGCCAGCAGTTTGCCTGCGGCCGCTGCTGCGCCGGAGCCTTCGCCGCATTCAAACAATAAAGATGCAGACAGCGGTTCGATTGCAATCGCCGTCGCGCTGAAATTGACCGCGATTTGCAACTGCGCGCCGTCGCCGAATTGCCAGCCGGCAACGACCGCGGCATCCGCGACCGCGCGGGCGCCGCTACTGCGACAATCATGCAGACGCGGCACGATGTGTTGATGCCGCAATTGCAACAGCTCGCGGTAAAACGTCAGCGTGCCGCGCTGTTCAGGCAATATCGCTGCAGAAAAATCGGGTATCGATGCGGTAAATGTTTCGAGTGCATTCGGATCGGGAATATGCGCGCGTCGCTGCGCATCCTGAAATACTTCAAAAGCTGCAAATTCCTTGCGGCGTCCTTCGCGCACGGCCTCGCTCAATTCGCCGTCGAAAGCGGTGAAAAATAGAAACGGAGTGCGCGCTCCCCATTCCTCGCCCATGAACAGCAACGGAATTTGCGGCGACAATAATTGCAATGCGATCGCGGCGTGCAAATTCGATTTTTGCGCCAGCGTTGTCAATCGCTCGCCGAACGCGCGATTGCCGATTTGATCGTGATTTTGCAAAAAATTGATAAACGCGGTGGGCGGCAAATAGGCACTCGGCGAACCGCGCGGTTTGCCGCGATGCGTGGGCGAGGGCTCGCCCTGATAAATAAATCCTTCCGCCAGACTGCGCGCCAAGCGCTGTGTCGGCTCCTCCGTGTAATTGGCGTAATACCCTTCATGCTCGCCGGTCAGCAACACGTGTACGACATTGTGCCAATCGTCATTCCATTGCGCATCGAAAGTGCCGGCTAAATGTTGCGCGCGATTGTTTTCATTTTCCAGCATCAGATGAATATGCCGATCGGGTTCGGCGGATGCGCGCACCGTGGCCGCCATTTCATCGAGCCATAAAGGGTCGCCGATCGCGTGCACAGCGTCGAAACGCAAACCGTCGAAGCGGTATTCATGCAGCCAATACAAAGCATTTTGCGTAAAAAATTCGCGCACCTGCGGCTGCGAAAAATCGATGGCGGCGCCCCAGCCGGAAGATTTTTCGCGCTCGAAAAACGCCGATGCATACGCGTGCAAATAATTGCCGGTGGGACCGAAATGGTTGTAGACCACATCGAGATAAACGCACAAACCTAAATCGTGCGCGCTGTCGATCAAGTGTTTTAATTGCGCGGGCGTGCCATAGGCCGCGTCCGGCGCAAATGGCAGCACGCCGTCGTATCCCCAATTGCGCGCGCCGTAAAAATCGGCGATCGGCATCAATTCAATCGCGGTGATACCAAGTTGCGCAAGTTCGCGCAGCCGCTGTTCGACGCCGCTAAAACCGCCGCAGCAGCCGACGTGCAATTCATAAATAATGGCTTCTTTCCAGGGACGGCCGCGCCACTGCGCATGGCGCCAGACAAACTCGCGCGGATCGCAAACCACGCTCCAGCCGTGTACGTCATCGCATTGCAAACGCGAAGCGGGGTCGGGTACGGTCGACTCGGCGGCAATACGGTAACGATATTTCGAGCCCGCGCGAGCAGTGGCTTCACCTTCGAACCAGCCCGCGGCGTCGCGCCGCATCGGCAGCGCCGCGGCGCCTTCAATTTCCAACGCGAGTGTTTCCAGATCGGGTGCCCATAACCGGAACCGCACACGATCGGTCGCGATGATTTCGGCGCCGAACGGCAACACGTGGGCGAAACGTGCGTTCATCAAGCGGGCTCGATAGCGGCTGGCTCTTCCGAGTCGTTTATGAATTCGCCATCGGCGGCATCGATATTATCAGTGGATGAATCGGCTTGATCGTGTTCGCTCTGCCGCGCCGATTTGTCCGCCGCCAATTGTTGTAGCTCAACTTCGCAGCTAAGCACCATTACCGCATGCTCGGCAACGTGCGCGTTATCTTTAAACACACCGGTTTTATTAAAACTATCGGCATTTATAGAGCTATCGGTATCGACGCGGCTGGTGTCGAGCACGCATTGATAGTCAAGCGCTGGCGCTGGCAGCAAAAATTCATGGGTGACGCTGTCGGCGTTAAACAACACAGTCAAAACGTGCACGACATTTGCATTTTGCAGATCGATTTCGCAGCGGCGCACGCCGAGCAGACGCGCGGTGTAATTATTCCAGTCGTCGGGCTGCAATTCGATGCCGCGTTCATCGAACCAAAAAATCCGGTTGAGATCGGGCGCGATTTCTTCATTGCTGTGCTGATAATATTCCGCGCGGGTCAAACGGTTTCGCTTGCGCAGCGCGATCGCCTGCGCGACGAAATCGCGGCGCGCGCGGCCACTTTCGGTATCGAGTAGCGACCAGTCGAGCCACGATAGTTCATCGTCGTGACAATAGGCGTTGTTATTGCCGTGCTGGGTCTGCCCGAATTCATCGCCCGCCAACAGCATTGGCGTGCCGTGCGAAATCATCAGCGTGGTGAAAAATGCGCGGCAGATTTTTTCGCGCTGTACGCGAATCTCCGCGCTATCGGTAGCGCCCTCCCAACCCCAGTTGTAACTGATGTTGTTGTCGTTGCCGTCGCGATTGTCCTCGCCGTTGGCGTCGTTGTGTTTTTCGTTATAACTGACGACATCCTGCATCGTGAAACCATCGTGCGCAGTAACGAAATTGACACTTGCCCAGGGGTGGCGGCGATTGCGATCGAACAGATTGGCGGAGCCTTGCAGACAATCCGCGACGGCGCCGCGCAGGCCGTGATCGCCGCGCCAGTAACCGCGCATGGTATCGCGAAAGATGCTGTTCCATTCGCCGAAACCGGCGGGATGATTGCCCACCTGGAAACCACCGGGACCGATATCCCACGGTTCCGAAATCAATTTCACGCGCGCAAGAATCGGGTCTTGCAACATCGCGTCGAATAAACCGCAGCCCGGATCGAAACCGTTGCTTTCGCGTCCCAACGTAACGCCGAGATCGAAGCGAAAGCCGTCGATATGAAATTCCTGCACCCAGTAGCGCAGCGAATCCATCACCAATTGAATGCCGCGCTGATGCGACACATTCAGTGTGTTACCGCAGCCGGTATCGTTGATGTAATAACGCGTGTCGTCGGGCAGCAGGCGATAATAATTCGAATTATCGAAGCCGCGGAGCGATAGCGTGGGGCCAAGCTCGTTGCCCTCACAGGTGTGGTTGTACACCACATCGAGAATCACTTCGATACCGGCGGCGTGCAATTGCTGAATCGCCCATTTGATTTGACCGAGCGTGCGGTCGGAGAGATAGGCGTTATCCGGCGCGAAATAAGCGAGCGTGTTATAGCCCCAGTAATTGGTTAAATTCTTTTCGAGCAAATGCCGGTCGCGCGCGAACGCGTGGATCGGCAGCAGTTCAACGGCAGTAATGCCCAGCCGCCGCAAATAATCGATCGTACTCGCATGTCCTAACGCGCCGAAGGTGCCGCGATCGTGTTCGAGTAAATCGAAACGCTGATGCGTAAAACCGCGCACGTGCACTTCGTAGATAACGGTTTCCGACCACGGCACGCGCGGCGGATGATCGTTACCCCAATCGAAATCGTCGCGCGTGACGATCGCCTTCGGCATGTGCGGCGCGCTATCGCGGCGATCGAACGAGAGATCGCTATTCTTCGCACCGATGCGGTAACCGTAGAGCGAATCGTGCCACTTCAATTCGCCGGCGAGTTGGCGCGCGTAGGGATCGAGCAATAATTTATGACCGTTGAAACGCAGGCCGGCTTTCGGTTCATACGGCCCGTAAACGCGATAACCGTATTGCAATCCGATTTGGGCGCCGGCTAAGTAGCCATGCCAGACGCCATTGGTGCAATCCGGCATGGTGAGGCGCGCCGTTTCGTGGCGGCCGCCGGTATCGAATAAACACAATTCGACTTTTTCTGCATGCTCGGAAAACACAGCGAAATGAACGCCGCGGCCATCGGTGGTCGCACCCAGGCGCGCATCGGGTGATGGCTGCAGGCGATCGGCAAAAGTACGCATTACATCAATACATCAAATATGGCTGGATAGTTGTGTTTGCGCTGGCGTTAAAGTATCGGCCGCCTGCATCTGTGCAGCGGATCGCGTTGAAGCAGTGGCGCCAAAAGCGTTGATGTGATCTTCGTGGATCTCGACACCAAAGCCATTGCTTTGGGTATGCACGACGAAACATTTCACGCGAGGGGCTTTGCTATCGCGTCGTTGTCGATTAATCACTTCGATTTCCAGCGGTTGATGCAAATAAACCGGGTGATCCGTTTCCACGAAAAAACCGTAACGGCTGGAATTTTTGCCGCGACCGATCGAAACCGGCATCCCTCTTTCGTAAATCATAAGCTTGGTTTCGCTGTTGAAACGTTGACTGTAGCGATGTTCCATAATTACATTACCTCCGCCCACTTCATTCTGTACTTTGCTTCATTCTGTACTTTGCTTCATTCCGTATTTATTCACGGTACTTCATTCATGCCAGTCGATTTTTAACCGTGCCATTGGCATGCAGGTTTAATTTGTCGAGCCTAGGGGCCGGCTGATAGCGGTTTAATAGCAGATTCCATGCCAGCGAAATTTACGCGGCCAAGCGACCGGTTTCGCAGAAAAATAATCAACGCATGCGCAATTCTTACGGAATTAACGGCAGGATTTTCCTGTTGAACCCGCTAATTAACGGGATGCCTATTCGCTGCGTTAGAACGGTTTGCGGCGTTAAAAACGGCGTCATTTTTGCTGCCTATTTTGTGATTGCCGATTTCTATTTACCGATTGCCAAGTTTCGCTGCGTCGAGGACGCGAATTTAATTGAAAAAAAGCATCGTTAAAGACTCCGCCGGTTTAATCGCTGCTGCGGCTAGTGCCTGGGTTGCGGATAACGTGTCCAGCATGGGCGCCGCGCTGGCGTATTACACGGTATTTTCGCTGGCGCCGCTGCTGTTGATGATTATCGCTATTGCGGGAATGGTATTTGGCAACGACACTGCCCAGAGTGCATTGCTGCAGCAGTTCTCCGCATTGATAGGCAATAACGGCGCCGAAGCGGTTCGCGTCATTTTGAATGGCGCGCACAATATAAACGGTGGCGTTACTTCGCTGGTGCTGGGTGGCATCACATTATTTATCGGTGCCACCAGCGTATTCGCGGAACTGCAGCGCGATATTGATCTGATCTGGAAAGTGGAGAAGAAGATAACCAGCACCAGTCGCGGCATATGGCTCTTTTTAAAAGTTCGTCTAATATCATTTGCGCTGATCGTCGGCGTCGGTTTTTTATTGATCGTTTCGTTGGCCGTCAGCGCGGCCATTGCCGCGATCAGCACATTATGGGGAAACTGGCTGAAAGATTTGGAAATTGCGCTGCAGCTGATTAATTTTATTGCGTCGACCGCGATAATCGCCGTGTTGTTCGCGATGATCAATAAGTTTCTGCCCAGCACTGCGGTTTCCTGGCGCGATGTCTGGCTCGGCGCCATCGTTACTTCACTGTTATTTTCACTTGGCAAGTTTTTAATCGGTCTCTATATCGGCAAGAGTGCAATGGCGTCCTCATTCGGCGCAGCCGGCGCTTTCGTAGTATTGATTGCCTGGGTTTACTATTCGGCGCAGATTTTTCTACTCGGCACCGAATTTACCTATACCTACGCGCACCGGTACGGCAGCAAAAAACATTCGGCGGCACCCGCCGTTTCATCCAACGATAGATCGACATCCGCTTTAATTGAAAACAAAACGGCTTCTTCATTTAAAAATAAATCATCCAAAAACAAATCACCTTCAAACTCATCCGGCAAGCAATCGATCAATGCTTAGTGGTTTTCTTTCCTCCCCGGGGAGAGGGACTTAAGGAAGCTCTGATTAAGTGTTTTACCGCACTAATTACTGCATCGTTCTCGCAGCGGGTTGGCGCCGGCAGGGGTTCTTTTTTTCAGGACAAGAAGGTGATCTTATCGAAGCTATGGTGCCATTCGTCATCGGAGAAGTCGTCGAGCACTGCTAGGCCGACCACACCGAAGCGACTTGAATGCTCGCCACGGAAGTCCTGAAAAAAAGAACCCCTTCCGGCGCCTCATGCTCTGCTACTGCGTGCCTTTAACAAAAACACTTAATCATAGTTTCCTTAATTTAATTGAGTTTCTGTATTCACATCGCTAGGCGGATGCTCGCAAAGCGCATGCCGGGATTGGCTGGTTGCTAAATGAACAGGCGCGCTAACGAACTGGAATATATTTCAGAATGCTCCGGCATTTCAGTAAAAATTGCGTTGCGATTACTGGCTCATTAATTGCTTTTTCATAAGCATTGCTCAAAAGCCGAATCTCTGTATGCGCGCATAGGAGGTCAAATGAATATCGCCTCGGTTCGATACGAAACATTAGCGGCCAATTCGATGGAGGTGATGCGCAATAAAATTTTATGGGTAATGCTGATCGCGCTGCCGACCGCCGCATTGTTGCTATGGCTCTATG
>DASXYH010000088.1:0-16815 GCA_036502545.1 Spongiibacteraceae bacterium
CGCGCGATCGTTTCCGGAGCGCCTTTCGCTATCACCGCGTTATCCCAAAAGGCGTGCAGCGAGCCGTCGAAATTTTTCGCCGATACCGATAATGTATTGCCGCCTTCATCGTCGTTGTCGCTCGCATGCAGCGGTTGATGTATATCTCCCACTAGATGCATCACAAATTGGAGCGCGAATAAGCGCTCGGCATCTGTGGTATTCACAGCGCCCAATTCGCGCGCAAATTGCTCGACCTTGTCGACGCTGCAGGATTGCGCCGAACCTTCGCTCGCGCGCTGCGATAGACGCAGCGGTGACGAACCGAAGCATGCGCTAACGAAATCGGGATGGGCGATTTCAAGATTGATGTAATGCCAATGCCGCGTCTGTTCGTAGCGGACGCGCGTGGTATTGCGATCGGAATCGCGATACGCGTCGGCCCAAGTCGCCTCGCTGGCAAAATCGGTTGCGGTGAGACCGCTGCGATCGAGTCGCAAAATATTGTCGATTTTTGCCTGCGTCGCCGGCGTCAAATAATGCCACGCGATTAGCGCAATGACGCGATGTCCTCTATCGCCCCAGGCGTAGGCTTGGCTCGCGCATACGAGCAGCAGAATAAGATAAAACGATTTGTGCAAAATACGCGACATCGCTGTGACGATTAAAAATCGATAATTAGAAATCGACAAAGAGTTTATCGGCCGGGACCGCTGTTTTGATCACGTGAATTTCCAGCAATTGCTCGACTAACCTCTGCCAGCGTTGCGCCGACATGCTGCCGAGCTTGTCGCCGTTTTTTGGCGCGATCAAAGACGCCTGCGCCCGCGCGCTGGCAAGAAATGTCGGCGCATCCATGGCTTTATTGAGCTGCGCCATCTTAGCGTTGATCGGCTCGGGATTTTCTAAATAATCGCTCCACCCATGACGCACGGCGGCGACGATTTGCTTCACTTCATCGGGATTTTTCTGCAGATGCTCGCGCGTTGTTGCCAACACGGTGGTGTAGGGGTTGTAGCCGCTGTCGGCAATCAAAAATGTTTTAACTTTGATACCGGCTTTCTGCGCGGCCAGCGGTTCGCTGGTGACGAAACACTGCTGCGAAATTTTGCCGTCGTTTTGAAAATTGCCGATGCCGCCGAGATACGGCGCCGTGGCGACCTTGATCGGTGCATATTTCTTCTTGAAATACTGCGCGTAGGCGAGACCCGATTGCCACAGCAATAAACCATCGCCATGCATGACGTCGTCGATGCTGGTAAAGCCGCGCTCGACGTGCGTCATGATACCTTGCGGATTGGTTTGATAAGTTGCGAACAGCGCGACGATATTGCTGGCGCCGCGATCGTGCGCGATCACGATTTCATCGGCCGAGACAATCGCGTAATCGATTTTACCTGCGGCGAGCATTTGCACGGTCGGCGTACCCGATCCGCCTTCGATGATATCGACAGTTAAATTATTGCGCTGAAAGGCGCCGTCGATTTGCGCGGCATAAAAACCGCCAAATTGCGGTTCGGCTTTCCAATTAAGTGCTAATTTCAGTGGTTCCGCATGCGCAGACAAAGTAACGGCGAGTAGCGCAGCGAAAAATAATTTACTGGACATTATTTTGATTCCTTTATAAGCGCACTACAAATTGGCATAGTGGTAAGCCGATTGGTGGGAAGGTTTACAGCGACCGTAGGCGGCATGCATGCCGCCTCCGAGCCTACAAGGATGTATTCACGGCGTGTCGTCGTAAACCTTCCCGCTAAGCGGCGAATTGTTCGCACCATTGCTCCACAGAATTAAGATCGATTTAAATACGGTCGATTTCGCAACAGTAAGCGCGTGATTAAATCCAATGTAAGAATCAGCAACAGCGCGAGCACGCTCGACATCAGCACACCGCTGAAAACCAGATCGACACGCTGCTGCGTGCGCGCCGAATCGATCAGACTGCCGAGCCCGCCGCCGGCGATGAATTCGCCGACGATGGCGCCGATCACCGCCAGACCGATACCGATGCGCAGGCCCGCGATAATATAAGGAATCGCCGCTGGCAATTGCAGCTTGGCGATCATCAGCAGGCGCGTCGGTTTATACAATTGAAATAATTCTTTCAGCAGCGGATCGGTCTGCTGTAATCCGGCCAATGTATTGGCGAGAATTGGAAACAGTGAAACGATAAATGCCGATGCCTTTACGGTCGGCGTGCCGAAGCCGAACCAGATGACCAGCAGCGGCGCGATCGCAATGATCGGCACCGTCTGAAAGAAAATACAAAACGGCAATACCGCGCGGCGCACGATCGGTATCGCAAAAAATAAGACGGCGAGCGCGATGCCGATGCTGCTACTCAATCCCAAGCCCCACACGATCGACCCCAATGTCGAAAGTGTGGCGGCGTAGATATCGTCCCAATTGTCGATAGTCGCGGCGACGATATCGCGCGGCGATGGCAATAAATAATTGGGCAACCATTGTCGATTCACGCACAGCTGCCACAGGCTCAGCAACAACAACAAAAATATCCACGCCGGTAATTTTTCGCGCGCTGCATTTTTCCAGGCAATCGCATTCATGCCGCTTGCTCGATAGCGGCGAATCGTTGCGAAAACGCTTTTGCGATCGCGTTGAATTCGATGCTCAATTTGGCTTCCTGCGTGCGCTGCGGCAAATCGATCGCTTGCAGTGCGACGAGTTTGCCGTGGCGGTCGAGCAGCAACACATCATCGCCCAGATACACGGCTTCGGCGATCGAATGCGTAACGAAAATATATTGCAGCGACAAAGTAGCCTTGAGTTCGAGCAATAAATCCTGCAAGCGAAAACGCGTGCGTTCATCGAGCGCGGCGAAAGGTTCATCGAGCAGCAATAATTTGGGTTCGGTAATCAGCGCGCGCGCCAACGCCACGCGCATTTGCATGCCGCCGCTCAGCTCGCGCGGAAAATGTTGTAAACGCTCGCCGAGCCCAAGCCGTTGCAACAATGCAATCGCTCGTTGGCGCGCTGCGTTGACATTTTTCTTTTGCAATTCGAGCGGCAACAGGACATTTTCGAGTGTCGTACGCCACGGTACCAGGCGCGGCTCCTGGAAAACGTACGCCATGCTGGCTGCGAGCGCGGAATCGATCTGCAATTCGCCGGCGGTTGGCTGCTCCAGCCCCATCAGTAAACGCAGCAGAGTTGTTTTGCCGCAACCGGAAGGGCCGAGCAGCGCCAGGCAGCGGCCGTGCGGCAGCGCGAACGACAGATCGGCCAGCGTATCGCGCGTCTGCGTCGCGAAGCGCTTGTGCAGATGTTTGCTCTCGATCGAAAAATCGGCCATCGGTCTCGTACAGGAGAGTGGAAGTGATGAAAAGTGCTGTAAGCCCGCAATTCTCCGTGACAAGTCGCGCGTCAGGCAACTGTTAATTACCCGGTAACTTGTTACGCATGGCGATTCCCGTGCAAAATACCGCGCATCTGCACTCAGCATTCGGCCGCATGCTATTCACCAGCGGTCCCGTTTCGGGGAATATTATGAATCATTCCAACATGCCCGCCGCGTCGAGCCAAATCGAGCGCAACAAACAATTCGCCCGCGATTTTTTCGACATGCTCAATCGGGGCGATACAAAAGCGATGCTCGATGCTTATGCCGAGGACGGCTGCTGCTATACGATGGGCCGCACCTTGATTTCAGGCAAATTCAACAAAACGCAAATTGCCGCGGCCGGCGCTGCGATATTCGAGGCATTTCCGCAGGGCGTCCGTTTCGACATTCATAATCTTACGGCTGAGGATGATCGCGTTGCGATCGAAGCCGAATCGTTCGGCATGCATGTGTCGGGCAAGCTTTACAACAATAAGTACCATTTTTTCATGCGCATTCGCGCCGGCAAACTGGTCGAGCTGAAGGAATATATGGATACCGAATTGGTCACTGAAATTTTGTGCGGCGGTCAACGGCCGCAGTGAAATTTATTTTTTGTTTTAATGTAATGGCACGCTGTAGCAGAGCATGAGGCGGTGTAGGGGGTTCTCTTTTTCAGGACTACTGTGGCGAGCATTTAAGTAGCTTCGGTGTAGTCGGCCTAGCAGAGCTCGACGACTTCTCCGATGACGAATAGCATTGCAGCTTCGATAAGATCACCTTCTTGTCCTGAAAAAGAGAACCTCCTACACCGCCAACCCGCTGCGAGATTGGCACATTGAATTTATTTTTTAAAAGCAAAACAAATTTTAAAGCAACAAAAAATTACTCACGGAGAAAATAATGTCGGTTAAATATGAAGTGCGCAGTTCCTGCGCCGTTCTCACGCTCGATAATCCACCGGTAAACAGCCTCGGTCATCAACTGCGCATCGATATCGTCGCGGCGCTCGATCGCGCGGTTGCCGATGCCGCGGTCAAAGCAATCGTTATCACCGGCGGCGGCCGCGCATTTTCCGGCGGCGCCGACATCGCCGAATTCAGCGCGGGCACCGCGATGGATGAACCGAATCTGCCTGGCATCATCGCCAAAATGGAAAATTTATCGAAGCCCGTGATCGCAGCGATCAACGGCGTCGCACTCGGCGGCGGCAACGAATTCGCACTCGGCTGTCACTATCGCGTCGGTATTCCCGGCGTGCAGATCGGTCTGCCGGAAGTGAACCTCGGCATTCTGCCCGGCGCCGGCGGTACGCAGCGGTTGCCGCGTCTGATCGGCGCTGCGAAAGCGCTCGATATGATCGTCACCGGTAAGCCGGCGAAATCCGAAGAACTCAACAAGCTCGGCTATTTCGATAAGTTTATAGAGGGCGGCGATCTGCTCGAAGGCACGCTTGCGTTCGCCGCTGAAATTATCGCGAAAGGTTCGCCGCGACCAAAAATTGCGGACAAAAATGTACCGGTCGCTTCGATGCCGGGAGGTGCCGAAGCATTTTTCGCCGCAGCGCGCGAAAAAATCGCCGCGAGTTCGAAAAATTATCCGGCGCCGCTGAAATGTATGGAGGCGGTGAAAGCGGCCGCAACAAAACCATTTGCCGAAGGGCTGCGTTTCGAATATCAGTGCTTTGCGGAACTCGTCGCCACCACCGAATCGAAAGCGCTGCGTCATGCGTTTTTCTCCGAGCGCGCCGCGAGCAAAATTCCCGACGTGCCTGAAAATACGCCATTGCGTCCGATCAAATCCGCCGCCGTTATCGGCGCCGGCACCATGGGCGGCGGTATCGCGATGTCGTTCCTCAATGCCGGCATTCCGGTAAAGTTGCTCGAAGTGAAACAGGATGCACTCGATCGCGGTATCGGTGTGATTCGCGGCAACTACGAAAGCTCGGCAAAAAAAGGCCGCATGACGGCGGAGCAGGTCGAGCAGCGTATGAGCCTGTTGCAGCCGACTTTGGTGTACACCGATCTCGGCAGCGCCGATATCGTGATCGAAGCCGTGTTCGAGGATATGAGCGTCAAACAAAAAGTATTTCAGACGCTCGACACAGTGATGAAGCCCGGCGCTATTTTGGCGTCGAACACATCGATGCTCGATCTGAATAAAATTGCCGAAGCCACGAAACGCCCGCAGGATGTGATCGGCACGCACTTTTTTTCACCGGCGAACGTGATGCGTCTGCTCGAAATCGTGCGCGGCGAAAAAACCGCGAATGATGTGCTTGCGAGCACCGTGCAGGTCGCAAAAAAAATCGGCAAGGTCGGCGTCGTTTCCGGCGTGTGCGACGGCTTCATCGGCAATCGCATGATCGAACAATATTTCCGACAGGCGTATTTTCTCTGCGCGGAAGGCGCGCTGCCGAAACAGATCGACGCCGCGCTTGAAAATTGGGGCCTGGCGATGGGTCCGTTCCGCATGCTCGATATGGCCGGGCTCGATGTCAGTTATTCGGTGCGCAAACGCCGCTATGTCGAAATGCCGCAGCTGAAATACGCGAAGTGGGTCGATAAGATCGTCGTCGATCTCGGCCGCCACGGGCAGAAAACCGGCTCGGGTTATTATCTGTATGAAGCGGGCAACCGCAATGCGATTCCCGATCCGATCGTCGAAGAAATCGTCGTCAATTATTCGAAAGAGCACGGCATTGCGCGCCGCGCGATCAGCGACGATGAAATTATCGAGCGCTGTATTTTTGCGCTGATCAATGAAGGCGCGCATATTCTCGAAGAGGGCATAGCATTGCGCGCATCGGATATCGACGTGGTTTATCTGACCGGCTATGCGTTTCCGGTTTTTCGCGGCGGCCCGATGTTTTACGCGGACACGGTCGGCCTTAAAAATGTGGTGGCCGAAATGCAGAAATTCACGCACAACGAAAATGCCGATCCCGGTTTCTGGAAACCGGCGCCGCTGCTGGAAAAACTGGCGGCAGCGGGTAAAACTTTTTCCTGAAGAGGCCGAACGCAGATGTCAGCAATAGTGGTGAAACAGTCTTTCGATATCGGTGAGTTATTGACAAGCGAAGGTTCGCTGTCGATCGAGGTGGAAATCACATTGCCGACCGCTGCGCCGCGCGAAGTGCCAGTGGTGCTGTTCTGCCTGCCCGGCGGCGCGATGGATAAAAGTTATTTTAATCTGCGCACGCCGGAGGGCGACCAATTCAGTTTCGCGCAGCAGATGGCGCGGCATGGCTGCATCACGATTGCGCTCGATCATCTCGGCACCGGCGGCAGCGGCAAACCGCGCGATGGATTTGCATTGACGCCCGATGTCGTGGCCGAAGGCAATCAGCGTGCGGTACAAATCATCATGCAATTGTTGCGGCAGGGCGAACTGCATTCCACGTTGCCCGCGTTGCCGCATATGCGCACAATCGGCGTCGGTCATTCGATGGGCGGCATGCTGACGATTATCCAGCAGGCGCGCTTCCATCCATATTCCGCGATTGCGGTGATGGGTTTCAGCGCGCGCGGATTGCCGATGTATCTCGATGCAGATCTGCAGATGTATGTCGATAATCCACAGGCACTGCGCAACGATATCGAACACCTCGCGCGGCAGCGCGGCAGCGATCCTTATTCCGAATTGCCCAGACGCGGACAGAGCAGCGAAATATATGGCGGCGGTGTCGAAAGCGCGATAAAGCATGCACTGGTGGCGGCGCGCACCAACATAGTGGCGACGGTCGTGCTGATGCCGCTGATTCCCGGTAGTTCAGCGCCGGAATGCGCGCAAATCGACGTACCGGTTTTTCTCGTGGTTGGCGATCGAGATATGACTGGGCCGCCGCATGAAATTCCCGCTCTGTTCACCGGCAGCCGCGACATCACGCTGCAAATATTGCCCGAGACCGGGCATACCCATTTCGCATCGCCCGCGCATAAATTATTGTTCGACCGTTTTGCCCATTGGCTGCGTGAAATCGAACCGAGCCGAGAATGATAGAGCGCATCGATCACAGCGCGATTTCAGTGCCCGATCTTGAGCGCGCGTTGGCGTTTTACTGCGACTTGCTCGGTTTCGAAATCGAAATTAAAACCGCGTGGAGCGCCGGCAATACGCGCAACGATACCGTTATCGGCCGCCCCGATACCGCCGGGAAAAATGCGCTGATCAAAGCGGGCGATACGCGTATCGAATTATTCGAATACGAAAATCCACCGCCGAAACTACAAAATGCCGAGCGACCCGTATGGGATCACGGTATTACCCATTTGTGTTTTGCCGTCGACGATATTCAGCGCGAATATGCGCGCTTGCGCGAGGCCGGTGTCGTATTTAACAGTGCGCCGGTGCGGATGGGGCGCTGGCATTTTGTCTACGGTCGCGATCCGTTCGGCAATATGTTCGAGCTCAAGCAGAGCGATAACAAGACTTGAACTGCAGACATTTGCGAAATGAATAATTATTTCAGAGTGAAGCCGAATCGGGCTTCCATTTTTCGGCCAGTAAAGACAGTAATTTTTGCAATGCATCGTCCTCGATGCGCGTGAACTGAATGCCGTAACCGTAACGATTTTGCTCCAACGCCTGGCTGCGCATGATTTTGCCCTCGGCGAGTATGCGCTGCGAGTTATCGGTTTGCATTTCCAGCAGAATATGGACACCGACATCGACCGCCAGCTTGGTTTCCACATAAACACCCGCGATGGTTGCATCCTTGATACGCGCCGGTGAAACGCCGAGCCCGCGCCCGCCCACGCGCGCTGGCCAATCCACAGCAATACGATCATGTTTTCTACGTTCGCGTGACATCGCCGTCTAATCCCTAATACTTAACCGCAACGGTGTAACTATATCATCCGCGTTGAATTGTTACTTCGTGTTTTCGGGATCGCTGGCTATGGTGGCAATGCTGGTTCTGATCAGGAAGCCGGCTTTGCGGAGAATATCGATTTGCGCATCGAAATCTTCCAACATGCTGTGGGCGACAAGGCGTTGCACATCAGAGATGTCCGCGGTATTAAAAAAAGTTTCGAGTTCCTGTCCCAACTTTTCGCGCGCGCGCGAATGTTCTTCGCCGATATAATCATATTGAGTCAACAGATTGCGCAATCGTTGCCGCATCGCGCTGTCGAGCTGTGTATTGGCTCGATTCGATTGTTGAGCCGTCAGCAGCGCCAGCCAGCGTTCGATAATTTGCGTGACGATTTGCGCGCGCTGTGCGAGTTCGCTATTTTTTTCGTTCAGCTCGCTGGTGGTATACAGCAACAGGCGGCAAAGCGGATGCGCCAGCACGAAGCCTTCATCAACTTCGACCAAAGGTTGCGCAGGGACAGGCACAATCGATTGCAGCAGTTGTTTGCTATGGCTATCGACGGCGATTTCGCTGGAAATCCAAATGGGTTCCGGCGCACTTTTAATAAATAAAACCGCCGATACTCCTCTGCTGCGCAACCAGTCGATTAACAGCTTGCCGATAGTCTCGATATTTTCGTGGGCCGCAACTTGCTCGATCAATTGCAGCGCGTCGTGCTGCGACGACTGAACCTTTGCCGGCGCGAGATATGCCAGCAACGGGCTTTGAGGTTCGACTCCAGATGCTTCGCTCTGACGCTCCGTTTCGTTTAATACCTGCAGGCGCTCGCGCAGACTATCGGCTTCCATTTCGAGAATAGCGGTGCAGGTTTCATAATCGCGCAATTGCAGTTTCAATTTGTCGACGAGTTCTACCGAAGCACCGTATTGCACACTATCGGTACGCAGCTTCGATAGCTGCTGTTCCAGTTCTAAAATTAATTGCCGCTGGCCGCGATTGATCTCGCGCATGCGATTCATTTCAGTCACAGTCTGTTGATACGACTGTTCGATTTCGGCAATCAGTTCGCGCGCCACCGGCGCATTATTATTCTCGGCCGCAGCGACGGAATTTCCGACGTTTTGTTGCAGCTGCGCTAGCTGCGTGTTAGCCGCGTTAAATTTCCCCTGCATCGCCGACAATTCTTTTTCCAAACGACTGATGGTGGCGATCAGTTCGGTATTATTGGCATTGACATCGTTCAGCGTCTTGGTGATTTCCGGTTTTTCCGGAGCGGATTTCTTTCGATGCAGAGCGACGCTTTCCGATTGCGCATTGATGGCGGCGCGCGCTTTTTGCAACTGGCTCAGCGCGGTACCGCTACTCCATTTGACGGCCGCCTTGGCGGCCGTCGCGGTTGGTTTATCGCTGGGGCGTTGCAGCAGTCGCAGCAGCGGCTGCGCCTTCCGTTGCAAGGTATCGTAATTGCTGCGGCGCTTGCCTTGCTCCGCCAATGCCGCGAACTCGGCCTCCAACCAGAATAAGCGCAAACGTTCAAACGAGGCGGGATTGGCGTTGGCATCGGTGGCGATCGCGCTCTGCCGTTGCCGGGTCAATTGGATCTCGCGCTGTAAAAAACTTTCGGTCAACCGCTGCGAGTGGTCGTGTACCTTTTGCTCAAGAGCATCCAGCTGCTGGCGATGGCGATAGCTCAAGGTCAGAAATACCCCGAGCGCCAGCACGAGAATCAACAGACTGGCAATCCAAAAATAAGGGATGAAATCCGTCATCGCAGTGATTATCCAGGATCGGTTGTGATGAATGTACCGCGTTTGACTGTTTATATGCTGCTGCGAGTCAAATCGCTTTCTCAAGGATAGCGTAAAACTAATCGCAAGGCGGCTGAATTGGCATTTGCTAACGCGAGATGGCGGGTTAACGTCAACCTATATGCCGATAATCCGTGGATTAGCGTCTATTACATGCAGCGGAGATTAGAGCCATGCAGAAACGTGTTTCAAGGCGAAATCGTATGCGGGGTCAGTCGTGAAATGCTTGCAAATATTCGATTAGATCGGCACGTTGCTGCGCCGATAAATTGAACACCACCATCGCCGTGCCGGGAATCATCGTGCGCGGATTGGCAAGCCAGATATCGAGCAGCGCCGGACTCCAGATAAAGCCGGCTTTGCCCGCGTTTTTCATCGCTTCGGAATAATACGAAAACCCCGCTGCGGTACCGGCGACGCGGCCGAATACGCCGTAAAGATTCGGACCGTTGTGATGGCCGTAATTTTTTTCAACGTAGTGACAGGTGCGGCATTGAAAAAATACGATGCGGCCGCGCTCGATGCTGTCCTCATTGTTAACGGTCTTAACATCGGCAATAGCCTTGATGTTGAGAGCGTCGGCATTGGCGTAAACAGTGATGATGATCGCGATCAGAGCGCAAAAAAATTTCATCGTTACATCCTAACGTTTTATCTGCGCCGCGTGCGCACCGGCACGGCGTCCGGCGAACAGCGCCTCGCCGATCGACATGCCGCTGCCGATATAGCGCGCCAGTACCGTGCTGGCGGCGGTGCGTCCGGCGGCGTAAAGACCGGGAATAATGTCGCCTTCGACATGTATGACCTGGCTGTTTAAATTCGTGTGTAAACCGCCCACCGTGACAACGGGACAAAACGCGCGGGTTAAATCGAGATCGTAAGCTTTGAACGGCGGTTTGATTAACGGCGCGATATAGTGCGGACTTTTTTGATACAGCGGATCCTGTCCCGCTTGGGCGAAGCGATTGTAGTAATCGACCGTGCGCTGAAGGGATTCGGTCGGCAATTTGAGCGCCGCTTCCAGCGCTGCGATCGAATCGGCATGCGCGGCCAATTTGAAACGGTAATCCTGCGGTGCATAGTCCGTCGTTGCATCGATGATTAAAAATGCGCGACCGTCCTGACGATACGCGATTTCGTAACCCATTAAACCGTAGTACGCATCTTCCGGAACGAAGCGTTGGCCGTTTAAATTCACGACAATGCCCTTCAGCGCATCTTCGGGCGGATACAACGGCAGAATCACGAAGCCCTGATTCATGCGCAGCGCATTGGCGCCGACGCTCATGCCCATGCGAATACCCATACCCAAATCGCCCGCGCGTCCCCACGGCGCGCTGCAGCGATTTAACTCGGGCGCGTAGCGTTGCAACATCGACGGATTATGAATAAACCCGCCCGCTGCAAGCACCACTCCATTGCGCGCGCGAATACGGCGCCGCTCACCGTTGTCGATTACCTCCACGCCGATCACGGCGCCATCGCCGGCCTGCACCAGCCGTTCGACCGATACATTTGTTGTCAGTGCTACGCCTAAATTTGCTGCGGACGTGAGTAACGCGCGCATTAAGCTGCGGCCGCCAGTGAGATCGTCGGTCGGCGGTAAATGACCGCGCGGCGCCGGGCGCGCATTATCGCGATACGGAAATACTTTTTCGCAGCCGGAGTAATACAGCGAGGCATCGGCGCGCGATACTTCTTTCTCTGCGGAAAATTTTTGCGCGTAGCGCACGCCGTTGGCGACCAGCCAATCGAATTGCTCTTGACTGCCTTCGCAATACGCCTGTATGCGATCGCGCGGCGCATGGATGCCAGCCGCCGCGACCATGTAGTTGTACATATTCTCGGTGGAATCGGCGAAGCCGAGCGCCTGCTGCAATGGTGTGCCGCCGCCCATGTAGCAAACGCCGCCCGATAAGCTCGATGTACCGCCGGCGACGTCGAATTTTTCTAACACCAGAGCTTTTACGCGATAGCGACGCGCTTCGATCGCGGCCGCAATACCGGCAGCGCCTGCGCCGACAATCACAACGTCTGCGCTAGCGTCCCAGTTTTTAATCTCGCGCTGCCGCAATGGTTGCGATGAGGCGGCGCCAGTAATCGCGGCGGCGCTCGCGGCAACGCTCATCTTGCGCAGAAAGTCGCGCCGCGTAGCGTTGCCAGGGATTAAATCGTCGCCGCCATCGAATTCCATGCGCATGCTCAAAGTGAATCTCATCAGGTTTTATAACATACCAAATGATAAGTTATGGCGTCAAGTGCGTAAATTTATCGAAAATCGCAGGATTTTTGCGATATATTTAAGTTGTCAAATGGTTGAATCGAAAATTCCCGATGGCGCGTCCTTCCTCGCGAGACTTATTGCTCGATACCGCCGAACGCCTGTTCGCGCAGCGCGGTATCGACGCGTTTTCGCTGCGTGAAATCAACGAAGCGGCGGGGCTGAGTTCGGCCGCGATTCACTACCATTTCAAAACGAAAGAAAATTTATTGCGCGCGATTTTGCAGCGCCGTTTGCGTCCTGATGTGGAGCGCGAAGGGCAATTGCACAAGCTGTATGCGAAACACGGCAAACCGAAATTGCGCAACATTGTCGAAGGATTGGTATTGCCGCTGACAATTATTTTGCTTGAAGACGGCGAAGGCGGGCGCAATTATCTGCGGATTATCGCGCGTATTTTTTCCGAGCACGGTTCAACGCTGAAAGCGGAGCTGCCGCAGGAATTTCAGCGCGTGATCGAAATGGTAGCCAATTTGATTCCGCGCGCGCTGCCGGAGTTGCCCTTGGATGTGATTAAAATGCGACACGCAATTATGATCGAAACGATGCTGACCAGTCTTGCCAACAGCGAACACCTTACACAATTGTGGGCGCTGAGCGGTTCGGTGCCGCCCATCGATATTAAAATTTTTGCAGAGCGTCTGATCGATTTTCTTATCGGTGGTTTATCGGCTCCAGTTGCAGCGGAGTAAATAAAAAATCTTATTAAATGTTTTATAGAAGGCACGCTGTAGCAGAGCATGAGGCGCCGGAGGGGGTTCTCTTTTTCAGGACTTCCGTGGCGAGCATTCCGGTAGCCTCGGTGTGGTCGGCCTAGTTGAACTTGACGACTTCTCCGATGACGAATGGCACGCAGCTTCGATAAGATCACCTTCTTGTCCTGAAAAAGAGAACCCCCTCCGGCGCCAACCCGCTGCGAGATCGGTTCACTAGCCAAGAAGTAAAAACACTCAATCAGAATTTAATTTTTTGCGAGCACAAAAATCAGGCGTTGACCGCTGCAGTCTGGGCAGGCGGTTCTTCCGTTACAACTTCAACACTCGGACTCATGCGCGTCATTTTGACCGGTCCGAATATTGTTGAAAATGCCGTTTCGGAAGCATCCTTGCCGGTTGCGATACGAACTAAATCAGTAATCGGCGCCAATTCGGTGGCATCGAATAAAATCCAGCGGCCGCCCAGATAGGCTTCGAAAATTGCGTGAAAATCCGGCGGTGGATCGGGGTACCACGTATAACCGGTGACGAAGCGCGCGGGAATATTCAACGCGCGGCAGAACGTGATACCAAGGTGCGCAAAATCCCTGCACACGCCGGCTTTATTTGTCAGCACATCGCGCGCCGACATCGTGCCGACGGTCGAGCCGATCTGATATTTGATGTTGTCGCGTATCCATTGGCAAATCGACACGATGCGTCCGTAACCGCGCGGCAGCATGCCGAATGTTTCGAGCGCGAATTGCGATACCGAATCCGATTCGCAATAACGGCTCGACCAGATGTACGGAATCACGTCGACCGGCAATTGTGCAATCGACATTTCCTCTTCATCGCCGCTCGGCAATAAATAATTGATCTGCACCAACGCCTCGTACCGCACCAGTAATTTACCGTAAATACCGCTGATTTTTGCCAGCCGGTTGCTGCCGGTCGGGTCGAGTCCGCAAGTAATTAAATCGCAAGGATCGAAAGTCAGTTTTTCGCTGATGATTTGCTGCCCCGGATGAAACGCCGCTTCGATGTTGAAAATATAATCAGCATTAGCGGCAGCTTCATATTCCAGTTCGCAACGTATATTCAATGTCGTCATAGAGATTCCATGTTAAATCAGAGCTTTTTACCGCGGCTCGTAATTTTTACCGCTGCATATAAAGTGGCACTCCATACAAAACAGAGAGTTAGAGAAACGATTTTTTGTGTATGTTGCTATTGATGAAAGAGCAAAGGCAATGCCAAGCGCCGCGGAATTATCGCGGCGCTATTTTGATGAGCTAATGAATGTTTGATCAGTTAACGAATGGTTTATAAATTAAATGGCGGCGGACTTTGCCGCTTTTTTGCCGGCCTCGCGGCCGAAGAACGAAGCATCGGCAATCGACATGCCCGAGCTGTAACCGGCGCCCCAGCGCGGCAATCCGCACGCGCTGCGACCGGCCGCGTACAGACCGGGAATCACGTCGCGCTCCTCGGTCAGCACTTCGCCGCTCGGCAGCGTATCGAGTCCACCCAGCGTGAACGACGCGTAAAAACAATGATTGATATTGCAATCGAGCGCGGCGAACGGCGGCTGCATCAACGGCTGCAACCATTTTTTCGCTTTGTGAAATAACGGATCTTCGCCTTTAGCGGCGTATGCATTGTACAAATTCACCGTCGCAACCAGCGCGTTGCTCGGCAATCCCAATTCGCTTTCAACTTCTTCCCAGCTTTCGCCGGTGGCGCCGATTTCGATGCGCGACAATTCGGCCATATCGCCGCGCGCATAAGTGGCGCCGTCGACCAGCAGAAAAACGCGATCGCCTTTTTGCTGCAAAATAAATTGCGTGACGCGGCCGTGATAACAATCCTCGTTAATGAAACGCTGTCCGTTTTCGTTGACGAAAATTCCTTTGACCAGCGAGCTGGGCGGATACCACGGCAGCGTTGCAAACACCTCGTGCATATTGATGGCGGCACCGCCGACACTCATGCCCATGCGAATGCCGGAGCCGTCGTCGATGGTGCCGAGCGGTGCGTTGGTGCGCAGTGCGAGCGGTGCATGGCGTTGCAGCATGTCGCGATTCATGATGAAACCGCCGGTGCATAAAATGACGCCTTTGCGCGCGCGTATAAATCGCGTTTCACCATCGCTGCGCACGACGAGTCCGCGCACGCGATTGTATTCGTCGACGATCAACGCCAGCGCGCGCGCGTTGTAACGAACATCCACGTTGAGCGCGTTCACGCGTTCGGCAAATTTATCCATGATATAGCGGCCCGCGGCACCGATACCGGCCATTTGCGCCGTATGTCCGCGCGGACACGGTTTGGCTTTTTCGACAAACGGCCATGCCTCTTCGCTGCCCGACCAGATCAGGCAATCGTCGGTGGCTGGCTCGATTATTTTTTCCGCGATGAATGAGTTTTTATAAATCACGCCCTGCGCTTGCACCCACTCGAAATGCGCGAGACTGTTGTCGGCGTAAAACCGCGTTTTCGCCGCATCGGCATTCGGTCCGCCCGCCATTAACAAGTAGTTGTATAAATCGTTGGTGGCGTCGCTGAAGCCCGCGGTTTTTTGCACCGGCGTGCCGCCGTTGCCACCGATATACATATCGCCGCCCGACAGGGCCGTCGCGCCGCCGCTGCCCGCGGCCGCATCGATCAGCGTGACTTTGGCACCGGCTGTCGCCGCTTCGATCGCCGCGCACGAACCGGCGGCGCCGAAGCCGACGATCAGCACATCGGTTTCAATATCCCACTTCGCCACTTCGTGAAAGCGACAGGGATGGCTCGGCGAGTACGTCTTGCTCATGGAAACTCCTCGTTCGAAATCAAATCGAGCGCGAAATTTTCATCGCTCGTATCGGGAATATTACGGATGTTAAACGCAAATGCCTTTGCTTAGATCTCAATAAGAGATTTAAGCCAATAAAAGATTTAAGCAAAGGTTGCGATTGCATGCCTCGCGCGTTTAGACGAGGAAAAATAATAATAGCCATTGCGTTTTGTTGTGTATTCGCCGAGTCAGCCGTCGATCAGCCGAACCGCCGCGGCAAATTATTTTTTAATTTTTCGCGCATCGTGTGCAATGCTTTTTCGGTGGCATCCCAGCCGATGCAGCCATCGGTGACCGATACGCCGTATTGCAATTTGCTCAAATCGTCGGGAATCGATTGATTGCCTGCGAACAAATTGCTTTCGACCATCAAACCGATAATCGAACGATTGCCTTCGAGCACCTGATTGGTGACATTCTCGATCACCAGCGGCTGCAGTTCAGGAGCTTTGTTAGAATTGGCGTGGCTGCAATCGACCATGATATTCGCGCGCACTTTCGCTTTTTCGAGCTCCTGTTCGCACAGCGCGATATGCACCGAATCGTAATTCGGGCCGTTGCTGCCGCCGCGCAACACGATGTGCGCGTATTTATTGCCGGTGGTGTGAATCACCGCGACGCGGCCGCGCGAATCGATGCCGAGAAAACGATGCGGCTGCGATACCGATTTCAACGCGTTGATCGCAACGGCGAGGCCGCCATCGGTGCCGTTCTTGAAACCGACCGCCGAACTCAAACCGCTGGCCATTTCGCGGTGCGTTTGCGATTCGGTGGTGCGCGCGCCGATCGCCGACCAGGTGATGCAATCCTGCAGATATTGCGGTGAAATCGGATCGAGCGCCTCGGTCGATGTGGCCAATCCCAGTTCGGAAATATCGAGCAGCAATTTGCGGCCGATATGCAATCCTTCCTGAATTTTGAACGTATCGTTCATATACGGATCGTTGATCAGACCTTTCCAGCCGACGGTGGTGCGCGGCTTTTCGAAATACACGCGCATCACGATGAACAGCGTATCGCCGATATCGTCGGCTAGTTTTTTCAGACGGCGCGC
>DASXYH010000089.1:0-5804 GCA_036502545.1 Spongiibacteraceae bacterium
TTATTGCTAACGATTGAGACGATTGTCGATCAACTGCTGCACGACCGAAGGATCGGCGAGTGTCGAGGTGTCGCCGAGATTCTCCAATTCATTCGCGGCGATTTTACGCAAAATACGGCGCATGATTTTTCCCGAGCGCGTTTTCGGCAATCCCGGCGCCCACTGAATTAAATCGGGTTTTGCGATCGGGCCGATTTCTTTCGCGCACATGTCGAGCAATTCTTTGCGCAGCGTATCGGAAGGTTCGGTGCCAACCATCAACGTCACGTAGGCGTAAATACCCTGGCCTTTGATGTCGTGCGGATAACCGACGACGGCGGCTTCTGCCACGGCGGGATGCAGCACCAGCGCGCTTTCCACTTCTGCCGTGCCCATGCGATGTCCGGAGACATTGAGAACATCGTCGACACGGCCGGTAATCCAGTAATAACCGTCTTCATCGCGGCGCGCGCCGTCGCCGGTGAAGTAATAGCCGGGATAGGGTTTGAAATAGGTGTCGGTCATGCGCTGATGATCGCCGAAGACGCTGCGAATCTGACTTGGCCACGATGTCTTGATAACGAGATTGCCGGTGCCGGCGCCGTGAATTTCGTTGCCTTCCGCATCGAGCAATGCGGGTTCGACGCCGAAAAAAGGCAGCGTGGCGGAGCCGGGTTTTAATGTAGTCGCGCCGGGCAGCGGCATGATCATTTGTGCGCCGGTTTCGGTTTGCCACCAAGTATCGATAACGGGGCAGCGCGATTCGCCGATAATTTGGTAATACCATTCCCACGCTTCGGGATTGATCGGTTCGCCCACGGTGCCAAGCAGTCGCAACGATTGCCGCGATGTGCGCGTGACAAAGTCGTTACCCAAACTCATCAGCGAGCGCAATGCAGTGGGTGCTGTATAAAACGTGTTGACGCGATGTTTATCAATGATCCGCCAGAAGCGCGAAGCATCGGGAAAATTCGGCACGCCTTCGAACATTAACGTGCTGGCGCCATTCGCGAGCGGACCATAAACGATATAAGTGTGACCCGTGACCCAACCGACATCGGCGGTACACCAATAAATTTCGCCCTCGCGATAATCGAAAGTGTATTTGTGCGTCATCGCGGCCATTAGCAGATAACCGCCGGTGGTGTGCAGCACGCCTTTTGGTTTTCCGGTCGAACCCGATGTATACAAAATGAAGAGGGGATCTTCCGCGTCCATCGGTTCGGCGGCGCAATCATCAGCAACTGTTTCAATCGCGCTGTGGTACCAGAGATCGCGGCCTTCTTTCCACGGCACGTCGCCACCGGTGCGACGCACCGTCAACACGGTATGCACGTTGGGGCAATGCGCGAGCGCGGTTTCAGTATTGGCCTTCAACGCAACAGTTTTACCACCGCGTACGCCTTCGTCGGCGGTGATCAATACACGGCAATCGGAATCGAGAATGCGGTCTTTCAATGCTTCTGGTGAAAAACCGCCGAACACTACCGAGTGAACCGCGCCGATACGCGCGCACGCGAGCATGGCGTATGCCGCCTCTGGAATCATCGGCATATAAATGCAGACGCGCTCGCCTTTTTTGACGCCGCGCTGCTTCAATACGTTGGCGATTCGGCATACGGCTAAATACAGTTGATCGTAGGTGATATGCGCATCGATATTCGGGTCATCGCTCTCCCAAATAATGGCGGTTTGATTGCCGCGCTGTGCGCGATGGCGATCAATGCAATTTTCGCTGACGTTCAATTTGCCGCCGCTAAACCATTTGGCATCACCGCTATCAAAATTGAATTCGCGCACTGAATTCCAGCGTTGTTTCCACAATAAAAAACGCTCGGCTTGCGCGCTCCAAAATTGCTCGGGTTGCGCGATCGATTCGCGATACATGGCGTCGTAGCGCGCCTTGTCGATATGAGCGCTGGCGGCGAGTGCGGCGGGAACGGGATGATTTTTAATATCGTACATGAGCGTACATCCTGCGTCGTATGAGGTAAGGCTTTTGCGATTGGCTAAGCTACTCCAAATGCTGCGGAAACTGAATCCCACCGCCAACAATAGCGCAACATGTGATCGGAGCAGAGCAAAATAAAAAGGGAGCCTCGGCTCCCTTTGGTTGATAACGCTACTACAGAATATTAAGCGACTTGCAGCGGCATCGCATTGGCGGCGTGGCTGACGCTGTTGTCTGCATTCAAATAAATCAGTCGCGGTTTGAAATTGATTAATTCGGCTTCGGAATAATTGGCATAAGCACAGATAATGATGACGTCGCCAACGTTCGCTTTATGCGCGGCGGCGCCGTTGATAGAAATAATACCGGAGCCTTCTTCGCCGCGAATTGCGTAAGTGGTAAAGCGTTCGCCGTTGGTGATGTTGTAGATTTGGATCTGCTCATACTCGCGAATTCCCGCCATGTCGAGCAAGCGACCATCGATGGCGCAGGAGCCTTCGTAATGCAGCACGGCGTGCGTGACGCGGGCTTTGTGGAGTTTGCATTTGAGCATGGTCGATTGCATGAAACGGTTCCTCGGAATAACGCCATCGGCGGTGAACTGCCGCGTTTTAAACGGTGGCCAGCATACCCCAGTCCTGACTGGGGTTGAGGTTCAGCGTGACATTGTCGATCAGGCGGGTTCGGCCCAGATAAGCTGCCACGAGAATCACCACTTTTTCGGTTTCCAATGTCACTGCACCCAGCGTATAAGCATCGCGCACGGAAAAATAATCCGGTTTAAAACCGGCATTACGCAGCGTATCCATTGCGTGTTGTTCAAGATAGGCATAGCTATCGAAGCCGCCGGCAATCGCTTCGCGGCATTCCTGCAAAACATGATGCAATGCCGGAGCTAATTGACGCTCGTCTGCATTCAGATAACCATTGCGCGAACTAAGTGCCAGCCCATCGGTGGCGCGCGCGGTTTGCATGCCGATGATGGTAATAGGCATGCAAAGATCGCTGGTCAGTTTGCGGATAATGGTCAACTGCTGAAAATCTTTCTCGCCAAACACGGCGATATCAGGCTGTACGATTTGGAATAATTTGGTAACGACAGTGGCGACGCCAGTGAAATGGCCGGGGCGACGGCTGCCGCACAATGTTTCGGAAAGCTCCGGCACGCTAACTTTGACCTGAGCATCCAGACCGTTGGGATACATTTCCTCAACACCCGGTATGAATAAATATTGCACGCCTTCCGCGAACAGTTTTTCTTTATCGGCCGCCAATGTTCGCGGGTAATTATCAAGGTCTTCGCTCGGACCAAACTGCAGCGGGTTGACGAAAATACTGACTACAACGATATCGCCTTCTTTCTGCGCGCGGCGGACCAATTGAAGATGCCCATCGTGCAGGTTGCCCATAGTCGGAACGAAAGCGATACGTTTGCCAGCGTGTTTTTCAGCGGCAATAGCGGTGCGCAGTTGTGTGGTTTTGGCGAATATTTTCATATCACTCAATACACCCCGCCGATTTTTGGGACGAGCCGGAAACAATTCGTAATCGCTCCCTGATCCACGAACGCCCAGAGCCGCCATGCTCAGCCCGGTGATTGCACATTATCTGTGCAGTTGAGCCAATGGCGGGAGAGTATGCCGCAATCATTTAGGGCGATCAACGGTTTTTGGTAACAAATTCGTCATTGGTTTGTTACCGAAAGAAGCACGAAAATAAGGGTTGATCAATATTTAGCGTGAAGTGTGGCCCATCGGCTCTTTTTAATCGAAACAATGCTCCGCAGCCGGAAAGGATCCGCTTAACACAGCTTCTCGATAGCTCATCAGCGCGTGCCGTACGTCAGTCGCGCCTTCCATGAAGTTGCGGACGAACTTGGGTGTCTTTTCGGTCAGCCCAAGCATGTCGTTCAGCACCAATACCTGAGCATCGGTAGCTGAGCCGGCACCGATGCCGATAACGGGGATCTGCAGCGCCCGGGTGATTTCGCTGGCCAATCCCTGCGGTACACACTCCAACACCAATAGCACGGCTCCTGCTGCTTTTAATGCTTGTGCGTCGGCCAGAATTCGTTTCGCCTGCTCCGGTAGACGGCCTTGGACTTTATAGCCGCCGAAGAGGTTGACCGATTGCGGTGTAAGGCCGAGATGGGCACACACCGGCATACCGCGCTCGGTCAATAACTGAATCGATTCCGCCAGCCATTCGCCGCCTTCAAGTTTCACGACTTGAGCACCGGCCTGCATCAACCGAGTGGCGCTATCCAGCGTTTGCACCGGAGTCGAGTAAGCGCCGAACGGCAGGTCGGCGATAATCAGCGCACCAACGTTGCCGCGATTGACAGCGGTGACGTGATAAATCATCTGATCGACAGTGACCGGCAATGTGCTGTCGTGACCCTGCCAAACCATGCCGAGCGAGTCACCGACCAAAATCACTTCGATACCGGCTTGCGCAGCGAGTCGCGCAAAGGTCGCGTCATACGCCGTGATAACCGCGAACTTTTCGCCGGCTGTCTTTTTGGCTTGCAACTGCGTAATGCTGATAGTAGCCATAGCGATTACCTCGGTTCGAGCGCGTAAATGTAGCAGAGACAATAGATGCTTCAGCGACAGGTTTCAAAGAAAAAGAAAACGGAAGGCATCAAAGAATAGTGGGATTGAAATAGTGGCGGCCGTGCCGCGCCGAGCCGATGTATTCAAGCAAAAGAACGAAATCACGTTCGCTATTGGCGAAATCGATTTGCGCAGCGTTAACGATCAGCAAGGGTGCGTCGTCGTAATAAAGAAAAAACTCACTGTAGGCCGAGTTTATTTTTTCCAGATAGCTGTGTTCGATCGCTTGCTCGTAACCGATACCGCGTTGCCGTACGCGCTGCATCAATACATCGGTAGGAGCTTGTAAATAAATAACCAAGTCCGGAGTTGGCGCATCCAGCGTTAATTGCCGATAGACTTTTTCGTACAAGGCAAACTCATCGATATCGAGATTGATATGGGCGAATAAGCGATCCTTGGCGATCAGAAAGTCAGTGACGCGCGCCGGTGAAAATAAATCGCCTTGGCGCAAATCGTGAATTTGCTGCGCGCGCTGAAACAAAAAAAATAGCTGAGTTGCCAGCGCCGATTGTCGCGTATTGCGGTAAAAGCGTTCGAGAAACGGATTTTGCTCAGCCTGCTCAAGCATAATGTCGTGGTTGAACGTTTCTGCCAGACGTTTTGCCAGCGTCGTTTTGCCGACCCCTATCGGACCTTCGACCGCTACAAATTGCGGCGTGTGCGATTTAGTTGATTTTAATTCTGGCACTGGGCGTTCTCGATATGTGCAATGTTCAGGCGGTTTAAAGTCGCTCAAGCCCTTGACTGGGGCAACAGTCTAATAGCGCGCGCAGTGAAGTTCCATCGGGCATTACCAAGTCGGGATGCAGATCGTATAAGGGATACAGCACAAAATTGCGTACGCTCATCCGCGGATGCGGCACCTGCAATTGGGGCAGATCGATGATTGCGTTGCCGTACAACAACATATCCAAATCGAGTGTACGCGCGCCCCAGCGTGTTGTTCGTACTCTGCCTTGAGCGAGTTCGATTGCCAGCATTTGCTGCAATAGAGTCAAGGCATCGAGCGTGGTGTGCAGTTCGGCAACGGCATTGATATAGTCGGGCTGCTGGCCGGGTCCAACAGCGGGGTTGCGATATCGCGGTGATACGCAAACCACCTTTGAGTCAATAATAAAACTTAATGCTTGCAGCGCGCGTTGAATTTGATTTTCGGGATCGTCCCGATTGCTGCCGAGACCGATGAAACAGCGAATCATGTTTCAACGCGGGGCTTACGCGAACGACGCCGGCGACTGCCGCTATTGCGCGGGGTT
>DASXYH010000090.1:0-3976 GCA_036502545.1 Spongiibacteraceae bacterium
CGCCAACTTCTTACATCAATTGGAAAAACTCGGCGGTTTCGGCGGCAAGGCCGATGTGCTGGCGACCGGCGCCGTGTTCGCCAACGATCCCGGTTATTTTCGCGAAATGCTGCGGCATGTCGATAGCGCATCGGTCGAACAATTACGCGGCACCGTACAGACATGGCTCGACAACGGCATTTATGTTTTGCATGTCACGCCCTACCCCGCGTTAAAAACACAGAAAGAAACGGTCGATCGCAGCCGCGTGCCGGACGCCGGCGCTGCGCCCGCACCGAATTTGCCGGCGATTGAGCGCGATAAATTGGCGAATGGTTTGCAATTGGTGTTGATGCGCCGCAGCGATTTGCCGCTGGTGGAAATGGAACTGCAATTACCGATCGGATTTTATGTCGATGGCTGGAATAACGCCGGCACCAGCGAGTTTGCGCTGAATATGCTGACCGAAAGCAACAGCGGTATGGATAGCGCGGCGATCGCGGCGAAAACACGCAGCCTCGGCGCCGAGATCGATACGTACGCGCGGCTCGACAGCGCCGGCGTCAAATTATCCGCGCTCAAGGAAAAGCTCGACGCCAGTACCGCGCTATTCGCGCAATTGATTCGCAAACCGGATTTTTCCGATGACGCGATTGCACGCTTGCAGCAGCAAACCATCGCCGCGATTCAGCGCGAGCAAAACGATGGCGGCGCGTTGACGCAACGCGTGCTGCCGCGCCTGCTGTTTGGCAATTCGCATCCCGATGCGGGCCCGCTCAGCGGCAGCGGTCGCAAAGAAATTATTGCAAGTCTATCGCGCGATAATTTGCGCGATTTTCATCGGCGCTGGTTCAATCCTCAGCAGGCGACACTGATCGCGGTGGGCGATCTCGATATGGCGCAATTCAAACAGCTCGCGCAAAAACAATTCGGCGATTGGCAAAGCGATTCGACGGCATCGATTCCGGCAATTCCACCTGTTGCTGCGAATGCTCACGCATCGCTGTATTTTATCGATCTGCCTGGCAGCAGTCAGTCGACGATCAGCGCATCAATGGTGTTGCCGCCGTCGAATCAAATCGATATGGCCGCGCTCGGTTTGGCGAATAGCGCATTCGGCGGCCTGTTCACATCGCGTTTGAATATGAATTTGCGCGAGGATAAACATTGGAGCTACGGTAGCCGCAGCAATATCGTCGAAAGTCGCGGGCCGCAAATCTGGATTGCATCGGGCGGCATTCAAATCGATAAAACCGGACCTGCGTTGAAAGAAATGCAGCGCGAATGGCAGGAGTTTATCGACAAACATCCGCTCACAAAAGATGAACTCGAAAAAGTGCGCGAACAGCGCGTGCGGCAATTGCCGGGCGCCTACGAAACCAACGGCAATCTGTTGCAGGCGCTGTCGAAAAATCTGCGCTTGCAGCGGCCCGATAATTACCTCGCCGATGAAAGCAAAATGCTGCAGCAACTCGATTTAGCGAAAGTGCAACAGCAGGCACAATTATTGAAACCGAATAATCCGGTATGGCTCGTGATCGGCGATAAAGAAAAAGTGTTGCCGCAATTAAAGGCGCTGGGCTGGGGCGATGTGATTGAACTTAACAAAGATGGCGATGCGCCGTAACACTCGGCGAATTTTATTTTTTCACATGACCAATAATTTCCGACATCGCCAATAATTTCCAATATGGCAGAGCATGAGGCAAACAAATGGACAATTCCACTGACGGCAGTAAGCCCGTCGACATCGCCGCGAAGCAACAACAATGGCTGGAAGAAGCGCGGCGCGTAAAGGAAAAATTCAGCGGGCCCGGCAGCGCCAGCGCCGAGGTCATCGCGAGCTACAGCGGTATCGAATTTTTGCAGGCAATGATGGCGGGCCAGCTCAATTATCCACCGATCGCGGACACATTAAATTTCTCGGTGGTTCATGTCGAACCGGGCCGCGTGATTTTTCAGGGCGTGCCGCTGTTCGCGCACTACAATCCGATCGGCTCGGTGCACGGCGGCTGGTTTTGCGCACTGCTCGATTCGGCGCTCGGCTGCGCGGTGCAATCGAAACTGCCGCGCGGCAGCGGTTACACGACGCTGGAATTGAAAGTGAATCTGATTCGCGCGCTGACCGATAAAACCGGACCGGTGCGCGCCGAGGGCAACGTCGTGCATATCGGCCGGCAAACCGGCATCGCCGAAGCGCGCCTGTACGACGCCGCCGGAAAAATTTATGCGACGGCCTCAACGACATGTTTGGTTTTTCAGATCGCCGCGCAAAAATGACGGCATAAATAGACTGCGCCATTTACGCGTTTATACGCATTCGCGCACCGCGTTGCGCCCGTACTAAAAATCGGGCAAAGTTGCCGCAGTTTTTTGCGCTCTGTTTTCGCAACCATTCATCGTATCGAGGAACAATCATGACCATTCGTGTGACACGCGACCAATCCGGCTTGATGAAGCACCGCATTTCAATTCGAGAGCACACGCTGATCGCCGATGTCGATGCCCCTACTGGCGGTGAAGATGCAGGTCCCAGTCCGCACGACTTATACGATTCGGCGCTCGGCGCCTGCAAAGCGTTGACGCTGTTGTGGTATGCGAAGCGCAAGCAAATTCCGGTGGAAGATATTCAGGTCATCGTCGAGCGCGACGATGCGGAAGAAAAGAATGGCACTTATCGCTTGAAAACATTAATTTCGATCACCGGCGATGTTAGCGATACCCAACGCAAAGAATTATTGAGCGTTGCCGCGAAATGCCCGCTGCATAAATTGATGACGCAGATCACCACCGAAATCGAAACCGATTGGTTGTAATTGTCGATCGCCGCCCGCACCATCGAGGATCAAATCATGCCCGCTGTACTGACAGTGCAACCGAAGCAAAAAGATTTAGGCGGCGGTTTTCTAGTGCGACGCTTATTGCCGGCGGCGGCACGGCGCGCGGTTGGTCCCTTTATTTTCTTCGATCATTTTGGTCCGGTGATCGAACACCCCAGCGATAATTTCGACGTGCGACCGCATCCGCATATTGGCCTTGCCACCGTTACCTATTTATTCGAGGGCGCGATGATGCACCGCGACAGCCTGGGTTACACGCAGCGCATCGAACCGGGCGCGATCAATTGGATGACGGCGGGCAGCGGCATCGTGCATTCCGAACGCCGGCCCGACGATTTCGCCAATGCCGACCACCGCATTCACGGCCTGCAATTGTGGGCGGGATTGCCGAGCGCGCAGGAAGAATGCGCGCCCTCTTTCAGCCATACGCCCGCATCGGCATTACCTGTTTTCAATGGCGATGGTTTCAGCGCACGCGTATTGATCGGCAGCGCATTCGGATTGCAATCGCCGGTCGCGACATTTTCGGAGACGTTATATATCGATGTGGCGATGACGGCGGGCGCAACCATCGAACTGCCGTGTTGCGCTGCCGAGCTCGCGCTATACAGTGTCGACAACGCGCTCGACATCGATGGTGATCTTGCTGAACCGCTGCAACTCGCGGTGCTGGACGCCACCCGCACAACCATCGTCAAAGCCGCGCAGGGCGCGCGTTTCGTGGTGCTCGGCGGCGCGCCGCTCAATGGCTATCGGCACCTGTGGTGGAATTTTGTGTCGTCGCGCAAGGAGCGCATCGAGCAGGCGAAAATGGAATGGCAGGCGCAACGCTTCGCGTCGGTGCCGGGCGAGAGCGATTATATTCCGCTGCCCGAGCATTGAGCGCACAACGCGAGCGGAATATGGAATGGCAGTTTTTGTAATCAAATAGCCGCGCATCTTGCGGCGAATGCTGGCAGAATCAGCGCTGTTCAAAAAAGCAGGGGTGATCAAGCAATGAGCTATTACGCCGTATTGAGTGCAACGAGCGCGCTGCTATCGCATCAGCATTACACCACCCGACGCTGCATGCGTCGCTTCAATGGGCCGCACCGCTACGTGCTGTTCGATGCGCGCAATCAAGCGGTATGCGTCGAAAATGGCAGCAAGAATCGGCG
>DASXYH010000091.1:0-6460 GCA_036502545.1 Spongiibacteraceae bacterium
ATCGAATTCGATCGGCGGCCGCTGTTGCAGACGCTGCTGCACACGCGCGCAGGATGCATCCAACTGCTCGCGCAATTGTTGCAGCGCCGTATCGATATTATTACCGGCGTGCGACTGTTCGATTAATTTCTGCCAGCGTCGCCATAAATTCTGACGATCACTTTGCCAACAATTATCGAGCGCAGCGCGCACGCGCGCCAATGGCTCCGGTAGCGGATCATCGCGTCGATGCTTTTGAGAAGAAAATGTTTGCATGGAGCCGCTACACGATTTCAGCAGCGGCCATTATATGCCGGCGCTTAAGAAATTCTGATTAAGTGTTTTTGTTAAAGGCACGCTGTAGCAGAGCATGAGGCGCCGGAAGGGGTTCTCTTTTTCAGGACAAGAAGGTGATCTTATCGAAGCTGTGGTGCCATTCGTCATCGGAGATGTCGTCGAGTGCCGCTAGGCCGACTACATCGAAGCGACTTGAATGCTCGCCACGGAAGTCCTGAAAAAGAGAACCCCCCTGCGGCGCCAACCCGCTGCGAGAACGGTGCAGTACTAATTACGCGACCTTACGCACCTCATCGCGCAATTCGCGCCGCAATACTTTGCCGACGTTCGATTTCGGTAATTCCTTGCGGAACTCGACCTGCTTCGGCACTTTATAGCCGGTCAGATGCTGATGACAAAAGTCGCGGATTTCTTTTTCGGTGACGCCGGGACGGCGCAACACCACAAATACTTTGACCACTTCGCCCGAATGCTCGTCGGGCACGCCGATCGCCGCGCATTCGAGCACATCCGGGTGACGACTGACGACATCTTCAACCTCGCCCGGAAATACTTTGAAACCGGAAACCACGATCAAATCTTTTATCCGATCAACAATTTTGATGAAACCGTCTTCCCGCACAATGGCAACATCACCGGTGCGCAACCAACCGTCGGCATCGAGCACGTTACGCGTTTCATCCTCGCGCTGCCAATAGCCGAGCATCACCTGCGGGCCTTTCACGCATAATTCGCCGGGCTGATTCACATCGAGTTCGATATTGTCCTCGCCGAGAATTTTTATTTCGGTACCCACCACCGGCAAACCGATCGTACCGACTTGATTGTTGCTACCGGGATTGACCGAAACCACCGGCGACGCTTCGGTGAGACCGTAACCCTCATAAATGTCGGTGCCAGTAATCTGTTTCCATTTTTGCGCGGCGCCACTCGTCAATGCCATGCCGCCGGAAATCGTCACTTTCATTTTACGAAAATCGAGTTGTGCAAAATCGTCGCGCCGACACAACGCTACAAACAATGTATTCAGACCGCAGAAACCGGTAATCGGATAACGTTTCATTTCCGCGACCAGGCCCGGCAAATCGCGCGGATTCGGAATCAGCACGCAATGATTGCCGCGCGTCAGCATGATCATGCTGAACGTAAACGAATAAATGTGATACAGCGGCAGCGGCACGACAAATATTTCGCTGCCCGGCTGCAAACCATACGTATTGAACATCGCCACACCCTGCAGCGCGTTCGCAATCAAATTGCGATGACTCAGCATCGCGCCCTTGGCAACGCCGGTAGTACCGCCGGTGTATTGCAGCACCGCCAAATCGTGTTGGTGCAATTCAACCGGCTGCAGCGAATCGGCGTTGCCTGCGCGCAGCGCCTGCGTGAAAGAGATTGCCGCGGGCAGCGAATACGCCGGCACCATGCGTTTGATATAGCGCGCGGCAAAATTAATCAGCGTGCGTTTCAGCGGCGAATGCAGATCGGCCAACTCCGTCACGACAACCAAGCGCACGCCGGTATTCTGCAAAATACTGGCGGCGCTGTGCGCAAAATTCGCCAGCACCACCAGCGCCTTCGCGCCGGCATCGTTCAACTGATGTTCGATCTCGGGCGCGCTGTACAACGGATTGGTATTGACGACGACGAAACCCGCGCGCAGTGCGCCGAATAACGCGACCGGATATTGAATCAGATTGGGCATTTGAATGGCGATGCGATCGCCGCGCTGCAATTGCGGCTGCTGTTGCAAAAAAGCCGCGAAACGACGCGAAAGCTGATCGAGTTCGCGCAGCGTCAGCGTACGCCCCAGACTGCTGAACACCGGTTTGTCGGGATATTTCGCCAGCGCCGCATCGAGCATCGCGAGCAGATTATCGTACTGATCAAAATCGATATGGGATTCTATACCGGCGCGCGCGCGCGCTGTCTCTATTATTGTTTCTATCATGGCGACTCCCGTTGCCGAGCGATTTACACCGCGGTCTCTGCCTCTGCGCGCGGCTGAAATTGCGTGGGATCGATAAACATCAGCTCCAGCGTCATCGCAGCGGGCTTGCGCACGTCCAATCCGAGTATCAGTACGTTGCTGCGCTCGGCGCCTTGATGCAATGCCGGAATTAAATAACTCCAACGTCTATTGTCCGCCGAGGAAAATATCGGCAACGGCTGTTTGTCCTTGAACGTCTGCGCGTACGCGGCCAGCAATTGTCCGATCAACTGCCGAAACGCGCTGAAGTTGAGTTTGTCGCGCAATTCGGTGCTATCCAGGTTGACGTTGACCTGTAATTCGCTGCCGTCTTCCATTTTGACGGTGGCCAAAAAAACCGCCGCGCCATTTTCCAACGATTGATAGCGACGCTTCGCCAGCAGGCGACTCGAATCGAAAAACGCTTTGTGCAGTAAATTAGCGGCCATCACCAATAATTTTTCTTGCGAAATATTTTGCGAGCGATACAGCGACATGGCGGCAAATCGGTGGGTGCGAGTGCGCGCCAGTCTAAACACCCCTGCTTATTTTGTCATCTGTCTAAAGTTATCGCCGCCTATCGAATGTCACCCAAAACCGCCTTTCGCTTTTGACAAATGAGGGTTATCTGCCATATTTCCTTGGTTGCGCGTTTAGGTCGGCTTTATTTCTTCTTATTTCCGAGAGGTCATCGGTAATCATGAATTGGAGAACCATCGGAGCAGCAGGCGTGTTAACCGCCATTGTTACGCTCAGCACCGCGAGTTCAGCGCAGGATGCACACAATCAACAAAACGGCCTCGAAAAAGATATCTCCGCTCTCAATCAGCAAATCGCAGCCAAGCAACAACAGATCACAGCGCTGCGCAACAAGCCATCACCCGAGCAGGCCGAACTCGTCGCCGCTCAAAAAGTGCTCAACGACGCCCGCGTCGAATTAAAAAAGAATCCTGGCGCGGAAAACGAAGGCAAGGCGCGCAACGCCGAATTCAAACTCAAACTGGCGCAGCTGAAATTCGACAAATCCAATGGCGATATCGAAACACTGAACGACGATATTGATAAACTCAAACAGCAGGCGAGCGCCAAACAACAACAGATTAAAGAACTGAGCCGGCAGGCATCCGATCAGGCCGCCGACGTTCAGCAGCAAAAATTGGCCGATGAGCGCGCGAAACGGCAGCAGCAGGAACAGGAACTCGCGCGTACGAAACAAGAAGCCGAATCCGCGCAAAAAGAAATCGAGCGTTTAAAAGCCGCGCTGGCCGCGAAAGAAGCTGTCGAAGCAAAAGCGGCTGCAGCAGTGCCGACAGCAAAAGTCGTCGAAATTCCGCAGCCGGCCGAAGTTGCGAAAGCGGAAGCGCCGAGGGCAACTCCCGCCGCTGCTTCCGCAGCAACCACCTCCGCGAATGGCATCAGCAAACTCAACAGTCAGGATCAGGTATTGCGTGAATTGCAGGCGATGGCGCAGCGCGTCGCGCAAGCGGGCCGCGGTGGCGACACCACCAATTTAGTGCTGTATATGAAACAGCCCGGCGCCACAGCGACCAACAAAGATAAAATCACGTTGCGCGCACTCGGTAATAATCAATATCGCGGCAACGCCAAGATCGAACCCGGCCAGTATGAAGCGACCATGGGTTTCAATCGCTGGCCGGTGGAATTCGCCGGCAATGAAGGTGGCGAAACGGTATTTTTGTGCGATAACAGCGACGCGAAAAAACCGCGCCTGCTGATTTACAACAGTGCGCTCGAAGGCGGCGCGAAATAAATTTTCAAAACGATAAAAAAGCCGAATCTCCGCTTCGGCTTTTTTATTTGCGCATTTTATGTGACGGTATTGTTGCGTCGGCGCGGATCGGCAATCTGTCGCGCCGCCAATAATTTTTTAGTGAATTCGTGTTGCGGTGCGGCAAATAATCGCTCGCTCTCGGCCAGTTCAACAATGCATCCGCCCTGCATCACGGCAACGCGATCGCACAGATGCCGCACCACCGCCAGATCGTGCGAAATAAACACCAGCGTTAAATTCATTTCGCGGCGCAAACGCGCAAGCAGGTTGATAATCTGCGCCTGCACCGACACATCGAGTGCCGATACCGGTTCATCGCAAACCAGCAATTCGGGCTCGACAATCAACGCGCGCGCCAGACCGATGCGCTGGCGCTGACCGCCGGAAAATTCATGCGGATAACGCTCCGCCATCGACGCCGCCAAACCCACGCGTTCAAGCGCTGCGCCGACGCGCTGTTTGATATCAGTACGGTCGCCGGCGCTCAATAAAAGCGGCTCGGCGATGCTGTCGCCGATGCGAAAGCGCGGATTCAGCGTCGCATACGGATCCTGAAACACCATCTGCAGATGTGGCGCCCACCGCTTGAAATCGGTGCGGCGATAACTGCGCGGCAAGCGTTCACCGCGCCAATACACATTGCCCTCGGTTTTATCGTGCAGACCGAGCAGCAAGCGACCGAGTGTCGATTTACCCGAACCGCTCTCGCCGACAATGCCGATCGCTTCGCCCGCGCGTATTTGCAAATCGACATTGCGCACCGCCCACAACGGCGCACAGCCCGGCAGCGCGAAACATTTACCCAGCACTTCGATGCGCAGCAATTCATTCGTCATGCGGCGCGACTCATTCATCATGCGGCGCGATCTTCGCGGACGAAATAGGACGAGCGATTTGCGGGTGCAGCAGCCAACAGCGGCTGCCGTGATCGGTGCCGACGCTAAATTCCGGCACCGACTGCTGCGCGCATAATTTCATCGCATGGGCGCAACGCGGATAAAAACTGCAGCCGTTCCAGTGCTGCGTTAAATCCGGCGGCGTACCGCCAATCGCGCTCAGTTCACCGCGCTGCGCGGCGGGTAATGCGGCGCGCAATCCCGCCGTGTACGGATGCGCAGTTTCGTAAAAAATCGCATCGACTGGACCGTGCTCGATAATTTCGCCGGCGTACATCACCGCCACACGATCGACCATTTGCGCGACAACACCGAGATCGTGCGTAATCAACAAACAACCCATGCCGCTGTCGCGCTGCAATTCGCGCAATAACTGCAGCACTTCTTTCTGCACCGTGACATCGAGCGCCGTGGTCGGCTCATCGGCAATCAATAAATCCGGCTCGCACGCCACCGCCATCGCGATCATCGCGCGCTGCAGCATGCCGCCGGAAAATTCGAAGGGATATTGACGCGCGCGCGCAGCCGCATGCGCAATGCGCATGCGATCGAGCAACTGCACTGCGCGCAGCGATGCTATGCGCGCGCTGATGGCGCGATGTGCGCGCAAATTTTCCGCAATCTGTTCGCCGATGCGCAGCGCTGGATTGAACGACGACATCGGATTCTGAAAGACAAAACCGATGCGCGCGCCGCGCACGCGATTCCATTCCGATTCGCTGCAATCGTTGAGACGGCGGCCATCGAACAGCACATCGCCGCCGGTAATTGACGCGCCATTGGGCAGCAGCCCGGCGATGCTCAACGCGGTAATCGATTTACCGCAGCCCGATTCGCCGACCAGCGCCAGCGTTTCACCGGCATGCACGTGCAAATCGACACCGCGCACTGCATCCACCACACCGCGCGACGTGCGAATCGCAATCTGTAAATTGCGCAGCTCCAACAGCGGCATCATGTTTTTTTCTCGATCTGTTTGATATCGAGCGCATCGCGCCGTTTTGTATCAAGTGCATCACGCAGGGCGTCGCCCAACAAATTAAACGCGAGCACGGTAATGCTGATTGCCGCAGCGGGCCAAAACAATTCGGCGGGATGCAACAATAAATTTTGAATGCCGTCGTTGCTCATCGCGCCCCACGAAGTAGCCGGCGGCGTCACGCCCATGCCGATAAACGAAAGAAACGCTTCGGTGAAAATCGCATTCGGAATCGCAAAGGTCAGCGCCACCAAAATCACGCCGAGCATATTCGGCAACAGATGGCGAAAAATAATATAGAGATCGCTCGCACCGGCGAGTCGCGCCGCATCGACATAAGGTTCTTCGCGCAACTGCAATACCTGACCGCGCACCAGACGCGCCGGCGCGGGCCAGCTCAACAACACCAGCGCGATCACCAGCGGCACGATGCCGCTCTCGCCGGGACCGATTCCAAATGCGATGCGCAATAAAATCATAAACAGTAAAAACGGCAACGCCACGACAAAATCGGCGACGCGCATCATCCAATGATCGATGCGCCCGCC
>DASXYH010000092.1:0-3244 GCA_036502545.1 Spongiibacteraceae bacterium
TCGCCCTGCACGCATAAATGCCGTATCGCGCCGACCGCGAGTTTGCGCATCTGCCATTCGAGATCGTCGCGAAAGGCCTCGCGCGCCTGCGCCTGCCAGTGATTATCGACTTTCAAATCGGCGATTTGCTTCGCGAACAGATCGAGCTCCAATTCCTGCGCGAGCACAAAATAAACTTCGGCCACTTTTTTAATCGACGTATCGAGCTCACCCGCCGCATCGATAACACCGATACACGGATACAACACATTCGCGATCGCGGCATCGACAGCAATGGCGTCGGGTACTCGTTGTTCGATGAAATACTGATAACGCGCCAGATAATCTTCGCGCACGCGACCAATCAATAAATCGGGCAATTCGTTGTATAACGCCGCCAGCTTCGGCGCAAAACGCTCGACCTCGCGCTGCGGTTCCAGTTTCATGCGCCGATTGCGAATGAACCAGCGCGTCGCGCGTCGCACCAGCCGCATCTGAATCGCCATCAATTCGGCCTGCGTTTGCGCATCGATTTGGTTATCGAGCAATTCGAGTTCGCGCCAACGTGCGGGTAACGCCAATATTTCGCGCGCTATCGTGAACGCGCGCGCGATATCGACACTGTGCGCGCCGGTCGATTGCATCATGCGCTCGACAAAAGTGATACCCATCAAATCGATCATGTCACCGGCGATTTGCGTCGCAATAATTTCGCGACGCAAACGATGATGCTCGATCGCGGCGCCATATTTTTCGCGCAATTGTGCAGGAAAGCCGCGATAAAGCGCCTGCGACAACAATGGATCGTCCGCGATCGCGAGCACGGCAAGTTCGGATTTGAGCTGCGCTTTCGTGTACGAAATCAACACCGCGAGTTCGGGTCGTGTCAGACTTTTGCCGGCCAATTTGCGTTCGATCAACACGTCGTCGTCGGGAATGAATTCGAGCGCACGATTCAAATGCCCGCTCGCCTCCATGCGTTGAATCAAGCGCTGATATTCGCCGCTGCGTTTGAACGCCTGCCGCTCGGCGAGACTGAGCGCCTGCGTCTGTCGATAATTATTTTGCAGCACCAGCTCGGCGACCGCGTCGGTCATGCTGACGAGCAATTCGCGCCGCTGTTTTTCAGTCATGTCGCCAGCCGTCAGCAACGCATTCAGCGCGATTTTGATATTGACCTCGTGATCGGAACAATCGACGCCGGCGGAATTGTCGATGAAATCGGTATTGCAGCGGCCGCCCTGCAAGGCGTATTCGATGCGTCCCAATTGCGTGCAGCCGAGATTGCCGCCCTCGCCGATCACCTGGCAGCGCAGATCGCGGCCGTTGACGCGCACTGCGTCGTTGGCTTTGTCGCCGCAATCGGCGTGACTTTGCGAACTGGCTTTGACGTAAGTGCCGATGCCGCCGTTCCACAACAAATCGACCGGCGCCTTTAACAACGCTGAAATTAATTCATTCGGCGCCAGTCGCTCGGCATCGATATTAAAGCACGTGCGCATTTGCGCGCTGATTTCAATCGTTTTTGCCGCGCGCTTGAAAACACCGCCGCCCGCGGAAATCAATTCGAGGTTGTAATCGTCCCAGCTCGAACGCGGTAATTGAAACAAACGCTCGCGCTCAACAAAGCTCGCCGCTGCGTCGGGCTCGGGATCGATAAAAATATGTTGATGATTGAACGCGGCGAGCAGGCGGATATGCCGCGACATCAGCATGCCGTTGCCGAACACGTCGCCGGCCATATCGCCGATGCCGATCGCGGTGAAATCGGTGCTCTGCACATCGATGCCGATTTCGCGAAAATGCCGTGCCACCGAAATCCATGCACCGCGCGCGGTGATGCCCATTTTTTTATGATCGTAACCGACGCTGCCGCCCGAGGCGAAGGCATCGCCCAGCCAGAAATGATGCGCGTGCGAAATATCGTTGGCGATATCGGAAAAACTCGCGGTGCCTTTATCGGCCGCCACCACCAGGTAAATATCGTCGGCATCTTTGCGCACTACATCGGGCGGCGGCTGCACGCCCTGCTCGCCGGTGTTGTCGGTGAGATCGAGCAGCGCCTGCACAAAAATGCGATAACAGGCGATGCCCTCCTGCTGCACCGCATCGCGATCGCCGCCAACAGCAGAACGCCGCACGACAAAACCGCCCTTCGCACCGGTCGGCACAATCACCGCGTTTTTAACGTTCTGCGCTTTCACCAGACCGAGCACTTCGGTGCGAAAATCTTCCTGGCGATCGGACCAGCGCAAACCGCCGCGCGCAACTTTACTCGTGCGCAGGTGCACGCCTTCGACGCGCGGCGAATGCACAAAGATTTCATACAGCGGCCGCGGCAACGGCAATTCGGGCAGCGCGCCGCAATCGAATTTGAACGAAAAATAATTTTTGAGTTTGCCGCTGCCGTCGCGCTGAAAATAATTGGTGCGCAACGTCGCCGTTGTCAGCGCGACATACTGACGAATGATGCGATCCTCCGATAGATTTTCCACCGCATCGAGCGCCGTCAAAATACGTGCATGTAACTTTTGTTCGCGCTCTGTTCGCACCGCATTGGTGTCTTCGCCGGCGGGCTGGTCGTGCGAAGCATGCGACTGCTGCGGCGGAGCAATAAAATGCGGATCGAAACGCACCTGAAACAATTGCACCAGCAACTGCGTGATCGCGAGATGCCGCAGCAGCGTATCGGCGATATAGTCGCTGCTGAAATTGAATTGAATCTGTTTTAAATAGCGTGCATACGCACGCAGCATGGCGACATCGCGCCAGCCCAAGCCAGTGCCCAACACCAACTTATTGAAGGCGTCGTTTTCGGCATCGCCGTCCCAGATGCGCGCGAACGCTTCCTGAAAATTGCCTTTGACCTCGTTGATATCGATGCCGTCGGCCCAGCCGTAAAACAGCACGAATTCGTGAATCCAGATTTGCACCCCGCTGGCGCGTTTGACATCGTACGAGCGTTCGGCCAGCACGCGCAGCCCGAGATTTTCCAGAATCGGCATCACATCCGATAACGGCAGCGGCTGATGCAAGTGCAATAAACGAAAACGCAACGTTTGTTCAGCATCGCCGAGATTGCGATAAAAACCCATCGCGATATCGGTGGCCGCAATCAGTCGCATCATTTTGCGAATATCGCCGACCGCGGCGCGCGGCTCGTAATCGTCGCGATACGCGGCGGAAAACGCAGCGCCGTATTCGGTCGCGATCGCGGTGCCCTGCTCCTCGCCGAATTCCTCGATGAGATGATTGCGCAGATGAT
>DASXYH010000093.1:0-11349 GCA_036502545.1 Spongiibacteraceae bacterium
AATTCAAGCGTGACTAAATGTGAACGGCACAATAAAAGTACTGTCCTCACCGCCCGGCTGCAGCGCGAATGATTCCAATAATACTTGCACGCGATTGTGATGGGCGCGATCGACATCGATCATCAATAGCGAACGCCCTGCTTCGATATCGCGGTGGAAGCGTTCGATTTTGTGATTCTCCAGCGACAGTCCCACCAGACCGCCGGCCCATGCGCCGAATAATGTCGGCAATACAATCGCCACACCGAACACAACGATGCTGTGCGTCGGCGACATTTCCAGCAATAATGCCGAAATTATTGCCGCCAGCAAACCGACACCAAACCCGAGCAGCGCGCCGCGCTCGCCGGTGCGGATCACATCGCGCCGATGCAACGGCGTTGCCGAATGCAAGTGATGTTTATAAAGACCGGCCTCGTCTTTGTTCAATACATGAAAATGCCAATCGCTGATGCCCGCGCGATGCAGCGCGCTGGCGACGTTATCGACTGTATCTAGGTTATCCGCTAGATAATAAAGGCGTTTCATGGCGACCTCCTGTGCATTGTTGTTGGTATTAAGTACGGCATTGCAAAAAAGCAGAGTATTTTTATACACCGTTATGCGCGAAAGAAAAGCCGTCTAACTAGACCTAATACCGCTAATGAAATACACGGATAGAGAAAGCGGGAATTTGCGACGAAGAATATTTATCGCTATCGATGTATGGATAATTAGAGATTGTCGATAGTTATGGATTGCCAATGGTCGAAGCCTGCGCCCATACTTTGATTAATTCGCCATCTGGCGGTAATAAGAAACCGTTAATTACAGCATTGTCGACTGAAGTTTTAACTGCCGCAACATACGTCGCATGATTTGGATACAGACTTGACAGCGTAGTGCTATCAAATAATTCGGTGGTACCCAGCAAACCGCAAAGAATGCTCGATGTTTGCCCCGCACCGGATAACTTCGCGATCGGCGCATCGACATAGGGTGTGCGTACGCCGCCTTGCACATTGCCGACGCTATCGAGCACGAATGCGGGTGGAGTGCCGGAAACTTCCAACCGATCGGCATGTGCGGGCGCCACTCCATTGCGCGCCCAATTGTCGAGTGCGGCGATAGCCGCGCTCACGACGAAATGCTGTGGACCGGAATTAACCGGATGCTCGCACTCGATAATGCCAGGTATCGGCGCGGCGGTGCTCAATACGTTAGCAATGTTCGGATCGTTGCCGAGATCACTAGCGCCGACGCTCAGCGTATACGTATCGGCATGCGCTGTACCCGCTACTTCCCATAAACGAAACATCGGACTGTCCGCTTGTCGATCGGGATAAAAATCCAATCCGAACAGATCCGTTTCGGTTTGCAGCATCATCATCGGAACTCTAAGATCGTTGCGAATAAAAACGGTGGCGGGCATCGCCACTGCGGTTTGCGGCGTTTCCGATAGTGCGGCGCTGCCGTGACCGCGGCTGTGAATAAAATAGCCATCGAACAAACGCGCACTCAGCGCCAGCGCATCGACGTAAGTCACCAGGCGAAATGCCGATTGCGATTCACCAATTGCCAGCGCGCGCTGTACGCGCAATCCGTCCAGCGGATCGATATTTTGCGGATGCAATACCGCCTGCGCCGCTTGCGAAAACATATCGTAGGAAAAACTGTCGCCCGGATGCAGCAATGATCCGTAACGCGCCGGGTCAACTGTCTTCAAATTGAGTTGAAATCCGGTGATGTTAAAACCGGAACCATCGATACCGGCAGCCTGCGCCGAAACGCCGACCCACGCATAACCCTGTCGTATCAATTCCGTGTGCGCCATTGTCCAGTCGGGCCCGGCGTCGATGCCGCCGCTAACATTGAGCCACTCGATCACCACCGTGCCATTGAATTTATGCGCATCGATCGGCCGATAAACCACGATGCGGGTTTTATAGAGCGCGCTGGCGCCGATTTTCACTCGCCATTTACCATTGCTTTGCAGCTCATCGTCGTTAATGAAGTTGCGCGCGTTGCCGGAAATAAAATATTCCGCTTGCTCGTAGCCGACGCTGGCGAGATCGAACGATGTTGAATTGAGATAGGGCGAGCCGGTTATCGGCCCTTCGATGGTAGGATTTGGCACCGCTTCCGTATGGTGACTCGAACTGCCGCACGCATGCAGCAGAAACACAGCGCTAAATATCGCTAAGCGCTTTACGCTGTTGGAAACAAATAACTGCCCTACCATTTTTATTATTTTCATTGCCGTGTCCTGTGTAAATTGCATGAAATCGCGCATCCATAATTCGATGGACACTAAACCATAAGGTAAGCAAAAGTAAATACGCGTCCGCACGCAACGTATGCGCCGTCATCAAGTAACCCAGATACGCATCGCTTCCAGCACCTCGCGGCTATAGCGCTCGAAATTCGGCAGCACGCTCGCCATACTCGCCCATAGAATCAACATGCCGAGCAATAACATGAGTGGAAACCCGATCGCGAAAATATTCAATTGCGGTGCCGCGCGCGTGATAACACCGAGACTGCAGTTGATGATCAACAACGCGGTAACCGCCGGCAGCGCCATCAATAAACCGGCGGCGAACATCCAACTAGCCCAGCCGACTAACGTTTGCAATCGACCGCTGCCGATATCGGCGCCGACCGGCAGCGTACGAAAACTTTCCATCAGCACATCGATCATCACCAGATGACCGTTGATTCCGAGGAACAGCAATGTCACCATCATTAGATAAAACTGCGCAACCGACGTCACCGAAACGCCGTTGATCGGATCGTTCAGCGAAGCGAAGCCCAAGCCCATCTGCATCGCGGCGATTTGACCGAACATAACAAATGCCTGTATCAGTATTTGTAAAAATAGCGCGAGACCGATGCCGATCAACAACTGCTGCGCGACCAGAATAACGCTGGCGGGCGATAAAAAATCGGGCTGCGGTAAATCGTGCAGTGCCGGTGCGATCAACAGCGTCAATAACAACGAAAAAAGTAAACGTACACGCGGCGGCACCAACGCGGTTCCCAAAATTGGCGCGACCATGCAGAAACCGCTGATGCGCATCAACGGCCACATGAATTGGTTAAGCCAATGCTGCAGCACCGCGATATCGAGTTCGATCACATCAATTCGCTCAGCCGATGTAGTGCGTAATATTCATCAACAGGTTATTGGTGAAATCTGTCAGCTTGGTCAGCAACCACGGTCCGGCGACCATAATCGCCGCGAGCGTGACGATAAGGCGCGGCAAAAAACTCAGCGTCTGCTCGTTGATTTGCGTCGCCGCTTGAAAAGTGCTGATCACCAAGCCGACCAATAAACCCGGTATGACGAGCACACTCACCATTAAAATGACGAGCATCAATGCCTGTGCGAATAGATCGATAATGACGTCGGGCGACATATCAACCGAAACTCGATGCGAGACTGCCGATTACCAGCGCCCAACCATCGACCAGCACGAACAGCATGATTTTAAACGGCAGCGAAATAATAACGGGCGACAGCATCATCATGCCCATCGCCATCAACACACTGGCGACAACCAGATCAATAATTAAAAATGGAATGAACAATACGAAGCCAATCTGAAATGCGGTTTTCAATTCGCTGGTCATAAATGCCGGCGTTAATACGAAGAACGGCAGCTCTTCAGGCGTCGCGACATTCGGTGTATTCGAAATACGCATGAACAACGCGATATCCGATTCGCGCGTCTGCTTGAGCATAAATTCATGAAACGGTCGCGCCGCATGCTGCAGTGCGTCGACCGATGTCATCTGTTCGGACAAATACGGCTGTAATGCCTCTTCATTCACGCGCTGCAACACCGGCTGCATAATGAAAATTGTCAAAAACAGCGCAAGCCCGAGAATAATTTGATTCGATGGCGCCGTTTGCAAACCGATTGCCTGGCGCAAAATCGCCAGCACAATAATGATTCGCGTGAACGCCGTTATCATCATCAGAAACGACGGCAGCAAGGTCAGCACTGTCATCACCGCGAGAATTTGCAGCGTTACTGTGTAATCCTGACTGCCATCGGGATTGGTTTTAAGGTGCACCGCCGGCACCCCCGGCAGTAAATTGCTGATTTTTGCCGGCACTTGCGCCGCCGCGGACGCGGCATTCGCCGGCGGTGCCGCTATCATGCACAGCGTCAGCAGCGCAAAAAAATAATTGCGCGCGCTGCAAGTGCGCAAAGAAAAAAATTGGGCGATCGCAGCATTCATTTACTCAAACCCTGCTGCATGACCTGACGGATTTTAGCGGCAAAATCATCGCTGCCGGCCGCCACTACCGGCTGTTCGAATCGATGCAATAAATTGACGCGACCTGGCGCCACACCCAACAGCCATTGCTCGCCGGCCAATTCGATCAGCACCACGCGCTCGCGTGGTCCCACCGATAATGCCGCCACTACTTTTAAACCGCTGCCGCCGCTGATATGCAAACCACCGGCGCGCCTAACCAGCCACCAGCCGCCGCCGACCAGCGCCAATAAAAACAACAAGCCCCATATCATGTGCTGCGGATTAGCTGCGACAACAGGCATCGTTGGTTTTGCTGCATCGGCCGCGTTAACAACGGCGGGCAGTGCCAGCATTATTGCGAGCGCGAATTTATCGACCACTGCTGTTATGCTCACGTCGCTGTACGCTCCTCGGCGATTTCGGCTTATCGCGTTTCGCGTTACCGTAATTTTTTTATGCGCTCGGATGGACTGATAACATCGGTCATGCGAATACCGAACTTTTCATTCACCACCACCACTTCGCCGTGAGCGATCAGCGTGCCGTTCACCAATACATCGAGCGGTTCGCCGGCGAGCCGATCAAGTTCGATTACCGAACCCTGATTCAATTGCAGCAAATTGCGAATCGTGATTTCGGTATTGCCGACTTCCATCGAAATGCGCACCGGAATATCGAGAATGACATCGAGATCGGGTGCGCCGCTGCTACGCTGATTGCGCGCACCGGGATCGAATTCATCGAGTGGTGCGCGTTCCGCTACCGGCTGCGTCGCTGCCGAATTGGTGCCGGACAACAGCGCATCGATATCGTCCTGCGACTCGTCGTCCTGCTCCGCCATTGCCGCGGCCCATTCCTCGGCCATTTTGTCTTGATCTTTATCGTCGCTCATTGCATTTCCTCTGGGGCGCGTAATCAGCCGTTACTGCGATCGACTTTATCGAGAATTTGTAGCGCAAGAGTGCCGCGCGATTGACCGAGACGCGCATATAAAATCGGCACGCCGTTGGCGGTCAGCACTAATTTTTCCGCGAGATCGATGGGAATCACATCGCCGGGCTCAAGATCGATAATATCGCGCAGCGAAATTTCTTTTTCCGCCACCGTTGTATTCACCACTACATTGGCGCCGACTACATCTTCGCGCAAGGCGCGCACCCAGCGCTCATCGATATCGTCGACATCGCTCTGCATGCCGGCGTCGAGCGTTTCGCGGATCGGTTCGATCATCGCGTAAGGCAGGGTGATATGCATATCGCCGCCACCGCCGTCGAGTTCGACATGGAATGTGCTGACAACCACGACTTCGCTCGGGCTGACGATATTCGCCATCGATGGATTCACTTCCGAATTCACGAATTCGAATTCGATCGGCATGATGGTTTTCCACGCCTCCTTCAAATCCGCGAAGGCTTGCTGCAATACCATTTCGACCACGCGCAATTCGGTCGGCGTAAATTCGCGGCCTTCGATTTTGGCGTGACGGCCATCGCCGCCGAAAAAATTATCGACCAGTTTGAATACCAGTTTCGCATCGAGAATAATCAAACCGGTGCCGCGCAACGGCCGCAGTTTGATCATGTTCAAACTGGTGGGAACGTACAGCGTGTGCACATACTCGCCGAATTTCTGAATTTGAATACCGCCGACGGCGACATCGGCACTGCGACGCAGCAGATTGAATAAGCTGATGCGCGTGTAGCGCGCGAAGCGTTCATTGATCATTTCCAGCGTGGGCATGCGCCCGCGCACGATACGATCCTGACTGGTTAAATCGTACGAGCGCGCTTCGCCTGCTTCAAGCTCCGGCTCGGTATCGACATCGCCATCATCGACGCCGTGCAACAACGCATCGATTTCTTCTTGCGATAATAAATCCTGCACGTCTAATTTCTCACTGCATCACAAAGTTAATGAAGAAAACCTGTTCGATACCGGGCTTGCCGGTTTCTTTGGTCAAAATTTCCTGCATCGCTTTCAATAATTTTTGTTGCAATTGCACGCGCCCGTCGTCGGTTTGCAATTGCTCGAATACCTCACCGCTCAACAACAGCACAACACGGTTACGCACCAGCGGCATATGCGTGTGCAGCGCATCGATTCCACTTTGTTCGCGCGCCATCACGGCTAACGAAAGCTGCAAATAATGTTGCCGCCCGGCAACGCTGTAATTAGCAAGAAACGCAGGATCCAAAAGATCATAAAAAGCTGGCTTAAGCTCGCTTTTTTCCTCCTTTTTTTCCTCTTTTTTCTCCCCTGCTGCGACTGCGGGCCGGGCCGGCTCCGCGCTCACCGCTTCCACGGGTTTCGCTTTATCGCCACTCAGCATGCGCAGTGCGAACCACGTGCCGCCGCCCGCAACCAATAACAACACTACGCCTACAGCGCCGAGCAATAATAATTTTTTCTTGCGGGCCGCGGCCTCTGCAGCTTGTGCTGCGTCTTCCTCGCTGGCTTCTGCGTCTTCTTCGAGATCTTCTGTATCTGCCATGCCAAACTTCCGACACCTTTATACCCGCTACAGGGGCTTGAGCAAAACCTATGCCACGCACTTGGGAAAGTTTCCAAGCAAAACAGCACACTAGAAATTGATTGCAAATTATTTTCGAAGAAAACACGTGGGTCGATTAACCGCTCAAGTGTAATGCACCAGGCGCGATCCGCTACCGAAATATCGCGCTCAGCAATGCAGACACACAAGACATGAAGAGGATATGCAAGAAATGATAAAGCCGCGGAATTGTATCGAACGAAAGCGCGCTCGAAGCGAAGCGTGCATCTGCAAATTACGAAAATTTTTTAGACGTAAGCATCGACTCCTGAACGCAGCAATCGTCCCGAATTTATCGAGGTGATTGCAGTTGATACTGGCGCGCCATCGTCAGCGAATAAGCCGGCTAATTGCGCACTGCGATTGTTATTGCCATCGTTGCGGCCATATTGCTGCTGTTGCGTATTCTGGCCGCCAACGCTGACATCGAGATGCATACCCTGGCTGCCCATCATATCGCGCAAGCGCGGCAACGCTTGATCGAGCGCATCGCGCACGGCGGTATGTTGGCTGGTGAAGATTACGCTGGTCTGATCGTGCTGCGTGCTAACACGCACTTGTAGCGGACCTAAATCGGGTGGATTGAGGTGAATTTCGGCACTGGAAATTTTATTGGCGCTGAACCACATCACTTTGTCCGCCACCGCATCGCTCCAGCCATTGCTGCCGACCGGCACCGAAACCGCAGTACTATTGGCAGTGGTATCGACATACGCGCGCGCCGATTGGTGCATGCGGCCACTATCGGCAACCGCTGCGGTCGCGGTGGACGGTGTCGATGCCGACGCCTCGAAATGTTTGATGAACGTATCGAATTCTGATTCGCCGGAATTTTTCGCGGCTGATTGCGCGCTACTGGCTGCCGCATCAATTGTTTGAATCGCAGCGGTATTGGTGGCAGCGGTATCACCGCTCGCAGTAGTTTTCCCGAGTATCAAGCCGTTATCGGCTTTGCCGGATTTCGCGTCCTTCTGCGCTTCGAGCACGGCATTGCCGCCAGCGATTGCTGCGGTTGCCAGCGCGGACGCGATGACATCGCTCGATTGACCGTTCGCTGCGGTGCCTGATTTTCCAATTGCCGGTGAAACGACAACCGGCGAAGCGATTACAGGTACGGCGGTCGCCAGCAACGCCTCATCCGCCGCGATGGCGTCGGTCGTAGCATCGGCATCCTCGGATTTTTTCTGATTCGATTCAGCCGAGTTCGATTCATCGGACAATGATCCTGTCGACAACGCGGCAAACGGCAATATCAGGCCTGTAGGCGGTAACGCATTGCCGCTTGCGGTCGCCGTTGCCGGGACTTTTCCGGCGCCGCTGTCGTCGTCTGTGCCAACCGGTGCCGGTAACTGCTGCAATTGCGTCATTTCACCGAGCAATAGCTCAAAACCACCGGAGATCCCGCCGCCCGCAGGATCTGCGCTGGCAGCGCCAGTTGGTTTGGCGGTATCAGTGACCGGATTGAGCAGTACAGGTGAAGATGGCGCGGCGGTCGGGGTCATTGAGAAAGCCTCGGACTTATTGTCGGTACGAGGACAAGAGCAAGAAGATTGCCAATCGCGAGCGCGGCAATCACCGCAGTGCGTCAAGTTCCGCCTGCACGTAGGCGTATTCCTCCACTAACTTGTCTACCAAAGGTGGACAGCGCGCCGCGGCGCCATCGCGTGCGAGTTCTTCAATCTGACGACATAACTCGGCGAGTCGCAATGCGCCCATATTGCCGGAGCTGCCTTTGAACGAATGTGCGGCGCGCCGTAATGCGTCACTATCGGTTGCCGCCGCGGCCTGTCGAATCGCCGCGACCCGTGACGCGCTATCGCTGGCGAAGGTTTTTAGCAGCTTGTTGAAATCGCCGCCCATGATCACCTTGAGCTCTTGCAAGGTTCCCTGATCCAAATGTTGCGCGGCCACGACGTCAATCCCTCAGGGGGCGCAGGCTTTCACCGTGCGAGTACTGCTGTTTGACAATTTCTAACGAAATTGCCTGTGCCGAATATTCTTACCCAGGAAAGTCTTTACGACAAGCTCAGCGGTAGGTCGTCACGGCGTGGCTGAGCGCCGTTAAACGAGATTGAATAGTTGATCGAAGTTCGAAACGGTGAGGATATTTTTTACTTCCGGATTGCAGTTTGCGATTTGAATTTGCGAATCGTCGCCGCCCGCGTAATCGCGCAGCAGCAGCAACATGCCCAACGCCGAGCTGTCTAGGTAATTGGCGCGATGCATATCGACGACAAATTTGCGCGGCTTCGCACCGGCGACTTCGTAAGCTTTGCGAAATTCCTGATGCGCGCTGAAATCAAAGCGGCCTTCTACTTCGATAATCAATTCGGCGCCATCGTTAGAACGTTTTGCAGTAATTGCCATAACAAATGATCCCCTACTTGGCAGTCTGCGCGACGCGGCGGCAAACTAAGCAAAAGCATAGTCGAGGAAAGCGTTAAGCCAACCATTCACCGCAGAAAAATTATGCGGTCGATGAGTTCAGGAGGCGAATAGCTTTGAATGCGGATTCCGCGGCGAGCGATCGTCGATTTCGCGTTGCACTTTTTTTTCCGCCTCTTGCAACTCGCCAGCCAGACGGCGCTCGCGCACATTCGTCAACAACCGCCGCTTGACGTAGATTTCGATCCAGCGTAGGCGTGCCTGCTCGCGATCCGATTCGCGCAGCTCGATGGCTCGTCCCTGTTGCACCTGCACCACTTCCAATTGCCGGAAAAAACTCTGGTAATTGAGCAAAAAATTGCGATTGACAGGCTCGGCGCCCGCATCGATATAACGCTGCTGATAATCGCGCTCATACTGCGCGAGTTGCGTGCTCTGCTGTTGCGCCTGCTGCAAGCGTTCGCTGCTAGCCGCAAGCTGCCGCGCGGCTGCCTGCTCGCGCATCCCAGCCAATTTCAGCAGTACTAGCAATCGTTCCGAACTTTTCCGCGCCATTGATCACCCAAAATGGTTCGCCTGAAATGCGACTCTTTAATACTTCACTAATTGATTACGCTTGCTCAAGCGGCTTCGCCGGCGCGAGCAATTGCTGCAACTGATCGAGACTTTGGGCAAACGACACTGATTCACGCAGGCCCTGCCGTAAAAACGCGCGGATATGCGGCAACATTCTAATTGCTTCGTCGGTCTCGGGATCAGCGCCAGCAACATACGCGCCCACCGCAATCAAATCGCGACTTTGCTGATAACGCGAGTACAACTGCTTCAGCCGCTGCATCAATTTTAGATGCGCTTCGGTCACGACGTTAGGCATTGCCCGGCTAATCGACGCTTCGACATCGATCGCCGGATAATGCCCTTCATCCGCCAGTGCACGCGACAACACGATATGGCCGTCGAGAATCGCGCGCGCCGCATCGGCTACGGGGTCCTGCAAATCGTCGCCCTCGGTCAGTACTGTATAGAACGCGGTCACCGAACCCTTGCCGGTGGCATCGTTGCCGGCGCGTTCGACCAGCGCCGGCAGTTTGGCGAACACCGATGGCGGATAACCTTTCGTTGCCGGCGGCTCGCCGACTGCGAGCGCGATTTCGCGCTGCGCCTGTGCGTAACGCGTCAGCGAATCCATCAGCAACAATACGTGCTGGCCTTGATCGCGAAAATATTCGGCCAGACGCGCCGCCAGCGCCGCCGCGCGCAATCGCATCAGCGGCGCTTCATCGGCCGGCGACGCCACCACGACCGAACGGCGCAGGCCTTCGGCATCGAGCACCTGCTCGATAAATTCCTTCACTTCACGGCCGCGCTCGCCGACCAGACCGACCACGACGACATCGGCTTCAGTGAAGCGCGTCATCATGCCGAGCAGCATGCTTTTGCCGACACCGCTGCCAGCAAACAGGCCCAAACGCTGCCCGCGGCCGACGCTTAGTGCCGAATTGATTGTGCGAATGCCGACATCCAGCACGGCATGGATCGGTTTGCGGTCGAGCGGATTGATTACCGGCCCTTCGAAATCGATGTACGCGCGGCAATTTAGCGGGCCTTTGCCGTCAAGCGGACGCGCCGAACCATCGATAACGCGGCCCAGCAATTCCGGTCCGACCGGGATATGACTCGAACGCAACAGCGGTACCACGCGCGCGCCCGGTTGCAAACCTTCAAATTTTTCGGTCGGCATCAAAAATACGCGTGCCTCGGAAAAGCCGACAACTTCGGCTTCGATCCGACGGCCGCTGCGCGTTGTGACCAGGCAGCGACTGCCGACCGCCACATTGAGCCCTACGGCCTCAAGCGTCATGCCGACCATTCGCACCAGGCGGCCTGCGCTCGCCGGCAGCGGCCGCAAGTGCATCAAGCGCTCGCCGCGCTCGGCTAAACGCGCGGCAATTTCAGTCATCGTTATCTTCGAGTAACACACCGGGCTCGGGCGCATCGACCGCGCCGCTCTCGGCCAATAGCTGCGCCGCGACCTGGCGAAAACGCAGTTCGATACTGAAATCTACCAGGCTGTGTTCGGTGACCACTTTGCAGCCGCCGATGTCAACTCGACTGTCGGCCTGCAGCCGCCATTTTTCCGGCCATTCCGCGCAGTTGCGCACGAG
>DASXYH010000094.1:0-8975 GCA_036502545.1 Spongiibacteraceae bacterium
TACGATTCTCAAATTATTTCCCGATGCGCAATTCGTGCAAACGCATCGCGATCCTATCCAGACACTGCCGTCGTATGCCAGCATGATTTACAACCTGTGGCTCGGCGTCAGCGACAGCGCCGCTGCGATTGCGGCGGGCCAGCTCAGCAATGCGACAATGCACCGCGATTTATATCGCTGCATGGCCGCGCGCGATACATTGCCGCGCGAATTGTTTTTCGATGTCGATTTTCGCGAGACTGTCAGCGATCCAATCGCGCTGATCGAGCGTATTTACCAACACTTCGGTATTGCGATGACCGCCATCGCGCGCGCGCAGATACAAACTTACATGAACAATAATCCGCGCGAAAAACGCCCGGCGCACAATTACACGCTGGAACAATTCGGCCTCAGCGCCGCACAAGTGAAAACGCAATATCGCGAATACCGCGAGAGCCATATTGATTGAAAGCTAACTTCCCCTCACCCTAATCCTCTCCCCGAGGGAGAGGGAACAAACCGAACGAGGAAATAATCATGTTGCTGAAAGATAAAGTCGTCATGATTTCCGGCATCGGTCCCGGTATGGGCGTCAAACTCGCTATCGAAGCCGCGCGCGAGGGCGCGAAAGCATTGGCAATTGCGGCGCGCACCGCCGAAAAACTCGACGATGCCGAACAACGCGTGCGTGCGCTCGGCGTCGATTGCAAAATTATCAAAGTGCCGACCGATATTGCCGATCCGACGCAATGCAAAAATCTCGTCGCAACAACAATCGCTGCGTTTGGGCGCATCGACGGCCTCGTCAACAGCGCTTACTTCCACGGTAATTTCGAAGCGATCGAAGGCGGCGATCTCGAATTGTGGAAGCAGTCGTTCAATACCAATGTAATCGGTTCGATCGAATTGAGCCGCGCGTGCGCACCACACATGAAAGCGCAAGGCAGCGGCGCTATTGTAATGATCAATACGATGGCGACGATGAAACCGGTGCCGGGCGAAGCCGGTTACGCGGCGTCGAAAGGCGCATTGACAACGGCAACCAAATATCTCGCGCTCGAACTCGGCCCGCAAAATATTCGCGTCAATGCCGCGCGCATGGGCTGGATGTGGGGCGTACCGGTGCAGAACGCGCTAAAGGAATGGGCGCAGGCGCAGCACAGTACACTCGAACAAATGGTCGCCGGCGTCGCGCAAAATATTGCACTGCGACGTATCGTTACCGATGACGAATGCGCGCGCGCCGCGCTGTTTTTAATTTCGGATTATGCGTCCGCAATAACCGGTGCAATTTTGGACGTGAACGGCGGCGAGTTTTTGCCATCGTAACCGTGCAACAAAAACCAAATCACAATAAAAGCGCAGGAGAAACACGATGGCCGTAGCCGGATATTGGTTTTCCAAAAATCCCGACAAAGCGTGGGCCGAAAAATTTTATCTGTTTTTCATTCCGGTATTTTTTGCCTACAACGCGGCGATTCAAAATCTGCACTGGCTCGACGTCGGCAATTTCTGGCATATCGTGCAGAACATCGGTATGTGGCTTCCTTATTGTGTATTGCTGCCGTTGTGGCTACGCCGCAACAGCGGCGTGCGCTGGCAGGACAGCTACTGGTGCAAATTGCAGATTTGGCTCGCGGTTTACGTTTTCTTCGCGACGTATTTTCATACCGAATATTTTTTTCAGATACTCGGCATACGCTATCACTTCCAATATTTGAGCCCGAATTTATTTTTCGATTCGTATCTGCTCGGCCCGAACGAAGCCACCGCGCTGGCAGAATATAAAAAAGTGCCGATCGGCATGTATTTCAACACGATGGCGTTCTTTCTGATCTATCACAATGGCGCCGTGATATGTATGCGCCGCGTGCGCACGATGTTCGCGAATTATTCGCCGCCGGCGCGCCGGATCAGCTGGATTGTTATCGTCCTATTGAGCGCGTTGTTTTTCGCGTGGGCCGAAACCTTTTGCTACATGACCGGCAATTCGGCCGGTATCGTCTGGTATGAAAATATGCCGGCGATGCTGAAAGTCGGCTCGATTTGTTATGCGCTGTATTTCATTGTCAGCTTTCCCAACGTCTATCGGCTCGACGAAGACGGCCCCAGCTGGACCTGGTCGCGCTGCGCGATCGAGGCCAGTTTCGTATCGATGCTGACGCTGTTCCTGCTCGATCTGTTCGCGCGGCTGCACGGGCCGATCCTGTAGCGGGATGATGCGCGGCCCTGCTCTGCTGCCGGGTGGGGCCGTAACTCATATGCGGTATGTCCGCGGGTGGCACCTTTGCTATGATCCGGCGCAAACTCGATAAAACCGGCAGAATTCCATGAGTACGATTGACCTGATTCAACTTCGCAACGCCTTCGGCAGCTTCGTCACCGGTGTGACCATTATCACCGGGCGCGACGCTGAGGGCAGACCGGTCGGCATGACCGCCAACAGCTTTTCGTCGGTATCGCTCGATCCGCCGCTGGCATTGTGGAGTGTGGCGAAAACCGCCACTGCGTTCGATGCGTTTCATCAAGCCGCGCATTTCACCATCCATGTGCTGCACAGCGGCCAGGAGCAACTGTCGCGCCGGTTCGCCGCCAAAAATACCGATAAATTCGCCGATACCGTGCACGAACTCGGCGTCGGCGATGTGCCGTGCCTGACCGATTACAGCGCACGCTTCGAATGTTCGGTGGAACATCGTTATTCGGGCGGCGATCACATCATTCTGGTCGGCCGTATTTTATCGTTCGATAATCGCGACAAAGAACCTTTGGTTTTTTATAAAGGACAGTACAAATCACTCGCATAACGGGTGATTCGCAGAGTTGTCAATTGTCGGAAACGCAACGATCATTGAGGCTTTTAACTGACAACTCATAACTAACAACTGACAACCATGTATTCGGAGAACAGCCATGACCAATGCCATTCCAACTCCGCAAGAAGTCGTACAGAAAGCGCGCGCATTGCAGCCCGCGCTGCGCGAGCGCGCGCGCCAGGCGCAGATCGATCGCAAAATTTCCGATGCAACGATCAAGGAAATGCAGACGGCGGGATTATTCCGCGTGCTGCAGCCTAAACGCTGGGGCGGTTTTGAAATGGACCCGCAGGTATTTTTCGACGTGCAATTCGCGCTCGCGGAAGCATGCATGTCGACCGCGTGGATTTACGGCGTGATCGCCGTGCACAACTGGCAAATCGCATTGTTCGATCTGCGCGCACAGGAAGAAGCGTGGAAGGACGATACCAGCGTATTGATTGCGTCGTCGTATATGCCGGTCGGTAAAGTCGAGCGCGTCGACGGCGGTTTCAAATTCAGCGGACGCTGGTCGTTCTCCAGCGGCTGCGATCATTGCGATTGGATTTTCCTCGGCGGCGTCGTACCGCCCGATGCGAACAATGCGCCCGATTACCGCACATTCATGGTACCCAAACGCGATTTCGAAATCGTCGATACCTGGCATACGTTCGGCCTGCAGGGTACCGGCTCGAAAGATATCGTCGTCAAAGATGCGTTCGTGCCGGAATACCGCACGTTAAGTTCGCTCGCCAGCTTCAAAGGCGAAAATCCGGGGCCGGACAGCCATACGATTCCGCTGTACCAAATTCCGTTCGGGCAAATTTTTCCGCGCGCGGTTTCGGCCGGCGCCATTGGCGCGCTGCAAGGCGCGATTCACGCCTATCGCGAAGTGGCGTCGAAGCGCATCGGCAGCAACAGCGGCAGCAAAACGGCGGAAGATCCGCATGCGCAGATGGCCGTCGCCAATGCGCAGGCGATCGTCGACAGGCTGTACCTGAAATTGACCGCTAATTTCGATCGATTGATGGCCGATGCGCGGCGCGGTGAAGCCACCGATCTCAACACCCGCATTCAATACCGTTTCGAATCCGCCGCGGTGCCGGACGAATGCCTGAGCGCCGCGCTCGATTTGCAAAAAATGTGCGGCGGCCGCGCTATTTTCATCGATGCGCCGCTGCAGCGGTTCACGCTTGATATTCTGGCAGGACGCGCGCACGTCGCCAATAATCCGTATCCATTCGGCAGGAATTACGGCGGCGTGCAGCTCGGTCTCGATAACACGGATTTCTTTTTGTGAATCGAGTTGTCGTCGTCACTGGGGCGAGCCGCGGTGCCGGCAAAGGCATCGCGCTGGCGCTCGGCGGCAAGGGCGATACAGTTTATGTGACAGGACGCAGCCGCCGCGAAGGCGATGCACCGCTACCCGGCACAATCGATAAAACCGCTGCGGAAATCACCTGGCTCGGCGGGAATGGCATTGCGGTCGCGTGCGATTGCGGCGACGTCGAACAAATCGCTGCACTGTTCGCGCAGGTCGAGCGCGAACACGGACGGCTCGATATTCTGGTCAACAACGCCGCCAGCATTCACGACGATCTGATCGAGCCCGGTCCGTTCTGGCATAAATCGCCAGGGCTGGTCGATATCATCGATATCGGTTTGCGCTCAAGCTATCTGGCCAGTTATTACGCGGCGCCGCTCTTGGTAAAAAATGGCCGCGGCCTGATTGTAAATACATCGTCGTTCGGCGCGCGCTGTTACATGCACGGCCCCGCCTACGGCGCACAAAAGGTTGGGCACGATAAAATGGCGCATGATATGGCGGTCGATTTCAAGCCGTTCAACGTGGCTGCGGTTTCGATCTGGATGGGCATGCTGCGTACCGAACGCACCGAACGTGTCATTGCCGCGGCGCCGGAGAAATACGCCGGCTTCGTCGATATGATGGAAAGTCCGCAATTGACCGGACTAGTGATCGATACGCTGTACAATGATCCGGCGCTGTTGCAAAAATCCGGTCGTACGCTGATCGCCGCAGAAGAGGCGCAGCATTACGGCATTCAAGATTTGAATGGTACGCAACCACCTTCGCAACGCCAACTGTTGGGCGAGCCGATAACATGGAGTGCTGCATTCGTCGCGTAAGGTTCGGTTTGTACCAAAAGCTATGTTTGACCGATTAAGGAACGTAACCATGAGCAAGATATTACCGGAAGGAAACTACGTCGATTTAAGCGGCGGCATGAAGATTCACTATCACGATCTCGGCCAGGGTTATCCCGTACTGTTTCTGCAGGGCAGCGGCGGCGGCGCCAGTGGCTGGAGCAACTTTCAATTTAACGCGCCGGCATTTGTCGAAGCGGGCTATCGCGCGCTGTTGATCGATCTGCCCGGCTACGGTTATTCGAGCAAGCCTACCGATGTGGCTTATACACTCGATTACTTCATCGGCTACATCAACGAATTTCTCGAAAAACTCGGCATCGATAAACTGGTGCTGCTCGGTAATTCGCTCGGCGGTGCCATCGCGATTGGCTTCGCGTTGAAATATCCGCAAAAAGCCTCGCAATTGATTTTGATGTCGCCCGGCGGCATCGAGAATCAACCCGATTATTTCACGATGCCCGGCATGGCGATCATGAAGGAAGTGTTCATGGGCGGCGCTACCTCGCGCGACAAGCTCGCCGAATTCGTGAAAAAAGCGCTGGTTTTCGACGCAAAATCGGTGACCGAAGAATTGATCGATCAGCGCTGGGAAGTATTCCAATTGCAGAACGATCAAGTGCTCAAATCGATGGTCGTACCGAACATGACCGCGCGTCTCGGCGAAATCAAAGTGCCCGCGCTGGTGCTGTGGGGTATCGACGATAAGTTGATGCCGGAAACCGGCGTGATGAAACTCGCGAAAGGCCTGAAAGATTACGAAATGCTCGTCATTTCGAAATGCGGGCATTGGTTTATGATCGAACACCCACAACTGTTCAACGAAACATGCATCAACTTTTTGGGCAAGAAGTTGGGACTCAACAAAAAGGTGGCGAAATAATTATGGCGTTGCCTAACACTCAAATCGAGGCGCTGGGATTGGAGCTGTATCAGGCGCTGCGCGCTTGCCGCACGCTGGCACCGCTGATCGAGCGCGTGCCCGGCATTGAAATTTCCGATTCGTATCACATCTCCAAACATATGGTGCAACTGCGTCTCGATCGCGACGGCGAAAAAATAGTCGGCAAAAAAATCGGCGTGACTTCCGATGCCGTGCAAAAAATGCTCGGCGTGTTTCAACCCGATTTCGGTTTCCTCACCGACGCGATGGCATTCGCTAACAACGCCGCGATCAAAATCCACGGCCAACTGATTCAACCGCGCGCCGAAGGCGAAATTGCGTTTCGACTGAAAAAAGATTTGCGCGGTCCCGGCGTTACCGCCGCGCAGGTGCTCGACGCCACCGAATGTATCATTCCGTGTTTTGAAATCGTCGATTCGCGCATCAAGGATTGGAAAATAAAAATTCAGGATACCGTTGCCGACAACGCATCGTGCGGCGTGTATGTGCTCGGCAATGAAGAGTTTGATCCGCGCATGTTCGATCTGCCGAATCTGGAAATCGACGTATTCAAAAACGGCGAGAAAATCAGTTCGGGCAAAGGCTCGGCGGTGCAGGGCAATCCTTTAACTGCCGTCGCGTGGCTGGCGAATACGCTCGGCGAATTCGGCATTCCATTTTTGGCCGGCGAAATTATTTTATCCGGCTCGTTGGTGCCGCTCGAATCGGTTAAAGCCGGCGACAAAATGCATCTCGATTTAAAAGATTCGCGCGGCGCGAAAATCGGCTCCGCGACTTGTTCGTTTACAAATTAACGATAGGAATTTTCTTATGAGCAAAAAATTGCGTGCCGCCATTATCGGTCCCGGCAATATCGGCACCGATCTGTTGATGAAAGCCATGCGCAGCGAATGGATCGAGCCGGTGTGGATGGTCGGCGTCGAGGATTCGCCCGGTATTCAGCGTGCAAAAGGTTTCGGCATGAAAACCACCACCGCCGGTGTCGATGGTTTGGTGCCGCACGTCAAAGCCGACAACGTTCAAATCGCATTCGATGCGACATCGGCTTATGTGCACGCGGATAATTCGCGCAAGCTGACCGAACTCGGTGTGATGATGATCGATCTGACGCCGGCCGCGATCGGTCCGTTCTGCATTCCACCGGTGAATCTGCAGCAATTGTTAAGCGAAGGCCGTAAAAACAACGTCAACATGGTGACCTGCGGCGGTCAGGCGACGATTCCTATGGTCGCTGCGGTATCGCAAGTGCAGCCGGTTAAATACGCCGAAATCGTCGCGACGGTTGCGTCGAAATCGGCCGGTCCCGGCACGCGCAAAAATATCGATGAATTCACCCGCACCACCGCCGGCGCGATCGAAAAAGTCGGCGGCGCCAAACAGGGCAAGGCAATTATCATCATCAATCCGGCCGAGCCGCCGTTGATCATGCGCGATACGATTCATTGCCTGACCGAAACCGAACCGCAGCAGGACAAAATCACTGCATCGATTCACGCGATGATCAAAGAAGTGCAGAAATACGTGCCCGGCTATCGCTTGAAAACCGGTCCGATTTTCGACGGCAATCGCGTCACCGTATCGATGGAAGTCGAAGGTCTCGGCGATTTCCTGCCGAAATATTCCGGCAATCTCGACATCATGACGGCGGCCGCATTGCGCACCGCGGAACTGTATGCCGAGCTGATGCAAAAAGAAGCTGCGTAACTATTCGATTTGAAGTAATAAATTTATAGGTAAGCCGACATGAATCTGAAAGGTAAAAAAGTTTTACTGCACGACATGTGTCTGCGCGACGGCATGCATCCGAAGCAGCACCAAATCAGCATCGAGCAGATGGTGAATATCGCCAGCGGTCTCGATGAGGCCGGCGTGCCGCTGATCGAAGTGACACACGGCGACGGCCTCGGCGGCGCATCGGTGAACTACGGTTTTCCCGCGCACAGCGATGAAGAATATTTACGCGCGGTGACGAAAAATATCAAACGCGCGAAAATTTCGGCGCTATTGTTGCCGGGCATCGGCACCGTCGATCATCTGCGCATGGCCGCCGATTGCGGCGTCAAAACGATTCGCGTCGCAACGCATTGCACCGAAGCCGATGTCAGCGAACAACACATCATGCTCGGCCGCAAACTCGGTTTGGATACCGTCGGCTTTCTGATGATGGCGCATATGATTACGCCGGAAGAATTATTGGTGCAGGCGAAACTGATGGAATCGTACGGCGCGAACACGATTTACGCCACCGACTCGGCCGGCTATATGCTGCCGCACGATGTCGCCAAATATATTGCATTGTTGCGCGCCGAATTGCATCCCGATACCGAAGTCGGCTTCCACGGCCACCACAATATGGCGATGGGCGTCGCGAACTCACTCGCCGCGGTTGAAGCCGGTGCAGTGCGCATCGACGGCTCCGCTGCAGGTTTGGGCGCAGGCGCGGGCAATACGCCGCTCGAAGTATTCGCCGCCGTGCTCGAACGCATGGGCGCCGATATGCAGGGGGTCGATATTTTCAAACTGATCGATGTCGCCGAAGATCGCGTGTGGCCGATGATGGAGCACCCAGTGCGCATCAGCCGCGAAGCACTCGTGCTCGGTTATGCCGGCGCATACTCGTCGTTCTTGTTGTTCGCCAAACGCGCCGGCAAAAAACACGGCGTACCGCCGCACAAAATTCTGCTCGAAATGGCCGCGCGCAGAACAGTCGGCGGTCAGGAAGATTTAATCGAAGAAATCGCGATGGAAATGGCGAAAACGAAAAAAGCCAGCTAAGCGCAATACCGCTGTCGGGTTTACAATAAAGCCGGCAGCGTCATTCTTATTAATTTATTAATCTCAATTAAATTTATTCCAGCAGAAAAATAAAAATCTTACCGCTAAACTCCGACGAGAACTCACCAATGCGAAAGTCCATCATCTCAATTCTTGCTATCGCCGGATTACTTCTTTTAGCGCTTGTGCTCAATCCGTCGGCAGAACGGCATCGGCAAAAAATTACAGAAAATATCGGCGAGCGCAGTCAACTCGAAAATGTTCTTGGCGTCGGTCAATTAACGGCGTTCGTATCGAGATACCACTCGTTTTGGATAGGCTCGTACACCACCGTTAACGATAAGGTCACTTCC
>DASXYH010000095.1:0-2490 GCA_036502545.1 Spongiibacteraceae bacterium
GCCGTGAATCTGGCCTTCGATAATCATCGGATTGATGCGTGTGCCGCAATCGTCGAGTGCATAGAAACGGCGAATTTTCGTTTCACCGGTGCCGCGATCGATATCGACAACGCACAAATAAATGCCGAACGGATAGGTGAAATTGGGCGGGTCGTAATAATGCACCGCTTCGAGCCCCGGCTCTAAACCGGCGGGCGGTTGATGATAGGCCTGCCACGAAATATCGGCCATGGTTTTGTAACGGCTGTCGTCGCCTTTCACTTTGAAGCGATCGACCTCCCAATCCAAATCGTTCTCGCCGACTTCGAGCATGTGCGCGGCAATTTTGCGCGCCTTCGCGTGAATCTTGCGCGCGGCCAACGCGATCGCCGCACCGGCGACCGGCGTCGAGCGCGAACCGTAAGTGCCAAGACCATACGGCGCGGTGCTGGTGTCGCCTTCTTCGACTTGAATGTTTTCCGATGGGATACCTAACTCGGTCGCGATAATTTGCGCGTAAGTGGTTTGGTGGCCCTGGCCCTGCGTGATGGTGCCCATCCGCGCGATCGCACTGCCGGTTGGATGAATGCGAATTTCGCAGCTGTCGAACATACCGACGCCGAGAATGTCACACATTTTGCTCGGACCCGCGCCGACCACTTCGGTAAATGAAACGAGACCGATGCCCATCAGCGTCGGCGAATTCGGATCGGCGCGCTTGGCCGCTTGCTCGGCGCGCAGACCTTTGTAATCGCATGCGTCGAGCACTTTTTGTAACGCGGTGTGGTAATCCCCGGAATCGTATTCGAAACCGAACGCGCTGCTGTAAGGGAATTGTTCTTTGCGAATAAAATTTTTCGCGCGAATTTCCGCTTTATCCATATTTAATTTTTGCGCGAGCACATCGACCATGCGCTCGATCAGATACACCGCTTCGGTGACGCGAAACGAACAGCGATACGCGACGCCGCCGGGCGCTTTATTGGTGTAAACGCCTTTGACGCTCGCGAACGCCACGGGAATATCGTACGAGCCCGAGCAGATGTGAAATAAACCGGCGGGGAATTTGGTCGGATCGGCACACGCGTCGAACGCGCCGTGATCGGCAATCACATTCACGCGCAGCGCAGTGATTTTTCCATCCGGCGTCGCGGCGATTTCGCCGTCCATGTGGTAGTCGCGCGCGAATGCAGTCGACGAAATATTTTCGATGCGATCTTCGATCCATTTCACCGGTCTGCCGAGCACAATGCTGGCGACAATTGCACACACATAACCCGGATAAATACCGACTTTGTTGCCGAAGCCACCGCCGATATCGGGCGATACGATGCGCACTTTCGATTCGGGAATTCCCGACAATAACGATACCACCGTGCGCACGATATGCGGCGCTTGCGAAGTCATATACGTGGTGAGCTCGCCGCGCACCGGATCGAACGACGCAACGCAGCCGCACGTTTCGAGCGGGCACGGATGCACGCGCGGATACAAGATGTGCTGCTTCACCGTGATCGCCGCGTTCGCGAATGCGGCATCGGTGCCGGCTTTATCGCCCGCATCCCACGTAAAAATATGATTGTGATGATCGCGCGCGCCGTGCGCGCCGCTGGTCTTGCCGGCGAGATCTTCGCGCACTACCGGCGCATCCGGTTTTAATGCTGCATACGGGTCCATCACCACCGGCAATTCTTCGTATTCAATTTCGACTGCTTCGACCGCATCGGCGGCGATGTAGCGATCGTCCGCGATTACAATCGCCACTTCCTGCATTTGAAAATGCACTTTTTCATCGGCCAACACCGCGGCGACATCGCCTGCGAGCGTCGGCATCCAGTGCAATTTGAGCGGTTTCAAATCGTCTGCAGTCAATACCGCATACACGCCCGGAATTGCGAGCGCGGCTGCTTTGTTAATTTTTTTGATGCGCGCGTGCGCGAACGGCGAACGCACGATATCCATATGCAGCATGTTCGGCATCTTGATGTCGTCGACGTAATTGCCTTTGCCTTGAATGAAACGCGCATCTTCTTTGCGCAGACGCGATTGGCCCATGCCGGCCAATGCCGCTTCGCGAGCTTCGAGTGTTTGTTCGGGAGCGTTCATCTTGAGTATTCCCAGAATAAGGTTGAGTAACTTCGATTAGCGACCGGGGCTTAAGCGGTTACCGCTGGCTCTTGCAACTTGCGCGCGGCGTATTGCACCGCTTTGACGATATTTTGATAACCGGTACAGCGACACAAATTACCGCTCATGCCGTGGCGAATTTCGTCTTCGGTGGGATTGGGATTTTCTTCCAGAAAGCGTTGCGCGCGCATCAGCATACCGGGCGTGCAAAAACCACATTGCAAACCGTGCTCTTTGTAAAAGCCTTCCTGTACCGCATGCAATACACCGGCTTTCGCGAGGCCCTCCACGGTATGCACCGTGCTGCCATCGCACTGCACCGCGAGCACGGTGCAGGATTTCACTGAACAACCGTCGACATCCACGGTGCACGCGCCGCAATGA
>DASXYH010000096.1:0-10469 GCA_036502545.1 Spongiibacteraceae bacterium
GCCGCCCATCGCATAACCGGTAATTGCGGCAATCGACACGCCGCGATAATTCGCCAGCGTTTCGAACGACTCGCCAAACGCGAGCGCGAATTCGAACGCCTTGCCTTTATCGTCGTGATTGAAACGATTCAGATCGGCGCCAGCGCTGAAAAATTTCTCGCTGCTGCTGTTGATAATCAATGCGTAGTTATCGGCATCGTCATTTAATTCGAGCACGATGCGTTGCAATTGGCGCAAACTTTCCGGCGTCCACGTATTCGCCGGCGGATTATTCATCGTAACGATCGCGGTGTGGCCGCGTTTTTCCAGAATCAATGCTTCTTCACTCATCGAATGATCTCCGTTGCGCCTTCTTCCAAAATTCGGCGTGCGACAATTAAGCGCATAATTTCGTTGGTGCCTTCGAGAATCTGATGCACGCGCGCATCGCGAAAGAAACGCTCGATCGGATATTCGCGAATGTAACCGTAACCGCCGTGCAATTGCAGCGCTTCGTTGCACACCTGAAAACCGATATCGGTGGCGAAGCGTTTCGCCATCGCGCAATAAACGGTTTTCTCGGGATGATTTTCGTCGATGCGCGATGCGGCGAGACGCACCATTTGCCGCGCAGCGACGAGTTCTGTCGTCATATCGGCGAGTTTGAATTGCAATGCCTGAAATGCTGACAATGGTTTACCGAACTGCTTGCGATCGAGCATGTATTTCTGCGCGTGATCGAGCGTCGCCTGCGCGGCACCGATCGAACAGGTGGCGATATTGACGCGGCCGCCGTCGAGTCCTTTCATCGCGATTTTAAAACCTTCGCCTTCGTCGCCGAGACGATTCGCAATCGGCACGCGCACATTTTCAAACGTAATTAATTTCGTCGGCTGACTGTTCCAACCTAATTTGGTTTCGTTCTTGCCGTAGTGAATGCCGGGCGTATCGGCGGGAATTGCAAACGCGGTGACACCGGCAGGGCCGTCTTCCTGTTTGCCGGTGCGTGTCATCACCACCAATACTTCAGTCGCTCCGGCGCCGGAGATAAACATTTTGCTGCCATTGACGAGATAGTGATCGCCATCGCGACGCGCCGTTGCGCGCAGCGAACCGGCATCGGAACCCGCGTTCGGTTCGGTCAAACAATACGAGCCAAGTTTTTTTCCGGATGTTAAATCAGCAGCCCAGCTCTTTTTAAATTCGGCTGTGCCCCAACTGCAAATCATCCACGCGACCATATTGTGAATCGAAAAAAATGCGGCAGTGGATGTGCACGCGGTTGCGAGTTCTTCGAGAATGATCGACGTATCGAGTCGCGACAGTCCCATGCCGCCATTTTCTTCCGGACAGTAAATACCGCAGAAACCGAGTTCGCCGCCTTTGCTGAAAACATCGCGCGGGAAAATTTTTTCTTCATCCCAATGCGCAGCGTGCGGCGCCATTTCGCCTTGCGCGAAATCGCGCGCAGCCTGCTGAAACGCCTGTTGGTCTTCGCTTAAATTAAAATCCATGGATCACCGTTTTTTCTGAACTCCCTCCCCTGACAAGGGGAGGGCCGGGGAGGGGTTTTAAAAATTTTAACCCCCCTCAATCCCCCCTTGTCAGGGGGGAAGTGTTTATTTGCCGGGATTTATTTTAATTTTTTGATCACTTCGCCGAACAACACTTCATCGGAAGGCAATACTTTCGGCGTAGCCAGCGGTTTTGATACCCACGTTTCGTTGATCAGATCGCGCCACGTGATGTTGTTGTTGGTGCCGTTGCCACCCCACGAACCGCAGCCGAGCGAAAACGTCTGGCGCATGCCGTTCCACAAATTGCCGCTGTTCGATGGCGATTGCGGCTGATTCACCATCACGCGCGAAGTCTTCGTGTTGAACGCGAGCTTCATGATGTTGGAATCATTATTCGAGTAAATACCGCACGAATGACCCTGGCCCTGATACGCCTGAATTTCATTGGTCAACGCGATCGCCTCATCGATATCTTTCACTTTATACAGCGTCATCACTACCGATAATTTTTCGCCCGAGAACGGATATTCCGCTCCGGCGCCGGTTTCCGGCACGATGAAAAATGTTTTGCCTGCGGGCAGATTGATATCGGCCATCGATGCGATTTTTTCCGCCGGCTGCGCAACGATTGCGGTGTTCAAATGGCCGTCTTCCCACAGCGTATTCTGCAAGCGGATTTTTTCTTCCGCTGTCACCAAATAGCCGCCTTGGCCTTCGAGCTTGGCAAGCATCTTGTCGTAGATCGAACCGAATACCAGCACCGAATTATCAGACGAGCATGAAGCGGCGAGATCGAGCGTTTTCGAAATGCGGATTTTTTCGGCAGCGTCGTCGAGATTCGCGCTGTCATCGACCGTGATCACCGCGTTGCCGACACCGACACCGAGCGCCGGCGTGCCACTCGAATACGCTGCCGTCACCATTGCGCCGCCGCCGGTGGCGAGCACGCGATCGCACTGTTTCATCAACTCAACGGTTTTTTCCACCGACGGCACTTCGATCGCGATCACGAGATCGGCCGGTGCGCCCATTTTGACGATCGCATCGCGCATCAAATCGCAAATCATTTTGTTGGTGAGTTTTGCGCGCGGGTGCGGCGCGACGATGATCGAATTGCGGCCTTTCACCGCAGAGATCGCTTTGATGACGGGCGTCGCTTCAGGATTGGTCGACGGCGCCAATGCGCCGATCACGCCGACCGGCTTCGCAATTTTGACGATATTGCGCGCTTTATCCTCTTCGATGATGCCGACCGATTTATCGTCGATGATGTCGTACAGCGTCGCGCGCGTCTTGCGGAAAATCTTCAGGTATTTGCCGTCGTAATTGCCGAGCTGCGTTTCCTCGACGGTAAAACGCGCAATTTTCTCGGCGATTTCAGGCTGCGCGACCGACCACACCATCGCCCGAATCAGCTCATCGACCTGCTCCTGCGTGTAATGTTCGATTTGCGCCTGCGCGGCGCGCGAGCGCTCGACCAACGCTTTGATTTCGAGTTCTACTGACATGGCTAAGTCTCCTGCGGCGTTCGTGAATACGCCTTTAAATAAGGTGGCGGGATTAGAACATAAACCCTGGCCCGCCTGAATTGACGATATTGTGCGCTTGCTGGACTATATTGCGCTATTTCCATAATAGACAAATTCACCATGGCTACCGCTCGTGCGCGCATAAACAACGCAGATATTACCTCAGGCTGGCCTTTACCGGCGGGAGGGATTCGCATCCTGATTCCGCAGCCACTGATAAAATTGCTCAGCGAACATCCCCTCAGCCGCGATTTGTATCCGCTCGCGGCCGGTTATTACCCGCATGCGGCGGGTCATAGCATGAGGCGACGTCAGCATACGAACAATTTACTCGCTTACTGCGCCGAGGGCAGCGGCGCGCTGCTCACTGAGGCCGGCAATTGGCCCGTTCGCGCCGGTGATTTGATGATGCTGCCCGCCGACACCGCACACAGCTACGCCGCCGAGCCGGCAAAACCGTGGTCACTGTATTGGGTGCATTACGAGGGCGAGTTGAGCGACGTGTACACCCAATTTCTCGGCCTGAGTCAGCCGGTCGCGCCGATCGGTATTCAGCCGCGCCTGTTTGCCGATTTCGAGGCCTTGTTTGCGCTGCGCGGTGCCGGGCTCAACGAGCGCGCCTTCGTGCATGCGGCCAGCGTGCTCAAGGCGATGCTCACCGATATCGCGACGCTGATCGCCGCGCATGGTTCAAGCCGCGGCACGCGTATCGATCTCGACCTGATCCAGCAAACGATGCATCGCCGGCTCGATCGCGATCTCAATCTCGACGACCTCGCGCAAGCCGCCAACCTGTCGAAGTTTCATTTCGTCCGCAAATTCAAACAGCTCACCGGCCATGCGCCGATTCAACATTTCATCCATCTGAAAATGCAGCACGCCTGCCAGTTACTCGATACCACGCACGAGCCGGTCAAACGCATCGCCAATCGTGTCGGCTATAACGATCCGCACTATTTTTCGCGCCTGTTTAAACGCGTGATTGGGATATCGCCGCAGCAGTATCGATCGCATCGAGTGGCGTGACGCATCGCGTGCGCCTACAGTGTGTGGAGCGATATAATCACGCATCTTCAATTATTCAGCGCAAGAAAATTCATGAGCGACGATAAAACCATCAAGCCCTGGGGCGGACGTTTTTCCGAACCGACCGACGCCTTCGTCGAACGTTTCACCGCGTCGGTCAATTTCGACAAGCGCCTCTATCATCACGATATCAACGGCTCGCTCGCGCACGCGAAAATGCTGGCGAAGGTCGGCGTGCTGTCGGCGCAGGAATATGACGATATCCAGCGCGGCCTCGAAGAAATCCGCGCCGATATCGAAGTCGGCAAATTCGAATGGTCGGTGGCGCTCGAAGACGTGCACATGAATATCGAAACGCGGCTCACCGAGAAAATCGGCATCGCCGGCAAAAAATTGCATACCGGCCGCTCGCGCAACGATCAGGTCGCGACCGATGTGCGTTTATATCTGCGCGATGAAATCGACGCGATCGCGAAAGAAATTACGCGGCTGCAAAGCGGCCTTATCGATCTCGCGGAAAAAAATGCCGACACCATCATGCCGGGTTTCACGCATTTGCAAACCGCGCAGCCGGTGACGTTCGGCCATCACTTATTGGCGTGGAATGAAATGCTCGAACGCGATTACGGCCGCCTGCTCGATTGCCGCAAACGCGCCAATCAAAGTCCGCTCGGCGCTGCCGCACTCGCCGGCACGACGTATCCGATCGATCGCCATTACACCGCCGAATTGTTGGGTTTCGATAAACCAACGGAAAATTCGCTCGATTCGGTTTCCGATCGCGATTTCGCTATCGAGTTCTGCGCATTCGCGAGTTTATTGATGACGCATCTTTCGCGCTTCAGCGAAGAGCTGGTGTTATGGACCAGCGCGCAATTTAATTTCATATTCTTGCCGGATCGTTTTTGTACCGGTTCATCGATCATGCCGCAGAAAAAAAATCCCGACGTGCCGGAATTAGTTCGCGGCAAAGTCGGACGCGTCAACGGCCATTTAATTGCTTTGCTGACGCTGATGAAAGGCCAGCCGCTCGCGTATAACAAAGATAATCAGGAAGATAAAGAACCGCTGTTCGATACGATCGATACCGTGAAAGATTGTTTGAAGGCGTATGCCGACATGGTGCCTTCGATTCAACCGAAAAAAGAGATGATGCGCGAAGCGGCGCAGCGCGGTTTTTCCACCGCCACCGATCTCGCCGATTATTTAGTGCGCAAAGGCGTCGCGTTTCGCGATGCGCATGAAATTGTCGGCAAAGCCGTAGGCTATGGCGTAAAAATCGGAAAGGATTTAGCGGAAATGTCGCTCGACGAATTAAAACAATTCGGTGCGATGATCGAGCCGGATGTATTTTCCGTGCTCACACTTGAAGGCTCTGTCGCCGCGCGCGATCATATCGGCGGAACCGCGCCGAGGCAGGTGTACGCTGCGGCCATCCGCGCAAAACAACAAATCGAAAATAGATTTTTGAAATCGAGAAAAAATATATGCTAGCCCCGATAAAATCAAAACTGCCGATAAAGGCGCATTGGCGGCAGCATTTTCTTCGACTGGCTACTGCTCCAGAATTCTTATTCTCGCTGATTGTCGTCACCATTTCCTTAAGCGGCCTAGTAATGTGGCTCTTTCCGCGATCGCCAGCATTACCGTTCGTTGCCGCAATACTCGCTGCAACTGTTGTAATTTTTTCAGCTTTATCAATTTCTTCAATTTTTGGAAACAGTATTTCGGGAAAAATTTGGCCGCAAATTTTCTGTGGACTTGCTTTTACCATTGGCTGGATTGTAGTCGCAATACGATTAGGCTCGTCTAGCTTTGCTATCGACGACGAAATTTATAGCTGGAACATGTGGGCTATTCAACACGCGCTAGGCAACGCTGCCGACTTCTCCTATACCCAAGCGCCTTATCCCCAATTGTTGCCGTATTGGATGGGCTCTTTGTATCGCGCCATTGACAACCTCCGCAGTCAGGGCTTTGTGCGATTATTCCTATCAACCGCTTTTTTAATTTATTTCGGAACCTTAATTGCGGTAATACGACGCGCACCAACGCGCCTACAATGGCTAGGATTAATCGTCGTATTACTCGGATTCAAGAAACTGGGTATCGAAAATTTATTTTCAATCGGCTTGGCTGATCCGTTAATGGCCGCCACATTACTATGCTCGGTAAGCTGCTTATTGCGCTTCGACGAAAATCCAGCGCGGCTGGACTGGTTGATTACATCAATTTTGACGGCAATTGCCGGTGCGTTCATTAAACAACCGGCACTATTGTGGGGAATTATTTCGCTCCCTTTGCTGACGATTTTTTTTGTGCTCAAGAAAAAATGGCCCCCACTAACGATCGCATTGGTTTTAGCGGGCGCAATCACTTGCGCAATATGGCCTCTGACTGAGGGCAGCGGCTTCTACCATAATACTGGCGTTGTACAGAGATCGATAGCAGATAGAACACTGTTGTCGCAATTTACTCTCTCCGTGCAAAAATTTTTACTTAACCGCCCTCTTCTATTTCTTCTAACTATAGCGAGTTTTGCCCTAGCTTGGCGTGCCACAATAACGATCGCATTGTGGTTCACGCTAATTTTTCCGAGCATGCTATTGTGGTTTGTGTACGGTTCGTACGACCTCCGCCTGGGACTGCACATCATCGGGTTGATGTTATTAATATTGCTTTATGGCATGGGAAAATCGACTAAAACCAAACCGAATACCGAAACTTCTACGCTTTCTCTGAAAGCGTATTGCTTGCAGACAGCTCTCATTATCTGTCTAGCCGCAACAGCCATATCGTTTGGTATTAAGATGAAAGTGCATACCTTCGCCAATTTTTCTGATGGCGTAAAAATGACAATAGAAGAACATTACGGAAAAGATGCGCCTTGGGTTATTGATGAATTACTCAAGAAAAATTTGGGGATATTTGCAACCAGTAATTATATTTATGGTGTTTTTTACGGACAAGCTCCTGTCAGCCGCCCGAATTATGCCGTACCTTATGACAGCACGCAGTTAATAAAAGAGCTTAGTTCCGATCATATTGAATACGCTGCTGAAACTGATAAATTTGGCTTTGGTCCGGCATCGAAAATCTTAAAGGACTTGATATTGCGCTGCCCGCAAGTATTTTCTGTTGCTGCAGCTTCGATACCCCATTACGGCTTTACTATCTATAAAATTGATAAAAATCGCCTCTTACAAGAGTGTCAATGAGAACGGCAATGATAAATAGCGCCCAGGCTGACCACTGTGTCGTTGTCATTCCCGCCTATAATCCGACCACAGCATTGATTACGTTAATTAATGAAATTCGCGCCACCACGCATTTTGGTATCGTCGTGGTTGATGACGGATCCGATGCTACCGCCCAAAATATTTTTACTGTGCTTGACCAGCTATTAATCACAGTATTACGGCACTCACATAACCTGGGCAAAGGCGTAGCACTGAAAACAGCATTTGCGCATTGTTTAAAGATCGGAGCATCAGCAGTTGTTACCGCCGATGCTGATGGCCAGCACCATGTCGCGGACATCACCAATGTGGTGCGCGTCGCGAGCGCTCAGAATTTCACGAAATTTATTTTAGGTGTTCGCGCATTCGATACAAATACTCCGCTGCGAAGCAAAGTTGGAAATACGATAACGCGCTGGCTCTTTCGCCTCAGGACAGGAGCCCCTATTAGCGATACGCAGACTGGATTGCGGTGTTTTTCTGCAGCGTTGACTGCAGAATTCTTGCAACTACCTGGTGATCACTACGAATTTGAAAGTTATATGTTGTTATTCGTCACCCGGCGAGCGATTCCATTTATGGAGGTACCGATTTCCACCATTTATATAGACGACAATGCCTCTTCACATTTCCGACCGATTATCGATTCGATGCGGATCTATTGGCTCTTGTTTCGGGATATCTTCGTAGGCTTAACTTCCTTTCTAATCGATATTGTTATCTTCTCAAGTCTTTTAGCTTTCAACACCGCTATATTTGAAAGTACATATATTGCCCGCATGTGTTCGGGAATATTTAATTTTTTTTGTTGCAAATACTTGGTATTTCGCAGCCCAACATCCGACTCGATTGCCGTTGAAGCAATAAAATATGTACTTTTAGCTGCTACCCTGGCAGTAGTATCAGCACATTTAGTTGGACGCATAGTGGAGATGGTCGCGCTTAAACCCACCTCGACTAAAATCTTGGTAGATGGGACACTTTATTTTGTATCCTTCTTAATCCGCAAATATTTTGTCTTCTCTCCATCCAAAGCCAATCTAGATAAAAATAAAAAGCGATCAATAAATTGAGTAAATAAAAAAACCCCGCTCAAGAGCGGGGTTTTTTTATTCTTCCGAAAACCAATACTATTTGATTTTCGCTTCTTTATACAGCACGTGTTTGCGAACTACCGGATCGTATTTTTTGAATTCGAATTTATCCGGCGTATTGCGCTTATTTTTTGCCGTTGTATAGAAATGGCCGGTGCCGGCAGAGGACACCAGACGGATCAGATCGCTTGCACCTTTCTTCGCCATGATTTTATCTCCTAAATCTCAATGCGCCGCAGGCGCTTCAAACCTTATCGCCATTGGCGCGAATATCAACCAGCACGGCATCGATACCAAGCTTATCGATAATGCGCATGCCTTTGCTGGAAACGCGCAGTGTCACGAAGCGTTTTTCAGCCTCCACCCAGAACCGATGATGATGCAGATTCGGCAGGAAGCGGCGCTTGGTGCGGTTCTTCGCATGGGATACGTTATTGCCGACAATGGGACGCTTGCCGGTCACCTGACAGACTCTGGACATGATGTTGTCTTCCAGCTTTATAAATCGAATTAGGATAATTCGCAGCCAGGATCGCCGTGAATCTGGAACCTGGGCGCAACGAAGCGCGACTTTATACCAGAACGCCTCCCCAATCGCAACGTCGGCAATCCGACTCGGTTTATCCGATCCGTGCTGGCGTACTCCTGTCGAAGGCTCAGCCCAAACCGGTAAAACTTCACAAAAGGCTTTTGTTTGCTAGGCTTTAGCCAAGCCTTCTCCAGACAATCATAAAGCTTGCAGCGCGGCTCTCTCGTTCTTGGTCGGAATATTAATGTCATTATGGTTTAAAGCGCGAAAAATCCAGTCGCCCGATTGCGTGGGCCTGAGCCTGCACACGGCCGGCTTTGCTAGCTGTGTCGTCGACCGCACCGCCAACAAATTGCTCAATGCCGTAACGCAATCCATCTCTAGCGACGCAGCATTTGCGGAAGTTCTGGCGCAGTTTGTCCGCGATCATGGCCTGAAAGGGCGCCGCTGCCGGGTCAGTCTCGGCCCCGACGATTACAAATTATTGCCGGCAGAGACGCCCGCAGTGCCGGAAGCCGAAGTCAATCAAGCCTTGCTGTGGGGCTTGCGGGAGGTTATCGATACCAAGCCCGAAGATACCGTGTTGGACAGCTTTCCTTTTGCTTCCGGCATCAATCGGCCGGGCAAACCGGTTCGGCACGTGGTCACCGCGCGCAAAGCGCGCATTCGCGCCATCGTTGATGCAGTGCTCGGCGCCGGACTCGAGTTGGAAGCGATCGAAATTCCCGAGCTGAGCCAGCGCAATGTCATTGCGCTGCTGCAGGAGGATGCGATCGGCGTGGGTCTGGTGAGTCAGAGCACGCGCGGCGTCAGCGTCGCCATCTACCGCGGCGGCGAATTGTACGTCACCCGACAATTGTCCGGTATCAGCAATCTGAGCGATGCCGGCCATCCCTTAACGGCGCCGCGATTAGCCGAACAATTAGGCTTGGAATTGCTGCGCACGCTCGATTATTACGATAGCCAGCTGAAGCAACGGCCGCCCGCCGCTATATTTCTGCAGCCATTGATGGCGGAAACTCGTCCGCTGCTCGATAACCTCGCCGCGACCATCAATCTACCAATAAAACAATTGCGCTTCGCCGATGCGTTGCAAGGTAGCGAACAAATTTCGCCGGAAACACAGGAGCGCTGCTTTACCGCACTAGGCGCTGCTTTACGCAGCGAGGCAGCGTGATGCAGCGGATAAATCTATACACCGCCGAGTTCCGCCCGCAACGACAATGGTTGACGCCGCAACATTGTCTGCAGTTGTGGGGAGCATTGCTCGCGATTGGCATATTGATCGCTATCGCGCAGAGCTGGCACGGCCATCGTCTGCGCGCCGATGCGAACGCCTTGCAGGCTGAGGTCAGCGGTGAGCAGACCAGTCTGGAAGCCGATCAGGCAGCGTTGGCGCTGCGCAAACCATCGCCGGCACTCGGCGCCGAACTCGATCGCAGTAACGCCGAGGAAGCGGCAAAAAAAGAATTGTTGACGGCATTGCAGGCCGGCGTCTTGAGCGGCCAGCAAGGCTATACGCCGGTGCTGGTCAGTCTCGCCCGCAATACGATAGA
>DASXYH010000097.1:0-13358 GCA_036502545.1 Spongiibacteraceae bacterium
GCGCGTTGGTTCAGCAAAATAGCGGCAAAACCGCAGCCGACCAAGGCGGCGACAGCGAGTGCGAGCAATAATGTTTCCAATCCCATCATGTGCCTCTAATAAATTATTCGGGCTCACGCCTCAGACTTACGCCTCGGATTCATGGCGCAGCCAATTGCGCCAGCTGGGATCAAGGCCCGATGCGCGCACCGGAAATTCGCCGCGCATGCGATCGTCTAGAAATTCGCGCAGCGCTTCGATAACGACTGGAAACGCCAATTGCTGCCACGGGATTTCATCGGCGCGAAACAGCGCGACTTCCAGACTTTCGGTGCCTGCACCGAAGCGCTCGTCAATCAAATCGCCGCGATAAAACATATAGATCTGATTGATATGCGGCAGATCGAAGATGCGATACAGCACCGGATTCGTCACTTTCGCCTGCGCCTCTTCCCACATCTCGCGCTCGGCACCGGCCAACGTGGTCTCCCCGTTTTCGAGAAAGCCAGCGGGCAATGTCCAATAGCCCTGGCGCGGCTCAATGGCGCGCCGGCACAGCAGAATGCGATCGTCCGCCACCGGCAGGCAGCCGACGATGACGCGCGGGTTTTGATAATGAATGGTACTGCACTGCGCGCAGACATGGCGGTGACGATCGTCGCCGGCGGGAATACGCAGTTCGACCGGATGGCCGCATTGGCTACAAAAACGCATTGATGCTGTTCCGCAAGCTCGTTGCAAACTCGATAGATCGAATCATACACGCTGCTCATCCGAATAAGGATTTTCCGCAATCGCATTTGCCAAATCGCGGAGCCTGTGCCATTACTTGGTGCCGGTAATACCGTTTGTTTTCGTTATTTTTCAAAACAGGAAGATTTCACTTGTTGCCCACTTTTCTGCGGCGCCTGCTGCTGATTTTGACTGCATGCGCGGCCTGCGTCTGCGCGAGCGGAAATGTCTTTGCCGAAGCCGTAATTTCCGTCCCCGTACTGTGCTATCACCGCTTCGGTCCTACTGTTGCCGACAGCATGACGGTGACGACGCCGGTATTCGAATCGCATCTGAAATACCTGCACGAACACGGCTACACCGTGATTCCGTTACAGGCGCTGGTCGATTACGAACTCGGCAAGGCGCCGGCGCCGGCAGCCAAATCGGTGGTGATCACGATCGACGACGGCCATCGCTCGGTTTACGAACAGGCGCTGCCGCTGATCAAGCAGTATCGCATTCCGGTAACACTCTTTATTTATCCTTCGGCCATTTCCAATTCGCATGCGCCGTACGCGATGACGTGGGAACAGCTGCACGAGTTGGTTGACACCGGTTTTTTCAATATCCAGTCACACACCTACTGGCATCCAAATTTTAAAACCGAGAAAAAACGGCTGACGCCGGCCGAGTACGACAAATTCGTCGTCACCCAATTGCGGCGCTCGAAAGCGGTGTTGGAAAAACGTTTTGGTAACGGTATCGATGTGCTGGCCTGGCCATTCGGCATTTACGACGATGGCTTGCTCGAACAGGCCAAAGCCGCCGGTTATGTGGCCGCTTTCAGCATTGATGGCAAACAAGTGCATAACGGCGATCGCCTGTTGGCGCTGCCGCGTTTTCTGATGAACAACGCACAGCAAGGCCGACTGTTCGAACAGATGGTGGCGCAACCGCATAACGCTACCGCTCAGCGTTAAAAAATTTAGTGAATAACCCGTGCTTTTATTTGCGACGGACTACACTCATTAGCAGGTAGTCATCGACAAAAACGCTGTTGTCGGTGCAGAAGTAAACATTCTCTCAGGTGAATTTGTGAACGCGTTCAAAAAATTGATTTCCGCGGCATTGACGACCGCTTTGACCCTTCCCATTCTCTCGTTTTCCGCCGCCGCTCTTACCCTCAACGGCACCGTTACCGAAATGAACACCAAAACGCCGATCGAAGGCGCTTTCGTTACGCTCGGCAATAGCAGCGTGCGCACCGACAAAAACGGCGAATTCCACATCGAAGGCGACGGCGCCGAATTGCGCGCCCGCGCGTACGGTCATATGCGCGCTGCGCAGACGATCGCAGCGGCCGGTGGCCCGATCAAACTCGAACTGCAGCCGTTTACGCCGAAAGGTATTTACCTGTCGTCGTACGGCATCAGCAGTTTGAAATTGCGCAACGCCGCTCTCGATCTCGTGCGCGATACGCAGATCAATACTTTCGTCATCGATATCAAAACCGATACTGCGATGGTCACTTATAAAACGGCGGTGCCGCTTGCCGGCGAAATCGGCGCGCAAAAACTGGTGCTGAAAAAAGATCTGCCCGAGCTGATCACAAAATTGCATGAACAAGGCATTTATACGATCGGCCGTATCGTAACGTTTAAAGACACGCTGCTTGCGCAGGCACACCCGGAACTCGCGATTAAAACCAGCAGCGGTCAGCCGTTCAAAGATCGCGAAGGCTTGGGCTGGGTCGATCCATTCAAGCAGGAAGTCTGGGATTATAATATCGCGCTAGCCGAAGAAGCGGCAAAAATGGGCTTCGACGAAGTGCAGTTCGATTACGTGCGCTTCCCCGACAAACGCGGCTTAGTATTTTCAAAACCAAATAACGAAGAGAACCGCGTTGCCGCGATTAACGGTCTATTGACTGCAGCGCGAAAAAAACTTGAGCCTTACAATGTTTTCCTGGCTGCCGATATCTTTGGCTACGTGGCGTGGAACCTCGATGACACCGAAATCGGTCAGCGTATTGTCGATGTGATGCAGCATGTCGATTACGCATCGCCGATGCTGTATCCGTCGGGATTCCAGTTCGGTATTCCGGGCTATCGCAATCCGGTCGAGAACTCGCACGAGATCATCTATCGCTCGCTCGAACGCGCACGCATTCGCGCCAATGTGGCGGCGGTGCGTTTCCGCCCGTGGTTGCAGGCATTCAAGGATTATGCATTCGATAGGCGCCATTTCGGCCAGGACGAGATTCAACAGCAAATCAGCGCGGCCGAACGTTTCGGTTCGAACGGCTGGCTGTTGTGGAATCCGCGCAATGTTTACGTTACTGAAAATATCAAGCATGCTGCACCAGCGGTGACGGCATCGAATGAAAAAACCAGCGCGATGCGATAAAACTTCTCCCCTGACAAGGAGAGGTGCCGCGTAGCGGCGGAGGGGTTTTACAATCCGCAAACCCCTCCCCAACCCTCCCCTTGTCAGGGGAGGGAGCAAAACGCAAGACAAGCGATCATGCAATGAAGGCAAAAAGATTTTTTATATCAACATTTTTACTTTACTCCACGATCACTTTCGCGTTCGTGCCAGAAACAACGGCGCCCTCGCTACGCCCCGCCGATTTACAGGCGATCGACCAACTTACCCAGACCCAAGTCCGCGCCGGAAAAATTCCCGGCGCCGTTGTCATCGTCGGCAGCGGCGACAAAATCCTCTATCGCAAAGCCTTCGGTTATCGCACGCGGCAACCCAAACCGTTGCCGATGTCTACCGATACGATTTTCGATTTGGCGTCGCTCACCAAAGTTATCGCCACCACCACCGCGGTCATGCAACTGGTCGAGCAGGGACAATTGCAGCTCGATGTTCCCATCGCCAACTATTGGCCCGAGTTTGCCGCGAACGGTAAAGATACGATCACGGTGCGCCAGGCATTGACGCATTACAGCGGTTTGCGTCCCGATTTGCCGAACGGCAATTGGTCCGGCTACGAAACCGCGCTGGCGATGATCGAAGCCGAGCAGCCCAAACGCGCGCCCGGCAGCGGCTACGAATACAGCGATATCAATTTTGAAGTGCTCGGCGAACTGGTGCGGCGCGTATCGGGCCAACCGCTCGATGTGTATTGCCTGCAGCATATTTTTTTACCGCTGGGTATGCACGACACCGGTTTTAAACCAGCGGCGGCATTGCACGATCGCATCGCGCCCACCGTTTACTGGCACAAGAAAATCATTTGGGGTGAAGTCAACGATCCGAGCGCATTTCGCATGGGCGGTGTCGCCGGTCACGCAGGATTGTTCGCGACGGCCGACGATCTCGCGTTATTCGCGCGCATGTTGTTGCGCGGCGGCAGCCTTCCCGATGTGACAGGCAGTGGGCGCGGCGTGACGATTCTGCAGCCCAATAGCGTCGCGCAGATGACATCGCCGCAAACACAAACGGACCAAGCGCGCCAACGCGGTCTGGGATGGAATTTAAATGCGCCCGACGACAGCGGACATACCGTCGTGCCAGCAGGATTTTACGGGCACACCGGCTATACCGGCACATCATTGTGGATCGATCCGGTGACTCGCACATATGTAGTGATTCTCACCAATCGCGTCTATCCGAACGATAAAGGCGATGTCGGCCCGTTGCGCAATGGCATTGCCGATATCGTCGTCAGCGCGATCGATCATGCGGGCGCATTGTCGCTGGCAAAGGCGGAGCCCGAACAAAATCTCGATATCACCGCAAGCAAAACGCAGACAACAGTGCGCAGCGGACTCGATATGCTCTCAGCCGAACAATTCGCACCGTTTGCCGGCAAACGCATCGGTTTGATTACGAATCAATCCGGGCTCGACGGTCGCGGTCGTCATGCGATTCAACTGCTGCAGCAAACGCCCGGCGTAAAACTCGCTGCGTTGTTCAGTCCGGAGCACGGTTTGAGCGGCAACGTCGATGAGAAAGTCGCATCGAGCATCGACACTAAAACCGGTTTACCTATTTACAGCCTGTACGGAAAAACGCTGCGACCAACACCGGAAATGCTGCAGGGCCTCGATGCGCTGGTATTCGATATTCAGGATGCCGGCGTGCGTTTTTACACCTACATCACCACGCTGGCGTACACGATGGAAGCAGCATCTGCGGCCGGCATCGATTTCTACGTGCTCGATCGCCCGAATCCGATCAACGCAAATTTAGTGCAAGGGCCGGTGCTCGATGGCGATATTCACTCTTTCACCGCGTATTATCCGCTGCCGATTCGCTACGGCATGACACCCGGCGAATTGGCGCTGCTGTTCAACACTGAAAATCGTATCGGCGCAAAATTGCACGTCATCAAAATGCAAGGCTACCAGCGCGCAAGCTGGTACGACGAAACCGGTTTGCGCTGGATCAATCCCTCGCCGAATTTACGCTCGCTGACACAAACGGCGTTGTATCCGGGCGTGGCAATGATCGAAGGTGCGAATATTAGCGTCGGTCGCGGCACCGCATCGCCTTTCGAAGTGTTCGGCGCACCGTGGATCGACGGCAAAAAATTGGCCGCGTATTTGAGTCAACGCAAAATCGCCGGCGTGCGTTTTTTGGCGACGAGTTTTACGCCGCTCGAAAGCAATTATCATCAACAGCGTTGCCAGGGTGTGCGCATTGTGCTGAGTAATCGCAATGCACTCGATGCGCCCGCACTCGGCATCGAAATCACCAGTGCGCTGCATAAATTTTATCCGCAGAAATTCCGCTTGGGCGATACACTCGGCATGATCGGCGCGCGCTCGGTGTTGACGGCCATTCGCGACGGCGAAGATCCGCGCAAGATCGTCGCACAGTGGCAGGATCCGCTGGCGAACTTCAAACAATTGCGCGAAAAATATTTGCTTTACTAAAAAACTCTAATTAAATATTTTCCAGTTTTAACTATTGCACGTCCTCGCAGCGCTTTAGCGCCGCAACAAAAAAAAACCGGCATTAGCCGGTTTTTTTTAAAATGCACGCTCTTACTGCGCGTGCGCTACACGGGTATTGCCGTTCACCAGCATAATGCGCACACGATCGCCGATACGGAAGATTTCGCCTTCGCTAACCTGTTGCACATAGGCGCGCGTCGGACCGCTGTCTTCTTTCACGGTAATTTCAACTGCCTGTGTGCGCGTAAGCCCTTCTTCCGTGGCCGCACCGAGTAAGCCGCCAGCCACGGCACCGATCACCGCAGCGACAACGCTGCCCTTGCCGCCGCCGACACTGCTGCCCGCGACACCGCCGACGACCGCGCCGGCGCCGGCGCCGATCGGCGTTTTGGTGCCTTCGAGCTGCACCGGCCGCAACGCTTCGATCGTGCCCGTTCGAACTACTTGCGGTGTGCGCGCGTCATCGCGCGAATAGACATCGCCCTTCAAACTGGAGGCGCAGCCTCCCATCGTCAAGGCGGTGCTGGTGATCAAAGCAGCCAGCAGAACATTCTTGTACATGGAAATATCCTCAGTTGTGTGATCTATTAGCCGCGTCATTAAACACCGATCGCCGCACCGATGTCATCAGCGCAACGTAAATGTCGGTATCGAATTGGACTTGAATGCGCGCGTAAAAGTTTCACTCAGGTTTTCCCGGCGCGTGGACATTGCTACAGTGTACGCACGATTGATTTTCCGCGAGGTTTAGTATGAGCTGGTCTATCGACGACAGTCGCGAGCTGTACAACATCGCGCATTGGAGCGAAGGTTATTTTGATATCGACGCCAATGGCGCGATGATCGCGAGACCCGATCCCGATCGGCCGCAGCATGTGGTTGAGCTCGGTAAATTGGTCGCCGACATGGAGGCGCGCGGCATGCCGGCGCCGTTGCTGGTGCGCTTCAATGACATCCTGCACGATCGCGTCGATCGGCTCTGCAATGCCTTCATACAAGCACAAACCCGCCTCGGTTATCAGGGCCAATACCGCGCGGTTTATCCGATTAAGGTCAATCAGCAGCGCGATGTTGTCGAGCAATTATTGAAATGGGGAGGCAGCGATCGCTTCGGCCTCGAAGCCGGCTCGAAACCGGAATTGATGGCAGTGCTGGCGATCGCCAAACCCAACTCGGTAATTGTTTGCAACGGTTACAAGGATCGCGAATACATACGCACCGCATTGATCGGCGAGCATGTCGGCCATCAGGTTTTTATCGTGATCGAAAAACCGTCCGAACTGAAACTCGTACTCGCCGAATCGCAAAAAATGGGCGTCAAACCGCGCCTTGGTGTGCGTGTGCGGCTCGCATCGGTCGGCAAAGGCAAGTGGCAAAATTCAGGCGGTGAAAAATCCAAATTCGGATTATCGGCGAGCCAGACGCTGACGATGATAAAAACGCTGCGCGACACCGAGAACCTCGATGCGTTGCAGCTCGTGCATTACCACCTCGGCTCGCAGCTGGCGAATATTCGCGACATTCAGCGCGCCTTGCGCGAATGCGCGCGCTATTACGCCGAGCTGCGCGAACTGGGCGTGCCCATCGAATGGGTCGATGTCGGCGGCGGTCTGGGTGTCGATTACGAAGGCACCAATTCGCGCTCGTCCTGCTCGGCCAATTACACGATGCAGGAATACGCGAATAAAGTCGTCACCTCGCTCAGCGATATTTGCGCCGAGCGCAATTTGCCGCATCCGCATATTATTTCCGAATCCGGGCGCGCATTGACTGCTCATCACGCCGTGCTATTGACGAATGTCATCGAAATTGAAGAAGCGCCTGGCGAAGTCGCACCGCCCGAGCCCGACGATGACGATCCGGTCATTTTGCGCGATCTATGGCAAGGCTATAGCAATATTTCGCGGCGCAGCGCGCTCGAAACATATCACGATGCCGTGCAGCATCTGAGCGAAGCGAAAAGCATGTACGTGCTCGGTCATTTGAACCTCGGGCAATGGGCGCGCATCGAGGAAATTTATTTTGCCGTCTGCTTTAAAGTGCGCGAAATATTGGCCAACAACCCCAGCGTGCACAATGAAATTCTCGACGAATTAAACGAGCTGCTTGCCGATAAATTATTTTGCAATTTCTCGCTGTTTCAATCGCTGCCCGATGCCTGGGCGATCGATCAGATTTTTCCGGTCCTGCCGCTCAATCATCTCGATAAAAAGCCGGAGCGCCGCGGCATTTTGCAGGACATCACCTGCGATTCCGACGGCAAAATAGAAAAATATGTCGACGGCGAAGGCATCGAATCAACGCTGCCATTGCCGCGTTACGATAACGGCAGCCCGAAGCTGATCGGTATTTTCATGGTCGGCGCGTATCAGGAAATTCTCGGCGACATGCACAATCTGTTCGGCGATACACATTCGGTGCATGTCGAATTGAATACGGAAGGTAGTTATGAATTCATCAATCCGCTCGATGGCGATACCGTGTCCGATATGCTGCGCTACGTCGATTTCGATCCGAAAGATATTTTAACCGCTTACCGCAACAAACTCGCCGATAGCCCGTTGCTCAAAGAAACGCAAAAACAGTATCTGGAGGAATTGACGCTGGGCCTCGGCGGTTATTCTTATCTCGAAGAATAAATAACGGCATAAATTCGGGAGCGAGAGGCACTGAGCTGCTAAACTTGCTCGAAGACTCCAATAAGAAGTCGTTATGTTTGTTGATTCATTGGAAGCTTTCTACCCGAACTTATAACAAACACTGGGAGACGCTTTATGAAAACCACTTCGATCACACGTTCATCCGCATTACTGTTAAGCACGGCAATCTCAACCACGGCGTTCGGCGCGGGCTTCGCGCTGAACGAACAAAGCGCCCGCAGTTTGGGCCAGGCATTTTCGGGACGCGCATCGGATGCCGATAACGCATCGACAGTGGTCGGCAACCCGGCAGGTATGTCGCTGCTTAAGCAGGCCGAATTTTCCGGCGGCTTTGTCGTTATCGATGCGCATACCGATATCAAAGATGCGCACAGCTCATTGAACTCCGTGCCGACGACAGGCAGCAATGACGGCGACATGGTTCCACTCATCACTGTTCCTTTCGCTTATTACGTGCAGCCGCTCGATGAACATTGGGCTGCTGGTATTGGTATTTATGCCCCCTTCGGCCTCACCACCGATTATGAAGACGGCTTCGAAGGCCGCTATTTCGGCACAAAAAGCGAACTCAAAATCGCTACCGTGCAACCGACAATCAGCTACAAATTCGATACAGGAATTTCGCTGGGGCTTGGTATTACTTACAATAAAATCACCGGCGAGCTCGATAAGAATGCGCCGCTTTTCGGTTCGGAAATCAGTGCAAAGGTAAAAGGTGATGATACGGCTTGGGGTTACAACGTTGGTATTCTTTATGAGATTAACGATAAAACTCGCGTCGGCCTTACTTACTTTTCGAAAGTGGATTACACCTTGGAGGGTCATACCACGCTCGAAAATTTTCCCGGCGGGAACCAACGTTTCGACGCATCGCTCGATTTAACCACGCCGGAAAAAATCGATTTCGGATTTACCCATCAATTAACGCCAGAACTAACTCTGCACGGCGACGCCACGCAGACGCGATGGAATCGGGTAAAACAAATTACGGTTAAAAACGACAGCACACTGTTCCCCACCGATACGGAAAATCTCGATTGGGATAATTCATGGTTTTACTCGTTAGGATTATCCTATGCACTAAATGATCAATGGATGGTGCGCGGAGGGGTAGCTTTCGATAAATCGCCGATTCCGGACTCTACCAGAAGCGTGCGCGTTCCGACTTCGGACCGCAAAGAAATAGCGTTCGGAGCCACCTGGAATTTACAACAAAACGTCAGCTTGGACTTTTCTTATTTATACTTCAAAGAAGATACGGCAAAAATTAACGTGGCAAGCTCGATACCGCAAACAGGTGATACCTTCACTTATAGTGCTAAATATCACAATTACGCGAATCTTTTCGGTGTTCAAATCAACTGGAAGCTCTGAAGTTAATTTGAAGCGAGTTGCAACGGCTTAAGGATTTGCCGTTGCAATCGCTGAAATTATTTCGAAAGATAGCCCATGCCGTCTTCCAAACCTTTCAGCGTCAACGGATACATGTGCCCTTCCATCAGCTTTTGCACGTAGCCAATACTCGACGTCCAGTGCCAGTCATCTTCCGGTGTCGGATTCAGCCATACGACTTTTTCGTAAGTCGATAGCACGCGGCGGACCCACGCCTCTCCCGCCTCGTCATTCCAATGCTCGACACTGCCGCCCGGCTGAGTAATTTCGTAGGGCGACATCGACGCATCGCCGATGAATACAACGCGATAATCGGCGCTGTATTTATGCAGAATATCGAACGTATTTATGCGTTGCTGCTGGCGGCGAATATTGTTCTGCCACACCGATTCGTAAATACAATTATGAAAATAAAAATATTCCATGTGCTTGAATTCGGTACGCGCGGCCGAGAACAATTCCTCGCATAAGCGCACGTAAGGATCCATCGAGCCGCCGACATCGAAAAACAACAGCACTTTCACCGCATTGTGTCGCTCGGGCACCATCTTGAGATCGAGAAAACCGGCGTTCTTGGCGGTTGAGCGGATGGTGTCATCCAAATCCAACTCATCGGCGGCGCCGGTGCGCGCGAATTTGCGCAGACGCCGCAATGCGACTTTGATATTGCGTGTGCCAAGCTCGACGCTGTCGTCGAGATTTTTGAAATCGCGCCGATCCCATACTTTCACAGCGCTTTTATTGCGCGATTCGCCACCGATACGAATTCCTTCGGGATTGTAACCGCTGTGCCCGAACGGCGAAGTGCCGCCGGTGCCGATCCATTTATTGCCGCCGGCGTGGCGGCCTTTTTGCTCGTCGAGGCGTTTTTTGAATTCCTCGATCAGTTTTTCCAAACCGCCGAGCGATTGCACTTTGGCTTTATCTTCATCGCTGAGCTGCTTAAGAAATTCACTGCGCAGCCAATCCTCCGGTATCAGCGCTTGAATAACATCATCGAGCGATTGCAGATCCTTGAAATACAAACCGAACGCGCGATCGAACCGATCGTAATATTTTTCGTCCTTGACGAGACAGGCACGCGCCAAATAATAAAATTCGTCGATATCGCCGAAGGCCAAATCCTTGCTTAATGCTTCCAGCAATAGCAGCAATTCCTTGATCGATACCGGAATACCGGCATCTTTCAGTGCGAAGAAAAAATTAATCAGCATGACTGCTTTGTCTCACCGATTATTTAGCGGCGCGTTTCGCGGCGATGCATAAATGCCAGCCGTTCGAGCAAATGCACATCCTGTTCGTTCTTCAGCAGCGCGCCGTACAGCGGCGGAATCGCTTTGCTGTTGTCGCGATTTTTCAGTATCTCTTCCGGAATATCGTCGGCCATCAGCAGCTTTAACCAATCGATCAATTCCGAAGTCGACGGTTTTTTCTTCAAGCCGGGAATTTCGCGCACTTCGAAAAACATTTCCATCGCCTGCTGTACCAGCGTTTGTTTGATGCCGGGATAATGCACCTCGACGATTTGCCGCATGGTGTCGCGATCGGGAAAACTGATGAAATGGAAAAAACAGCGACGCAAAAACGCATCCGGCAGTTCCTTTTCGTTGTTGCTGGTAATAATGATGATCGGACGCTGTCGCGCGCGTATCGTTTCGCCGGTTTCGTAAATGAAAAACTCCATGCGATCGAGTTCGAGCAATAAATCATTCGGAAACTCGATGTCGGCTTTATCGATTTCATCGATCAACAGCACCATTTGCTGATCGCTGTCGAAAGCGTCCCACAATTTGCCGCGCTTGATGTAATTGCGAATCTCGTGCACTTTCTCGTTGCCGAGCTGCGAATCGCGCAGACGCGAGACCGCGTCGTATTCATACAGACCCTGCTGCGCTTTGGTGGTCGATTTGATGTGCCAGGTCAGCAGCGGTTTATTCAGCGCGCGCGCAACCTCTTCGGCCAGCAGCGTTTTACCGGTGCCGGGCTCGCCTTTGATCAGCAGCGGGCGCTGTAATGTAATGGCGGCGTTGACTGCGGTGCGCAGATCGTCGGTGGCAACATAGCGATCAGTACCTTCAAACTTCATGAGTGCGTTACCATGTGGAATCAAGAGGGGATGTGGATAAAGCGGATGGGCTCAGCCTAACGATTGTCCGCGAGTGAATCAAGCCGGCCGCCGCAGCGGCATCACGAGGGAGATGCAATGAACAGACTATACGCCGACAACAGCCTCACCATCGGCAATACGCCGCTGGTCAAATTGAACCGAATCACCACGCATAAGATTTTCGCCAAGATCGAAAGCCGCAACCCGGCCGCATCGGTGAAGTGCCGCATTGGCGCGAGTATGATTTGGGATGCCGAGCAAAGCGGCCGGTTAAAGCCGGGCATGGCGTTGGTCGAACCGACCAGTGGCAATACCGGCATTGCGCTCGCGTTCGTCGCCGCTTCGCGCGGTTATCCCATCACGCTGACGATGCCGAATACGATGAGCATGGAGCGGCGCAAAGTATTGATCGCGCTCGGCGCCAAACTCGTGCTGACCGAAGGCGCCAAGGGTATGAAAGGCGCGCTGCAAAAAGCCGAGGAAATTGTCGCGAGCGATCCCGAACATTATTTGCTGCTGCAGCAATTTGAAAATCCCGCCAACCCTGCCATTCACGAAAAAACCACCGGACCCGAAATCTGGGAGGCGACCAATGGCGAAATCGATGTATTGGTCAGCGGCGTTGGCACCGGCGGCACCATCACCGGTATTTCGCGCTACATCAAAAATACCTGCGGCAAAAAAATTACCTCGGTGGCGGTCGAGCCCGAATCGTCAAATGTGATTCGCGCGGCATTAAAAGGCGAAGAGCCCGCGCATGCGCCGCACAAAATTCAGGGCATCGGCGCCGGCTTCGTTCCGAAAACGCTCGATCTCAGCATCGTCGATCAATGCGAAGCGGTCAGCAATGAAGATGCGATTCACTGGGCACATCGACTGATGCGCGAAGAGGGTATTCTCGCGGGAATTTCCTGCGGCGCGGCGATGGCCGCGGCCGAACGTGTCGCCAATCAGCCGGCGCATCGCGGTAAATCAATTGTCGTTATCATGCCCGATTCAGGCGAGCGCTATCTCAGCTCAATTTTATTTGAAGGCGCGTTCAGCGCAGAGGATTTGGCGTAGCGTTCGATGTAATTAAAAAGGGCGAATACCGACTCACCCTTTTTAATTAGGAAACTCTGATTAAGTATCTTTTAAAAGGCACGCTGTAGCAGAGCATGAGGCGCCGGAGGGGGTTCTCTTTTTCAGGACTTCCGTGGCGAGCATTCAAGCAGCTTCAGTGTGGCCGGCCTAGCAGAATTCGACGGCTTCTCCGATGACGATGGCAGCGGAGCTTCGATAAGATCACCTTCTTGTCCTGAAAAAGAGAACCCCCTTCGGCGCCAACCCGCTGCGAGATCGCGGCAATTTATTTTTTCTTTTTGTCGGGCGGTTCGAGATCGATTGCATCGTCCGGCAAATCTAACGCTGCCTTCGAGGCGCGTTTGTTTTTATCGCCTCTGTCTTTAACGTCGTCTTTCTTTCTGTCCTTACTGTCTTTGCCGCCTTTGACCGCGTCGATATCGTCATCGTTATCGTCGTCGGTTTCTTCCAGCACTTTCGATTTACCGCCGCCCATAATAACGCGATAGGCGAAAAATCCGAGTCCAAGAATCA
>DASXYH010000098.1:0-11227 GCA_036502545.1 Spongiibacteraceae bacterium
CCCAAACCTTTTTGATGCTTGCGCAACCGCATGGCGATATCCCCTTAGTTAACGGATTTGACCCACCCGATCAAAACTGGGAAGCGAGAAAATCGATTCCCAATGCATCCACACGGCGAATGCTTTGCCAACAATATTTTCTTCCGGCACTTGGCCCCAAAAACGCGAATCGGCGCTGTTGTCGCGGTTATCGCCCATCATGAAATAATGACCGGGTTGCACGACCACATCGACTTCATCGGCCGTTGGATTGTAATTATCCATTTGCTTGTAAATGTCATGCGCCACAGCGCCCAATTGCTCCGACGCCAATTCAGTCGCAGGCAACTGCGCCAATGTCGCCAAGTAAACCTGTTCGGCTTTGACGCCATTGATATATAGCACTTTGTGGCGATATTGGATGCGATCGCCCGGCAGACCGATCAGGCGTTTGATGAAGTACACATTTTTGTGCGGCGGAAAAAAGACGATGACATCGCCGCGCTTGGGTTCACCGACATCGAGCACTTTGGTCTTCAGCACCGGCAGGCGCAGGCCGTAACTGAATTTATTGACGAGAATGTAATCGCCGACCTGCAGCGTCGGCACCATCGAGGCCGACGGAATTTGAAACGGCTCGATAACAAACGAGCGCAGCACCAACACCGCTGCCAACACGGGGAAAAATGAACGGCTGTATTCGGCAATCGGGCGCTGCGCCACCAGTGTTTCCGCGGAATTCTGCAAACTCGCGCTCAGCGCGCGGCGACGGCGCTCGAACCACCAGCGATCGAGCGCGGCAATCACACCCGACAGCAACGTCAGCATCACCAGCACCAGCGCGAAATCGCCGTCTTTTTCGATTACTACGCGCGCGAGCCAGAGCAGCCATAGCGTCAATACCAGCTTAAAGGCCCAATCGGACCACGCCGGTTCGGCGCTGGCTGGCGATGCCACGGCGGTTCCGCGCTGAATTTGTTCGGCCGCAGCCCATTGCTGCTGACGGCGGCCGAACAACTCCTGCACCAACCACACCAGCACTGTCAGCGCCACCAAAAACAACAACAATGTATTGGTATTGACCATGATTGCCTTATCGTCCCGTTAACGTTGCACTATTTTTTACGGTTTTTTTTACGGTTTTTTTACGGTTATTTTTTTCACGGTTATTGTTACCGCCAGCCGTCGTTACACTAACCATCGATTAGGTTAACCATCGACTTTTAAAACCGCCAGGAAGGCACTTTGTGGAATCTCCACATTGCCCACCTGTTTCATGCGTTTTTTGCCGGCTTTTTGTTTTTCCAGCAATTTCTTTTTGCGCGATACATCGCCGCCGTAGCATTTCGCCAATACATTTTTGCGCAACGCCTTCACGGTAGAGCGCGCAATAATCTGCCCGCCCAATGCCGCTTGAATCGCAACATCGAACATTTGGCGCGGAATCAATTCGCGCATTTTTTCCACCAACGCGCGGCCGCGATAGGGGGCCTGCTCGCGATGCACGATGATTGCGAGCGCATCGACTTTTTCGCCGTTGATCAAAATATCGAGCCGCGCCAATTTTGCCGCTTGAAAATGCGAAAAACTGTAATCGAGCGAAGCAAAACCGCGGCTGACCGATTTCAGCCGGTCGAAGAAATCGAGCACCACTTCGCTCATTGGCAATTCGAACGCCAGCGAAACCTGCTGCCCTAGAAACTGCATATCCTTTTGCACGCCGCGGCGTTCGATACACAGCGTGATGACATTGCCCAAATATTCCTGCGGCACCAGAATATGCGCGATTGCAACCGGTTCGCGCATTTCATCGATTTCGCCCGGGTCCGGCAATTTCGACGGGTTATCGACCTGCACGACATCGCCGTTATTTTTTACTACTTCATAGATCACCGTCGGCGCGGTGGTAATTAAATCGAGATCGTATTCGCGTTCGAGCCGCTCCTGAATGATTTCCATGTGCAGCATGCCGAGAAAACCGCAGCGAAAACCGAAACCGAGCGCATCGGAGCTTTCCGGTTCATAAAACAGCGAGGCATCGTTGAGCGTCAATTTAGCCAATGCATCGCGAAATGCTTCGTAATCTTCGGAGGAAATCGTGAAGAGTCCCGCATAGACCTGCGGTTTGATTTTTTTGAAGCCGGGCAGCGCATCGATATCCGGCGTCGATGCATGCGTGATCGTGTCGCCGACCGGTGCGCCGTGAATATCTTTGATATTGCCGACGATAAAGCCCACTTCGCCCGCGTTCAGGCCGTCGGTCTCGGACAATTTCGGTGTGAACACGCCGACGCTATCGACCAGCTGCGACTTGCCGATCGATTTCATAATTATTTTGTCACCTTTCTTGATGCGTCCATTTTTAACCCGCACCAGCGATACTACACCGAGATAATTATCGAACCACGAATCGATAATCAACGCCTGCAATGGCGCATCGAGATCGCCCTGCGGCGGCGGAATCAATGCCACCAATTGTTCGAGCAACTCGTTGATACCGAGGCCCGATTTCGCGCTGACCTGAATTGCATGCGAGGCATCGACACCGATAATTTCTTCGATCTCTTGCTTAACTTTTTCCGGATCGGCCTGCGGTAAATCCATTTTGTTCAACACTGGAATGACTTCGAGGCCCTGCTCGATCGCCGTGTAGCAATTCGCCACCGATTGCGCTTCAACGCCTTGCGCGGCGTCGACGACAAGCAATGCGCCTTCGCAGGCGGCGAGCGAGCGCGATACTTCGTAACTGAAATCGACGTGGCCGGGTGTATCGATAAAATTGAGCTGATATTTTTTGCCGGCGCGCGCGTGGTAATACAGCGTTACGCTATGCGCTTTAATAGTGATGCCGCGCTCGCGCTCGATATCCATCGAATCGAGCACCTGCTCCGACATTTCGCGATCTTCGAGACCGCCGCACAATTGAATGAAGCGGTCCGCCAGCGTGGATTTACCATGGTCGATGTGGGCGATAATGGAAAAGTTACGGATGTGATCGAGATTGCTCACGGGTAATGCGTTACTCAGCAGACTGCGGGGAATTCGAACAAGAGGCGTTCGGGGTGCGCGATTGTAGCGCAAAACGTATTGCCGGTACTATGAACCGCGCAGCGCGTAAACGGGAACGACGCGGCGCATTAACGGCGTAACGGTTAATTACGTACCGCCAACTATTTTATGTTCGATGCCTCGGATTGTTGTTCCTTATCCCATACGATCGAATTGGCCACGCGTTTGGCCGTTGCCGCCGGCACATCACCGACCACCACCACCAAATGGGGAGTGGTGCTGATTTGCACCGGGCGCGTATAAGCGACTGTCGCGCCCTGCATTGCACTGCCTTCACCGCTCGGCAACGGCGCAGTGGTCGATTCCACAAAAATAGACAGCACGGCGAGTCCATCCGAATACGTCAGCGCTTCATCATTCGGCCGATGCGGCGCCAGCGTCAGCGCGAATCCAGGCGGCAGCCATTGCGGCTTCCACGGCATTTGCTCCTCTTCGATGACGCGATCAATCGGCAACGGATCGGGTGCGGTTTTCGCGGCAGATTGCACGTCGCCCAGCCATTCTTTTTTGAGCGGCTGACCGATTTCAACCTCGACAAATTGCAATCGCTCCAATACGCGACCGGAGGCGTCGAATGCTTCGGAGCGCAGCAATAATCCGGTATCGTAATCGAGCGCCAGGCGGTAGCCAAAACGGAGTTCATCGCGCGGTTTAATATTGAGATTGACGGCGCGATGCCCGGCCACGCGCCCTTCTTCGCCGATGCTGACTTCATAAAAAGGATCGAGGTCGGACAGGCCCGCCTTCAGCAAATGTCGGTGAAACAATAGATCGAGGCGTCGCCCCAGCTGAATACACGTCAGTTGCTGACCGTGGCGAATGACCTCGCGACGCTCGCCATCGAGGTGCTCCAACCGTTCGTACTCTTCGCCGTTATAAGTGCCGTGAGTGACGCGCAGCGATTCCTGATGATCGCCGCGCGAGTACGTCATCACGCCGCGATAATTGAGCTCGCCCATACTCTGGGAAAGACGGTTGAGCCAGGTATCGGTCGATGCCGTATCGGCCCACGCTGCCATTGGAGCCGTTAATAATAACGCCGACAAAAGTCGGCGTAAGTGAGGATGGAAGTCGCGCAAAATTAACCTACTGCGCATTGTTGAGCTGAGAGACCTTGGCAAAATTGATCACGCCCTGGCTGTTATTCAGCGCGGCACGCTCGGTGTGGCGCAATAAATATTGCTGCAAACGTTGTTGTGCGAGTTGATCCGGATCCAGCGCTACCGGCTGAACACCGGCATTAGGAATTAAATCATTGTACTGCGCGCTGACAGCAACGTTGCCGGCGACAGGCGACAGCGCCGGAGAGAATTGCGGATAAGCGCGATTGACGTTGAGTACCGGCTGCGTTTGCGCGACTGCCGCGTTGCCGTTATCGGTACCCGGACTGAAACTGCGCGCGCCGATCACCACAGCGGTCGCTACCGAGGCCGCCACCGCGACACTGGCCAGCGGCCGCCACCAGCGCGATCCCGCTACCGCAACCGACGGTAAGGCTTCAGCGGCCAATGCCGCCTGCACGCGCTGCGAAATATCGAGATGCGCGAATTGCATATCGACGCCGGCCAGCATATCGCGCTGTAAATGATAATCGCGCCAGGTATTGCGCACACTTTGCGTATCGGCACTTGCCAACAGGCGCCGCAACTCCAGTTCGTCCGCTTCGCCATCGACCAGCGCGGAAATCGATTCGCCCAACTTGTCATGTCTACTGCCACTCACATCGCTCATACGATCACCTCGATCACACTTACACGGCCATCACTCACAAAACCACCTCGCATTCACACGACCACCTCGCCATTCATTTGCGCTTTTACCTGCTTATCGATTGCTTCGCGGGCGCGAAAGATCCGGCTGCGTACAGTACCTACCGGACAATCCATGACGGTCGCGATGTCTTCATAGCTGAGACCATCGAATTCCCGCAATGTCACCGCAGTGCGCAAATCTTCCGGCAATGAACTGATCGCTTTTTCGACCACCTGTTTCAGCTCACTGCCGAATAAAATATTTTCGGGGTTCTCGATATCCTTGAGCTGAAAATCGCCCTCAAAATGCTCGGCATCGTCGATGTCGATATCGACACCGGGTGGACGGCGCTGTCGCGCCACTAAATGATTTTTCGCCGTGTTGATCGCGATACGATACATCCACGTATAAAAAGCACTGTCGCCACGAAAATTCGGCAGTGCGCGATAAGCTTTGATAAACGCTTCCTGCGCCACGTCCTGCACTTCATCGACATTGCGAATATAGCGCGAAATCAGGCTGAGAATTTTATGCTGATATTTCAGCACCAACAGATCGAACGCCTTTTTGTCGCCCTTCTGCACGCGGGCTACCAACTGCTGATCGGTGAGATCGGGACCGGTCATCCTGGACCCCGCCGCTCGCATCGCGCCCCATCGTTGTTTATATCGCGCATTGCTGCCAAGTAGACCATGCTCCCATCCGGAAGTTTCTGACTTGTGCGCGAATTGCGCAAAGCCGGGTATGATTGCCGGCCGCGCCAAAGGTTCAACTGTTTGCAACAATTGAAAGCAGTCGCAGCGGCACCGAGAATGCGCGGGATAATATAGTCGACCCCTGTGCGGAGCAACTCGAATTCATGAACGGCCCTGAACTCCATCAACAGCCTTGAGCCTCGGAATATGAGTAGTACGAATCGCCACGATGTTCTTGTCATCGGCACCGGCGCCGCCGGTCTTACCGCGGCATTGCGTCTGGCGACGCATGCGCGCGTCGCCGTTATTTGCAAAGGCGAGCTGAATCAAGGATCGACCTGGTGGGCTCAGGGCGGCATCGCCGCTGTCATCGACGAGCACGACACCGTCGCAGCGCATATAGACGACACCTTAAGCGCAGGCGCCGGTCTTTGTCACGCCGATGCCGTGCGTTTCACTGTCGAACACAGTCGCGAAAGCATCGAATGGTTAGTCGAGCAAGGCGTCGAATTCGATCGCATCACCAACAGCAATTTTCATTTAACGCGCGAAGGCGGCCACAGTCACCGCCGTATCATCCACACCGCCGATGCCACCGGGCGCGAAGTATCGGAAACGCTAACCGCGCGCGCATTGAATACCGCCAATATCGAAATATTCACCAATCGCGTCGCCGTCGATTTAATTCTGCGCGATGGCCGCTGCCGCGGCGCGTATGTGTTGCATCGCGAAACCGGACACGTCGATGTGTTCCAGGCCGAGTACACCATTTTGGCGATGGGTGGCGCCAGCAAGGTTTACTTGTACACCACCAATCCCGACGGCGCCACCGGCGACGGCATCGCGATGGCGTGGCGCGCCGGCTGTCGCGTCGCCAATCTTGAGTTCAATCAATTTCACCCGACCTGCCTTTATCATCCTAAAGCAAAATCGTTTTTGATCACCGAGGCGATCCGCGGCGAAGGCGGCAAATTATTGCTGCCCACTGGCGAGCGCTTCATGCAGCGTTTCGACGAGCGCTGCGAACTGGCGCCGCGCGATATTGTCGCGCGCGCAATCGACCACGAAATGAAACGACTCGGCATCGATTGCGTGTATCTCGATATCAGCCACAAATCGCCCGATTTTATTTTGCATCATTTCCCGACGGTGAAAGCGCGCTGCCTCGAACTCGGCATCGATATCACGCGCGACCCGATTCCGGTGGTGCCGGCCGCGCATTACACCTGCGGCGGCGTGATGGTCGATTTCGAAGGCCACACCGATGTACCGAATTTATACGCGATCGGTGAAATTTCGTTTACCGGATTGCACGGCGCTAATCGCATGGCGAGCAATTCATTGCTCGAATGCATCGTCTATGGACGCGCGGCGGCGGCGTCGATCGTAAAACAATTGCCCGTCGCGCCCACGCCGATGGATGTCCCGCCGTGGGATGAATCGCAGGTGACCGATTCCGATGAAGATGTAGTGATCTCGCATAACTGGGATGAATTGCGGCGCTCGATGTGGGATTACGTCGGCATCGTGCGCACCAATAAACGTCTGCAACGCGCGTTGCGCCGCGCCGAATTGTTGCAGCAGGAAATTGCCGAGTATTACAGCAATTACAAAGTCTCTAACGACTTGCTCGAGCTGCGCAATCTTGCACTGGTGGCCGAACTGATTATTCGCTCCGCGCTCGCGCGCAAGGAAAGCCGCGGCCTGCATTACACATTGGATTACCCGCAGGTACTGGATGAGGCGCACGACACTGTACTGATACCGAAAAATTATTCCGCTGCGTCGGTATCGTCGAAGACCGGAAAGTGATTGAGATAGACGCGCAGACGTCGCGCCGAATCGGCATCGAGACTATCAGGCAACAGCGTCAGGGTGAAATTTTTTCGTGAGGAATTAAAAAAAGTCAGCACCGTCAAACCAGGCCATATCGTGCAGTGACGCAATCGCCACAAATTTTCAACGCCGTCGTCTGCAGTCCAAATCCAGGTCGAACACCACTGCAGTATGCCGCGCTGTCGATTATGCGCGCGCCACAGCAAGCAAAAATAAATAATCGCCGCTGCTGCGAACACCGCTTGTTGCCACCACAGCAACGCCGAGTAATACGCCGCTGTCAGCGCCGATGAACAAGCGATGACAAGCGCGCTGCGCCAATAATTCGAAGGCCGAACTTCAATATGCAGCGCGGTGGGTGAAGGCGAGAACGATGTCGACAATGGCTGCCAATTCCAAATCCTGGGGACGCTGACGCTGCAAAAACCACGCGAATAATTCGGTGTCCTCGCATTCTAGCAAATTCGCATAGCGCTGTTGATCGATGGCGCTGAGCAGGCGCAGCCGCTGTTCGATAAACGGCATCAATACCAGATCGAGCTCAAGCATGCCGCGGCGGCTGGCCCAGTAAATGCGCCTGTAATCCGGCTCAGACAACATGGAAACTTTCCATTGGACAAAACGTCACTTGGAGAAAACGGACGCGTAGAATACGCTAACTCAATCCATCGGAACACTTGCCATCGGGGACTTGCGGCTTTCGCACCTTTCGAAAACGACACCCTTTCGAAAACAAGAGTCGGACAACACATGAGCAACTCTCTACACGCTTTTTTGCAATCGATCGGCGGCGCCTTCGCCAACGACGGCGAATGCACCTTTAGCAGTGATCCGATCGATTTGCATAGGCTCGATGCGATCGATGTCATGGTTCCGCTGAGCCATTACGGTCTGCTTCAAATTAGCGGCCCCGACGCGGAAAAATTTTTGCAAGGACAGATTACCTGCAGCGCTGCCGAGGTATCGCCGACGCTGAGTTCGCCCGGTGCGTACTGCACTGCAAAAGGCCGCGTAGTGACGAGCTTTCAATTGTTGCGACCGCGCGACAATCATTTCTTACTGCGCATGCGCAGCGATTTACTCGACATCGCGGCGCGCACTTTCGGTAAATACGTCGTATTTTCGAAAGCCCAGTTATCGATTGCCGACGACATGCTCGGTATCGGCTTGCGCGGCCAGCACGTAGCCCAACTGTTAGGCAATATGACGGCGCAACCGCTGCCGGGATTGCGCAATGGCGTTACCCTCTATGCGGACGGTGTATTAATTCAGCGTGACGACAGCGGTATATGGTTTGAATATTGGGGCTCCAGCGCAGCGGTAGCCGCCCTTTGGGAACAATGCCAAGGCAAATGCAGCGCTACCGGCACGCGCTATTGGCATTGGTTGAATATCCGCGCCGGTATCGGTGAAATTTGCGCCGCGACCACCGAAATGTTTTTGCCGCACATGCTTAACTATCACCTCACCGGCGCGATCAACTTCAAAAAAGGGTGTTACACCGGTCAGGAGATCGTTGCCCGCACGCATTATCGCGGTCAGGTTAAACGCCACTTGGTACGCGCGGCCGTATTGGGGTCGACACCGACAATAGGCGCCGACATCGTCGATGGCAATGGCAATGGCAATGGCAAAACGTTGGGCAACGTTGTCGACCGCGTGCAGATCGACGCGCAAAATACTGAAATATTGGCAGTTATCAATGGCGAAATCGCGTCTACCGGGAGCACCAAATTGCACGGCGGCGAGGTCTATCTGCAAATGCTCGAACTGCCGTATGCTATACCTTAAGCAGCGCTGCATCGAGCTTTCGCCAGTGCGTTTTCCAGCCAGTTTTAGGACCCAACCGATGAGCGAAACGATCGAACAGATCAGCAAAGAGCTGCTGTATGCGCTCGAAAGCGATCAACTGGTGCTGCCGACGCTGCCCGAAGTCGCGCTGAAGGTGCGCGAGGCATCGGCGAATCCCGATGTCGACGTTGCGACGCTGGCCAAAGTCATCGAAAACGATACTGCTATTTCCGCGCGCATTATTAAAATTTCGAACAGCCCACTGCTGCGCGCATCGCGCCGTATTGAAGATTTGAAAATGGCGGTGAGCCGGCTCGGTATCAATTACACCAGCAACCTGGCGACCAGTCTCGCGATGCAACAAATGTTTCAAGCAACCTCGGATGTCATCGACGAACGCATGCGCGAAGTATGGTCGCACAGCACCGAAGTCTCCGGTATCGCGCACGTGCTCGCGCGGCACTACACCAAATTGAAACCCGATCAAGCGACACTGGCTGGCATCGTCCATCAAATCGGCGTACTGCCAATTCTGACCTATGCGGAAGAAAATCGGCGCTTGCTGAAGGATATCGCCGCGCTCGACGAATTAATTTTCGTCCTGCATCCGATTCTCGGCCGCAAAATTTTGCAGGCGTGGGATTTTCCGGAAGAACTCGTGCTCGTGCCGGAACAGCATTTGAATTTCGCGCGCGAATTGAATCGCGCCGATTATGCCGATGTGATAATGGTTGCGAATCTGCAAAGTTATATCGGCAGCGATCATCCGCTCACGCAAATGGATTGGTCGGACATTAGCGCGTTCGAGCGTCTGGGTTTATCACCCGAGCTGAATACGATGGAAGCCGAAGATTTATCGGCCGACATGGAAGCGGCAATGGCTTTCCTGCAGTGATTAGTCGTCAGCTGTTAATCATTAATTATTTGATTTGCTTTTACAAAAAAATCAACAGCTAACAACTGTGTTATTGCGGCAAGGCCCAATCGATCTCCACCTCACCGTGTTGCCGCAAATAATCGTTCGTTTTCGAAAAATGTTTGCTGCCGAAAAAACCGCGATGCGCCGACAGCGGTGACGGATGCGGCGCTTCAAGCACCAGATGCTTTTTGCGATCGATCAGCTGACCTTTTTTCTGCGCGTAACTGCCCCACAATAAAAATACCAAGCCTTTGCGATCGCGATTCAAATGCGCGATACATGCATCAGTGAACATTTCCCAGCCTTTTCCCTGATGCGCATTGGCGCGACCGTGCTCGACTGTTAGCACCGCGTTCAATAACAACACGCCCTGCTCGGCCCAATGTTGCAAATTACCGTGCCGGCTCACTGGAATGTTCAAATCGGTTTTCAATTCCTGAAACATATTCACGAGCGAAGGCGGCGCCGACACGCCTGGCCGCACCGAAAAACACAAGCCATGCGCCTGCCCAGGACCATGATACGGGTCCTGTCCGAGAATAACGACCTTCACTTTATCGAACGGCGTTGAATTGAGCGCGTTGAACCAGTTTTCTGCAGCGGGATAAATCGTTTTGCCGGCTTTTTTTTCGGTCCGCAAAAACGCTTTCAACTGTTGCATGTACGGTTTTTCGAATTCATCGGCGAGCACCGCCAGCCATGATGCATCCAATTTAATTTGATCGCGCTTGATCGCGGTATCGTCCATTTCGTTCAACCCGAAACAATTAAGGCTTGTGGTTCGCGGCGCACTAATTCGTGCTCGCGCTTCTCACCTGCTGCGTGCTCATAACGACGCGCCGGCGTGTTGATAATTTCCGCAAGTGCTGACGCCGCGTATGAAGCCGCGATCTGCAGCGGATCGGGCTCGCCGTACAATGTCGTGCGTTGACGCGGCACGCGCTGGCAGTGCTGAATCAGCGTGTCCATCTTTTCCGGCGGCAATTCCTGACCGTGAGTCGCGCCCGCGGCGCGCGTGATCGATTCGTTCATCAGTGTGCCGCCAATATCGTTCGCGCCGGCAGCGAGGCATGCAGCGACGCCGGCCTCACCCATTTTTACCCATGACGTCTGAATATTTTCGATCAGCGGATACAACGCGAGCCGCGCGACCGCGTGCATCAGCACCGCTTCGCGAAAGGTCGGA
>DASXYH010000099.1:0-4570 GCA_036502545.1 Spongiibacteraceae bacterium
TAACACGTGTTCTCAGCGGCGATCCGCGCTACGAAGTTATGTCCGGCAGCGTCGAGTTCAACGGCGCCAATCTATTGGAAAAGCCGGCTGAAGAGCGCGCGCGCTCCGGCGTATTTTTGAGTTATCAATATCCGGTCGCGGTGCCCGGCGTCAGCAATATTCAATTTTTGAAAGCGGCGGTCAATGCGCAACGCGCGACGCAGAATCAAGGCCCGCTCGATGCACTGCAGTTACTCGAACGCGCGCGCGAAGGATTAAAACACGTCAATCTCGACGACAGCTTTTTGCAGCGCGGCGTTAACGAAGGCTTTTCCGGCGGTGAAAAAAAACGCAACGAATTGTTGCAGATGTGGCTGCTGCAACCGAAATTATGTCTGCTCGACGAAGCCGATTCGGGTCTCGATATCGATGCATTAAAAGTGGTCGGCGATGTCGTCAACAATATGCGCGCGGCGGAACGCAGCTTTTTGCTGATCACGCACTATCGCCGTCTGCTCGATCATATTCCGCCCGATCGCGTGCATATTCTGAGTGCCGGAAAAATTGTCGCGAGCGGCGGCATGGAGCTGGCGGAAGAGCTCGAACGCAGCGGTTATCGCGGTATTGCCGCCTAACTTCAATGTGTTGGTAAAAAGCGGGCGACCATGGGTGCATCTGAATTAATTCTCGAACAATACGGCGCGTTGATCACTGCGCGTTTGCAGCAGCGCGATCCGAGCTGGCTGAAACAATTGCGCGAAGCCGCATTCGCGCGCCTGCAACAAACGGGTTTACCAAACAAACGTTGGGAAAGCTGGCACTACAGCGCAGCGGATTTCTGGCTGACGCAATTCGCCGCCACGCACACGCTCGCACCGATCACACCGGACGAATCCGCCACGCAATCCACCTCCGAATTGCCGGCCGGGCATGTGGTGCATTTCAATCACGGCTATTTGATCGATCAGCAAATTCAACACGGCGAGCGCCCTAATTTTGAGAATGAACACGGGTTCGCACTGCTGCCGCTAGCGCAACTCGATAGCAAACAGCATGCGTCGTTTATCGAATGGCTGCGCAATACCGTGCCGGTCGATCCGCTCGCCAATCTGGCGCTGGCGCTGGCTCCCGAAACCTGGGTGCTGATTGTCGAAGCGGATGCGCGCGTCAAACAGCCGATTATTTTCTCGCATCGCAATACACAGCAGGGCAGTCAAATTAGTCAGGTGTTGGTGTGGATGCAACCCGGCGCGGAAGCGACCATCGTCGAACATTTCGCCGCTGCCGACAGCGCAGCGGAATATTTACAGCACGCGCACACCGCGCTGCATTTGCAGCGCAACAGCAAACTGACTTATGTGCGCGTCAATCGCGATGCCAGCCAGGGGCAGCACCTCGGCGTGCTCGATGCGGAACTCGCGCGCGATGCCAAGCTGCAATTGCAGGTATTGGAAAATGGCTGCGGCCCGCAGCAGCGCAATCGCATCCGCAACGGCGTCTATGTGAAATTGGCCGAGCCCAACGCCGAATTCATCGCGCGCGGCGCGTTCGCGGCGAGCGATATGCAGCATGTCGATTACCATTTTTGCGTCGATCACTGCAGCGATCACGGCCGCAGCGATATTTTGATCCAGGGCCTCGCCGCCGATAAAAGCCGCGGCATCGTCAACGGTCGCATTCATATCGCGGCGAATACACGCGGCAACGACGGCCATTTCACCACGCACAATTTATTGTTGTCGGCCGACGCCGAAATCGATGCCAAACCCGAACTCGAAATTTATGCCGATGAAGTCAGCTGCGCGCACGGCGCCACCATCGGTCAGCTCGACGAAGAACAATTGTTGTATCTGCAAACGCGCGGCATCGATCGCGCGCAGGCGATCGCGCTGCTGACCGAAGGTTTCCTCAAGGCCGGTTTGCTCGATTGCACTGCGCTCAATCACAACAACAGCAATCTCAATGCATTTCTCGCGCAACAGTTACTGGAAGCACTGCCGCTAGGAGAAGTTTCGCATGACTGAGCGCGCCACGATCGCTTCTTCGCAGCCAATACACGATATCGATATCGAGGCATTGCGGCGCGATTTTCCAATTCTCGATCAGCGCGTGCACGATCGCACGCTGGTGTATCTCGACAATGCCGCCACCACGCAAAAGCCGCGCAGCGTAATCACCGCGATCGATGCGTATTACCAACGCGATAATGCCAACGTGCATCGCGGCGTGCATACTTTAAGCGAACGCGCGACGGTGCAGATGGAAGCGGTGCGCGATACCGTGCAGCGATTTATCAACGCGCGCGAACGCGAAGAAATTATTTTCACGTCCGGCACGACGGCGGCGATCAATTTAATTGCGCACGGTTTCGCGCGCGCATTTTTAAAACCCGGCGACGAAGTGTTAATCACCGGTATGGAACATCACGCCAATATCGTGCCGTGGCAGCAGGCATGCGAATTCAGCGGCGCGACATTGCAGGTCGCGGCGATCACCGATGCCGGCGAACTCGATCTCGACGATTTCAAAAACAAATTGTCACCGCGCACACGCATCGCCGCGTTCACGCACGTATCGAATGCGCTCGGCACGATTAACCCGATCGCCGAGTTAATTGCACTCGCGCGCGGCGTCGGCGCGGCGGTGTTGATCGATGGCGCGCAGGCGATCGCGCATATTCCTGTCGACGTGCAACAACTCGATTGCGATTTCTATGTATTTTCCGGCCATAAATTGTATGGCCCGACCGGCACCGGCGTGCTGTATGGCAAGCGCGCGTGGCTGGAAAAATTGCCGGTGTATCAAACCGGTGGCGATATGATTCGTCAGGTTACGTTCGAGCGCACCACGTTTGCGTCGATCCCGCATAAATTCGAAGCCGGCACGCCGCATATCGCCGGTATTATCGGTCTCGGCGCCGCCATCGCTTATCTAACATCGCTGCCGTGGCGCGAGCTGATCGAACACGAGCATCGCTTGCTGGCGTATGCAACCGAGCGTGCGCTGCAGATCGACGGCTTGAAAATCATCGGAACCGCCGCCAATAAAGCTGCGGTGCTGTCGTTTACGTTGGAGCATGTGCATCCGCACGATATCGGCACTTTCCTTGATTTCGAAGGCATTGCCGTGCGCAGCGGGCACCATTGCGCGATGCCGGTGATGCAGCGCTTCGATATTCCCGCCACCGCGCGCGCTTCGTTCGCGATTTACAATACGCTGGCGGAAGTCGATACGTTGATCGAGGCGATCGAATCTGTGCGAAAAACTTTTGCATAGCCAAAGATGTTTTAGTTAGAGAGCGATTATGAATCCGGAATTGCGTCCGCTGTATCAGGAAATGATTATGGACCACGGCCGCCGGCCGCGGCATTTCGGCGCGCCGGCGCAATTCACGCATAAGCTCGAAGCGTTTAATCCGTTATGCGGCGATCGGCTGACGCTGTATGCGACGATCGAAAATGACGCCGTGAAAAATGTGCAATTCGACGGCAAAGGCTGCGCGATTTCGGTCGCGTCGGCGTCGATGATGTGCGACGAGATCGAAGGTAAATCGTGTGCGCACGCGGAAGATTTGTTTCATCGCTTTCACAAGCTCGTCACCGGCCAGGCTTCGGCCGACGGTATTGGGCGGATGGAAATTCTCGCCGGCGTGAAAGATTTTCCCGCGCGGGTGAAATGCGCGACGCTGGCGTGGCATACACTCGATCATATGCTGAAAGGCGATGCAGTCGAAGCGGTGTCCACCGAGTAGTTTTGTAGGGCGCAATAATATTGCGCCGTATACGCACAACCCTGCGGCGCAATGCCTTTCAGTTATTGCGCCCACACGTGAGGAGTGGCTTGATGTCTGCCGTAGCAAGTTTCGATCAATCGCAAATTCTTGCCGTCGCGCCGGAGGCGGCCGAGCATTTGCGCCGCTATTTGCAAAATTCGCCGCGCGCGATCGGCATCCGCATCGGCGTGAAAGACAGCGGCTGCTCCGGTTATGCATATGTGATGGAACTGACCGAGCAGGCGCCGGAAAACCATTTGCGCGTCGCCGCTGCTGACAACGTCACATTATTTATCGATGTAAAAAGCATTCCCGCCTTATCGGGCAGCACGCTGCGGCTGGTGAAAGAGGGCCTCAATGAAACCATCAAATTCGATAATCCCAATGCGGGATCTTACTGCGGGTGCGGAGAAAGCTTCACCGTTGATCCCGAGGTCGAAGCCCAGCTCGACGCGTGAACGCATCGCGCTGCTGCGCGCGGTTACAGCGTTGCGCGTGCCAAGCGGCGAAGCCGATACACTGCCCGCGCACGCCGAAGTTGTAATCAGCCAAGCGCTCGGCGGCAGTTTTTCGGTCGAATACGAAAGCCGTTTGTATCGTATTGATGGACTCGACGCCGATGCGCTCGGCAAGCCTGCTCTCGCATTGCAATTCGATAACGCCGAGCCCGGCATCATTAAACTCGAACACGTCGATAAAGTATTGCGCACTGTTTACGATCCGGAAATTCCGGTCAATATTCTCGATCTCGGCCTCGTCTATGCGCGCCGTGTCGAAGGCAAAAATATTTCGATCGATATGACATTGACGGCGCCGGCG
>DASXYH010000100.1:0-2271 GCA_036502545.1 Spongiibacteraceae bacterium
CTTCGCGCTCAGTGAAAAATTATTGGCGCTGTATCCGCCGCGCGTTCCAGGTTTTCATCTGCGCGATGTCGATAACAATGTACGCCTGCAATTATTATTCGGCGATGCGACCGAGCAGCTAAACGCATTGCACGACAGCGCCGCGCCGGAGCTGACGAACGGTTTTCATATCGATGCATGGTTTCTCGATGGTTTCGCGCCGGCGAAAAATCCGGAGATGTGGCAGGCGTCACTATTCGAGCAAATCGGCCGTCTCAGCAAACGCGGCACGACCTTTGCGACCTTTACCGTTGCAGGGATTGTAAAACGGGGGCTGCAAGAGGCGGGTTTTGCGATCGAAAAATTTCCGGGGTTTGGCAGCAAGCGGCAAATGTTGCGGGGGGAATTTGGTGATAGTGACCCCCACAGAAAAATTGTTCCAAATCACCTGTCTGTAAATAGTCTAGTGCCTCTCGATCGCCGCTCCGCGCTGTCGTTTGCGACGACACGCCGTAAATATATCCCTATAGGCTCGGAGGCGGCATCCATGCCGCCTACGGTCGCTGCAAACGACAGCGCAGATCGGCTTGCTACCGAGGTTATCAATCGACAGGTTAATAATGCGCGTGCGATCGACTATTGGGCTTACGCACCCTCGCTAAATTTTTCTAAGCGATCGCGTGCGATCGTGATTGGCGGCGGCATCGCCGGAACAACCACAGCGCACGCATTGGCACAGCGCGGCTGCGAAGTGAAATTACTCGAAAAAGAAAATACGCTGGCACACGGCGCATCGGGCAACCCGCAGGGCGTGCTCTATACCAAACTGTCGCCACAGGCCGGTGTGCTGAATCGATTTGCACTCGCCAGCTATTTATTCGCGCTCGAATTTTATCGACCCTTCGTTGCGGAAAATTCCGCCGCCGGTGAATTATGCGGCGTGCTGCAATACGCCGATAACGAAGCGCAGTGGCAACAACTGCAAACGGCGTTTGCTAACCACGATGACTGGGTGCAATTTGTCGATGCGCCGCGCGCCAGCGAACTCGCGAATTGCACTATTGCGCAACCATCGCTGTGGTTTCCGCGCGCGGGCTGGATCGCACCTGCGATTATTTGCGAACACCTGGCACAGCATCCGCTGATCGAACTGCACACGAATTGCACCGCAAAGACAATCGAGCCCGTCGATAATATCTGGCGCATCGAATGCTACGGCGTTGTTTTCGAGGCGGATGTTGTCGTCATCGCGAACGCCAACAGCGCGCAATGTTTTTCGCAAACCGCGCAGCTGCCGCTGAAACCGATTCGCGGCCAGATCACCGAACTGCCAGCGCGCTATTTGCGCGAACAACCTCGCGCGGTTATTTGCCATACCGGTTATTTGTCCCCCGCCGCAAACGGAGTCCATATCGGCGCGACTTTCGATTTGCACGAGAATGATTTAACCGATACCGCGCTGCGCGCGGAAGATCATCGGCATAATTTGCAGGCACTGCATAATGCGCTGCCGGAATTGCTGAATAACGCCGACGCAATCGTCACTGAAAATCTGCAGGGCCGTGTCGGTTATCGCTGCGCGACGCCGGATTATTTGCCGATTATCGGCGTGGCGGCTGAAGCGCCGACGATGCGGCAGCGCTATGCGAAGCTCGCGAAAAACGCGCACGCGCACATTGCCGAAACGGGCGCGTATTTGCCGGGACTTTATATCAACGCCGGCCACGGTTCGCGCGGCCTGACTTCGGCGCCGCTCTGCGCCGAGCTTTTAGCCGCGCTCATCGCCGGCGAGCCGCGGCCGCTGCCGCGCGATTTGCAACAGGCGCTGTCGCCCGCACGTTTTTTGCTGCGCGATCTGATCCGCGGACACTGACAGATTTCAAGCCAGTCTCTACACTGTTAGGATGATAACTCAGCGGCTCGCCCGCTCCCGTATTTAAGGTCCGCAGCCATGCTTACGTCATATTCGCTCAGCGATGTAACCGCCAACCTCGATAGCGTGCATAACTACTACGAGCACATGGTCATCGGCGAAATTCACAAACAAATCGGCGACAAAACCGTCGGCACCGATTTCGTCGCCGATGTCGCCTGCGTCGCGCTGAATCATCTGCCGCCGCGCTATATTCGCTACGATGTCGATATGGCTTTCTATTTGTCGCCGAAAGAAAGCATGGAAATGGAAGATAAGGTCATCGATGCCGTGCGCGACGCTTTGACCTTTGTCGAAAAACGCGGCAATCGTACGCTGTAAATCCAATGCTAGCGATCGTTCGGCGCGCTCGGCGCGAA
>DASXYH010000101.1:0-3580 GCA_036502545.1 Spongiibacteraceae bacterium
GGCGGCCCAGGTGGCAATGTATCGTGCGATCCATGATGCGAGCGACCTGCTCTCAACCCGAATCCATCGATAAATAGGAATCGCCATGAAACATCCTGTTCGCGTCACAGTCACCGGCGCTGCCGGTCAGATCGGCTACGCCCTGCTGTTTCGTATCGCCGCCGGTAACATGCTCGGCGACGATCAGCCAGTCATCCTGCAACTGCTCGATATTACGCCGGCATTGAATTCATTGAACGGCGTAAAAATGGAACTCGACGATTGCGCGTTTCCACTGCTCGCCGCTGTGGTTTGCACCGACGATCCGAAAGTAGCGTTCAAGGATGCCGATTACGCGTTGCTGGTCGGCGCGCGCCCACGCGGTCCCGGCATGGAGCGCAAGGATCTGCTCGAAGCGAACGCGGCGATTTTCTCGGTGCAGGGCAAAGCGATCGCTGAGGTCGCGAACAAAAATATCAAAGTATTGGTGGTCGGCAATCCGGCCAATACCAATGCACTGATCGCGCAGCGCAATGCGATCGGTATCGATCCGAATAATTTCACTGCGATGACGCGTCTCGATCACAACCGCGCGATGTCGCAGCTCGCGCAGAAAACCGGCACCACCGTCAACGACGTAACCAATATGACAATCTGGGGCAACCATTCGTCGACGCAATACCCGGATTTGTTTCATGCAAAAGTCAAAGGCAAAGCTGCAACCGAGTTGGTCGATCAGGCCTGGTACAAAGACTCTTATATTCCCGCGGTGCAACAACGCGGCGCAGCCATCATCGCCGCGCGCGGCGCATCGTCGGCCGCATCGGCTGCGAATGCGGCAATCGACCACATGCATACCTGGGCACTCGGCACCAATGGCGACGACTGGGTCAGCATGGGCGTTTACAGCGACGGTAGTTACGGTATCGAGAAAGGTTTGATCTATTCATTTCCGGTGCGCACGAAAAACGGCAAATGGGAAATCGTGCAAGGCCTTAATATCGACGAATTCAGTCAGCAGAAAATGAAAGCGACCGAAAAAGAATTGGCCGAAGAGCGCGACGCTGTGAAACATTTGCTGCCATAAGCGGCATTTTAATCGCAATGCAACGGGGGGAACCGCACAGTGGTTTTCCCCGTTTTGTTTTACGCTTGTAAAAATATTTACGCTGATATTTTGTCGTTATCGCGAACGCAATAATTCTTCGCAGCTGAGATCAATAATCTCTCTGCGCCATTTGTCGATTCATTTCTTCAGGAGAACGCATTATGAAACGCAAAGCTTCCGCAGAATGGCAAGGCGGCTTAAAAGATGGCAAAGGCACGATTTCAACCGATAGCGGCGTATTGAAAAATACGCAATACTCCTTCAGTACCCGTTTTGAAAATGGCGTCGGCACCAATCCCGAAGAGCTGATCGCAGCCGCGCATGCCGGCTGTTTTTCGATGGCATTATCGGGACAACTCGGCAACGCCGGCATGACCGCGACCAGCATTCAAACCACCGCGACTGTGACGATGGAAAAACTCGATGCGGGTTTTACCGTGACCGCCGTGCATCTCGATCTCACCGCGAAAATTCCGGGCGCCGATAAAGCGGCATTCGATAAAGCCGCCTCGGATGCGAAAGCAGGCTGTCCGATTTCGCGCTTGCTGAAAGCGGAAATTACGCTCGACGCAAAACTTGAAGCGTGACAGCGCGCCATTAAGCAAGTTCTGATTAAGTGCATTTTTACTGTTTTTGTAGAAGGCACGCTGTAGCAGAACATGAGGCGCCGGAGGGGATTCTCTTTTTCAGGACCTCCGTGGCGAGCATTCAAGTTGCTTCGGTGTAATCGACCTAGCAGAATTCGTCGACGTCTCCGATGACGAATAGCACCATAGCTTCGATAAGATCACCTTCTTGTCCTGAAAAAGAGAATCCCCTCCGGCGCCAACCCGCTGCGAGAACGGTGCAATAAACGAAAAGTACTAATCAGTAGTTTTTAGATTGAGCGCATCGATCCGCCATCGACAACAAGCGTAGTGCCGGTGATATAACTCGCCGCATCGGATAATAAAAACGCACCCGCCTTACCGAATTCCTCGGGCGTGCCGAAACGGCCAAGTGGGATAGGCTGCTGCATCGCTTTCAATTGTTCGTCGACACTGCGCTGCGAGCTGGTGGCGCGCGTTTGCGCGAGTGCCTGAATGCGATCGGTGTGCACGATACCCGGCACCAGACAATTGATGCGAATATTTTCGCGCGCGAGATCGAACGATATTCCCTTCACCAGATTGGTAACCCCGGCGCGCATCACCGCCGACGTCAGCAAAAAATTATCCGGTTCCTGCACCGACGATGATGTCAACACCAAAATCGAACCGCCGCCGCGCCGACGCAATGCCGGCAGTGCGCAGCGTATCAATCGCACCGCACTCATCAGCGTCAATTGAAATGCCTGCTGCCATGCTTCGTCATCGAGTATATCGAATGCACCGGGCCGCGGGCCGCCGGCATTGACGACCAGACCATCGAGCCCGCCGAAATGTACCTCGACCTGTTGCGACCACGCCGCAATCGCAGCGGCATCGGTGACATCGCAAGCGTGTGCCGATACATCGCTGCCGGTTTGCGCGCGCAATCGCTGCGCCGCCTCTGCAGCCGCCGTTTCATCTCGCGCCGCCAGCGCAACACTCGCGCCCTCTTGCGCTAATCCGGTGGCGATGCCGTAGCCCAAACCGCGACTGCCACCGGCGATCATAAAAACTTTTTTCTGCACACCTAACTGCATGGAAATAGCTGCATGGAAAAATCCTCTCGCATCGATTTGCCGAAGCGGCATCGGTAACATACCATGTAGGCACATATTGCCGTTTGCCGTCGCGCTCTGATTCATTATCTCCCAATCACTATGGCCCTACTCAAATCGTTGTTCGATCGCCTGCGCGGTGCCCCCGCGAAAACAAAAAAAGATTCGGACAGCTATTCGCAACTGGAATTACTGCAGCGTCGACACAGTTTTATCGAAGTCAAATTCCCGCGCATCGAACAATCGTTCCAAAGCATGATCCTGGAATTACATCCGGAGGATAGTTATGTATTGATCGACGAACTGTATCCCGCCGATGGCCGACAGCAATTATTGGAAGGCGATGAAGCGGAAATCACCGCGCAGGCGCCCGGCATTCGAGTGGCTTTCTTTTCCAAACTGCTGGCGCGCGAAACCGACGAAGGCACCCCGGTTTATCGCATGGAGTTGCCGGAGGAGATCGGCTCAACCGTGCGCCGCCGCGCCTATCGCGTCTATGTCGAGCGCGAGGCCGGGCTGGCGTTGAACTTGGGCGAAATTGCCGAGGCCAATTTAAGCGCGCAGATCGTCAATCTTTCGAGCGATGGCATCAAACTCAGCTTTCGCGGCAACAACAGCAAGCTCCTCGAAAAAAATCGCATGCTGGAAAATTGCGTAATTCGCCTGCCCAACGGCATCGATATCGATTGCACGATTGAAATTCGCAATATTTACGTTATTCGCACGCCAACGCTGCATACGCTGGCTGGCGCCGCGCTGAATGTGCCGATGCCATCGCAACGCACGAAGCTCAGCCAATATTTAGCGGC
>DASXYH010000102.1:0-3348 GCA_036502545.1 Spongiibacteraceae bacterium
CCGCGACCGCCACGGGTGCGCTGTCCGCGCCGCGGATCGTATGGCCGTTGCGGCGCGGTAGCGGTTTTCGTTTTGCTGTCGACCGCTTCTTTCGGCTCTTCGCCTTCACCGAACAATATGTTGATAAATTTGGTGAACAAGCCGACTTGTTTTTTCTCTTCTTTTGGCGGCTCCAGCGATGTCGGTGTCGGTGCGGGTGCGCTTGGGGCAATGAATTGCACGGCGGCTTTCTGCGCCGGCACTGGTGCGGCTTCCGCTTCTATCGATTCGGTTTCGACCGCGCTGTCGGGTTGAATTTCGAAACTCAAACGCGTGTCTTCTTCGACTTCATCGTCGCGCAAACGTTTAACTTCAAAATGCGGCGTTTCGAGATGCGACGAGGGAATGATTAAAACGCGTGTCTTGGTGCGCTCTTCCGCCGCACTGATGGCAGAGCGTTTTTCGTTGAGCAGATAGCTGGCAACATCGACGGGAACGATGGCGCGAATTTCGGCGCTGCGTTCTTTATTGGCTTCTTCCTCGACCAGACGCAGAATCGATAGCGACAGCGATTTGGTATCGCGAATAGTGCCCTGGCCGCTGCAGCGCGGACAGACGCTCGCCGAGGTTTCGTCGAGCGATGGGCGCAGACGCTGGCGCGACATTTCGAGCAGACCGAAGCGCGAAATGCGTCCGACCTGCACGCGCGCGCGATCGGGTTGCAGCGCGTCGCGCACGCGATTTTCAACTTCGCGTTGCGATTTCGCCGCAGTCATGTCGATGAAATCGATAACGATCAAACCGCCGATATCGCGCAGGCGCAATTGGCGTGCGATTTCATCGGCAGCTTCAAGGTTGGTTTGCAGCGCGGTTTCTTCGATATCGCCGCCCTTGGTGGCGCGTGCAGAGTTGATATCGATCGACACCAGCGCTTCGGTGGGATCGATGACGATCGAGCCACCCGATGGCAATTGCACCACCCGCTCGAACGCGGTTTCGATCTGCGCTTCGATTTGGTAGCGATTGAACAGCGGAACCGAATCCTGGTACAGCCGCACCTTGTTTTGATAGTGCGGCATGATTTGCTTGACGAAGGTGAGCGCATGATCGTACGCCTCCGGCGTATCGATCAGCACCTGATCGATATCGGCACGCAGATAATCGCGAATGGCGCGAATGATGACGTTGCTTTCCTGCAGAATCAAAAACGGCGCGGCTTTTTCTGCGGCCGCCTTGACGATCGCGTCCCATAATTGCAGCAGATAGGTGAGATCCCACTGCAGCTCTTCCGGGTTGCGGCCGACCCCGGCGGTGCGCACGATAACGCCCATGCCGTCGGGTACTTCAACCGACGATAACGCTTCGCGCAATTCATTGCGCTCGTCGCCTTCGATACGGCGCGAAATTCCGCCGGCGCGAGGATTGTTCGGCATCAATACCAGATAACGACCGGCCAGGCTGATGAATGTGGTTAGCGCCGCGCCTTTATTGCCGCGCTCTTCCTTGTCGACCTGTACGATAACTTCGGTGCCTTCCTTGACCACGTCTTTAATTTTCATGCGCGCGCCGATATCGCCGGGCTGGCGATAAAAGTATTCGCGCGAAATTTCTTTCAGTGGCAGAAAGCCGTGACGCTCGGCGCCGAAATCGACAAACGCGGCTTCGAGGCTTGGCTCTACGCGGGTGATAATCCCTTTGTAGACGTTGGATTTTTTCTGTTGACGATTGGTGTTTTCGATATCCAGATCGTAGAGGCGCTGTCCTTCGACTAACGCGACGCGCAACTCTTCGAGCTGAGTGGCATTGATTAGCATTCTTTTCATGTTGACGATAATCCACGTGGGCGCGGATTTATCGCTACACCATCGATGCGCAATGATGTTTGGATACGCGGTGCTATCGACGAACGAAGTGTCGGCATGTCAACTGCGCCAACGCCAGTCTCGGCGTTGCGATGCAGCAAAATTCCATACCAATGCGTTGTATTTTTGATACAGCGCAGGCGACGGCGACAAAGCGCACGCTGCCTTTAACGATTCGTTTGTCGATTCAAGCGCCGGCGAAGTCGACTCAGGGGCGGCTTCCGCGAGCGAGTATTCTGGTTATTCGAAAAACCAGTCGCTCGATCCTGTTGTTTAAAATAAACAGGGCCTGCCCAAAATTGCTTCGCGGGTGTCGCAAACATTACTTGCAAAAACGGTGCAACGACATCCGCTGCACAGTTAATAATGGCGCTTACTTTTGCAATCGAATGTATGAACACAATCGAACACGGTAAGCTGCTACAGTAAGCGCCCGTTAAATTTGTGGATAACAATTATTTCGTTATCCGCTGGTATTACATTTGTTGGTGCTGTCGATATTGGTACTACCGATCGTTTGCACGCACTTCGACATTGCCAGTTGGGTCTTGTCGGGGCGGCTCTGACTATTTCACGGTACCCCCGCAATATACCAGTGATTCTTAATTCTTTCAATTAGTTACATTTACCTATGGCAGAAACAGATAACAATAGCGGCGTGCGCCTGGTGGCTATCGACGCAAACAGCGACGGTCAGCGTGTCGATAATTTTCTTTTGCGCGAGCTGAAAGGAGTTCCCAAGTCGCGTATTTACAATTTGTTGCGGCGCGGCGAGGTACGCGTCAATAAAGGGCGGGTGAAGGCTGAGTACCGCTTGCAGAGCGGCGATCAGGTGCGCATTCCACCGCTGCGGATGGCTGCGATGGATGCCGCTGCTCCCAATGTTTCCTCCGCGCTCTCGGATCGGCTGGCCGCTGCGATTTTGTTCGAGGACGAGGCGCTGCTTGTTATCGATAAACCGGTCGGGCTGGCTGTGCATGGCGGCAGCGGCGTAAGCCTGGGGCTGATCGAAGCGCTGCGGGTGATGCGGCCGCAGGCGCGCTTTTTGGAGCTGGTGCATCGGCTCGATCGCGACACCTCGGGCTGCATTATGGTGGCCAAAAAGCGCAGCGCATTGTTGACGCTGCACACGGCATTGCGCGGCGACGGCATCGATAAGCGTTATCTTGCGCTAGCAGCCGGTATTTGGCCGCGCAATCGTACCCGCGTAGAGGCGCCGCTGGAAAAAAATACATTGCGTTCGGGCGAACGCGTGGTGCGTGTTTCGACTGAAGGCAAGCCGGCCCAGACGAACTTTACCGTGCTCGAATCGTTCGCGGGGGCGACGCTGATCGAGGCTGCGCCGCTTACCGGTCGCACTCATCAGATCCGGGTGCACGCACAATACGCGGGACATCCGCTCGCTGGCGATGAAAAATATGGCGAGAAGGAAACCAACGCGCACTTTCGCGAGTTGGGTTTACGCCGACTGTTTTTGCATGCGCATACACTGGCATTTGAGTGGCAG
>DASXYH010000103.1:0-2404 GCA_036502545.1 Spongiibacteraceae bacterium
TTCGGCTTATCCGCAAATCGACTGGGCGCGGAACGCGCAAGATTTCGTCGAAAGCTTGGGCTTGATTTGGAATCCGTACACGACGCAAATCGAACCGCACGACTACATCGCCGAACTGTTCGATGCGTTCGCGCGCTTCAACACGATTCTGATCGATCTCGACCGCGATATCTGGGGCTACATCGCACTCGGTTATTTCAAGCAGAAAACCGTTGCCGGCGAAGTCGGCTCGTCGACAATGCCGCACAAGGTCAATCCGATCGATTTTGAAAATTCCGAAGGCAATCTCGGTTTAGCGAATGCAATTTTCGAGCATCTCGCGCGCAAGCTGCCGATTTCGCGCTGGCAACGCGATCTCACCGATTCGACCGTACTGCGCAACATGGGCGTGGGTTTTGGTTACAGCGCGATCGCGTACGAAGCCGCGCTGAAAGGATTGAATAAACTTGAAATCAATCGCGCGCGCCTAGCCGAAGATCTCGATAACGCCTGGGAAATATTGGCCGAGCCGATTCAAACGGTGATGCGCCGCTACGGTGTGCCGGAGCCGTACGAAAAATTAAAAGCACTGACGCGCGGCCAAACGATCGATCGCATAACGATTCAGCGCTTTGTGGAATCACTCGATATTCCCACTGAAGCGAAAATCGCATTGCTGGCACTGACACCGGCAACGTATATTGGCAATGCGATTGAGCAAGCGCGCGCGATTTAATACTACTGAAGCAAGCCGCTGAGCGCGGTCGTTTACAGCGACCGTAAGCGGCATGGATGCCGCTTCCGAGCCTACATGGATGTACTTGCGGCGTGTCGTCGTAAACGACCGCGCTCAGCGGCAAATCGTTGGCAATGCCTCCCAACAAATTCTTTTTTTGTCACGCCTATGCAATTAAATAACTTCGATAAAAATATTTTCCTGCGCGATTACTGGCAGCAAAAACCGTTGCTGATAAAAAATCCCTGGCACGAGTGGAGCAACCCGCTCGCGCCAGATGAACTTGCAGGCCTAGCCTGTGAGGAAGACGTCGAAGCGCGTCTGGTTATGCAACAACGCGAACAATGGAAATTGGAGCATGGACCCTTCGCCGAAACGCGTTTTGCGAAACTCAGTAAAAAAAATTGGACGCTGCTGGTGCAGGCGGTCGATCACCACGTGCCGGAAGTCGCTGTGCTGCTCGATCAATTTCGTTTTATTCCAAACTGGCGCATCGACGATGTAATGGTGAGTTATGCCGCCGATCAGGGCGGCGTCGGACCGCATTTCGATCAGTACGATGTATTTTTAATTCAGGGGCTCGGCCGGCGGCGCTGGCAGGTCGGCGCGCTGTGCGATCACACCACACCGCTATTGCCGCATGATGATCTGCGTCTACTCGCTGAATTCGAATCCAAAACGGAATACCTGCTCGAACCCGGCGATATGCTGTATCTGCCGCCGCGCTACGCGCATAACGGCATTGCCGTGGGCGACGATTGCATAACGTACTCGATCGGCTTTCGCGCGCCGGCGCAAAACGAATTGATCGCGCACTGGTGCGATCACATCCTCGCGGATTTATCCGACGATGATCGCTATAGCGATGCGCGTATTTCCCCGCAACAAAATCCCGGTGAAATCGCACCCGCCGCACTGACTGAGCTGCAGCGCATGGCCACCGAAAAACTGCTCGATTACGACATCTTTCAACGCTGGTTCGGCCAATTCAGCACGACGCGCAAATACGTCGATCACGATTTGCAGCCGGCCAAGAAAATTAAACCAGCGCAATTGCGCGCGCGTTTGGCGCAGGGCGAAATACTATTGCGCAATATGGCGAGTCGCTTCGCGTTTATACGCTCTCACCACGAGGTGCTGCTGTTTGTCGATGGCGAAATGTTCGCGTGCCCACAAACAACTGCCGCGTTTGCCGAGCGGATTTGTGCGCAGCAGCGCATCGCGCTCATGGCCGATATGGTGGAATCGCCCGAAATCATGGAATTACTTGCGACGCTGTATAACCAAGGCAGCCTGGTACTCGAGCATGACGATTGAAATTCGTGCGGCAAACTGGATCGATAACAGCGCTACGCTCAGCGAAATTCGCCGCCGCGTATTTATCGAAGAACAGCAGGTGCCGCAGGAATTGGAATGGGATGGCGAGGACGAGGATGCGCAACACTGGCTGGCGCTGCGCGACGACGAGCCGATCGGCACTGCGCGCATGTTGCGCGATGGCCATATCGGTCGCATAGCGGTATTGAGTCGCTCCCGCGCACGAGGAATCGGCTCCGCGCTATTGCAGGCTGCAATCGATTGCGCTGCACAACGGCAGTTGCGCGAAGTCTATTTGCACGCGCAAACCCACGCGCTTTCGTTTTATCAGCGCTTCGGTTTCGCTGTCGAAGGACCGGAGTTTCAGGATGC
>DASXYH010000104.1:0-21664 GCA_036502545.1 Spongiibacteraceae bacterium
TCAGACGCTACAAGCTGCATCGCTCATTGATGAGTACCACGTATGGACGTACCCCGTCGTTCTTGGCCGTGGCAAGCGACTGTTTGAAAAAGGCGCAAGGCCATGTGCACTGCGACTCATGGCTTCGAAGGTCTCAGCATCCGGCGTTGTGATGAGCACCTATGTTCCGGCTGGAAATATTGTGCTTGGCACCGTTGGTCAAGCCTAGCCGAGCGCGAAAGAATTGGTCCGGCGCGCCAAGATAGCTACAGATGCGACGTGACTATGCTGTCTACAAACTGCGCGCGCTAACAACGCGCTGCAGCCGACGTTTGCTGGCGCAAACGCGGTTTAGTTAAAACGTTAGGCATTGTAAGGAGAGTCCCGTGCTTGAGCTAAGGCCAAATTGCGAGTGCTGTAATAAAAATCTTCCTCCAGAATCTGCAGAGGCAGTGATCTGTACATTCGAATGCACTTTCTGCAAACAGTGTGCGTCGGACATTTTGAATAATCAGTGTCCAAATTGTGGCGGAAATTTTTCTGCTCGCCCCATCAGACCGCCGGCAATGCTCGCCAAATATCCGCCGTCAACATCACGTGTCGTCAAGGAAAATGGTTGTGTTGCAAATTCATAACAAATCGCAGCAAGCGCAGCCGCTCATGTCAAACGTTATCGATTACCCATGCGCCACTCGCGCAGCCTGCTCCGCGTGCGCCGCGCAATAATCGTGAATCAATTTGAGCAGCACATCGATATCGGCGGGTTTTACGATGTGCGCATCGAAGCCGGCATCGGTGGCCGCAACGCGATCGGCTTCCTGTCCATAACCAGTCAATGCGATCAGAAATGGTTGTGGCGTCGCAGTGCCGCGGCGCAATTGGCGCGCGACTTCAAAGCCATCCATGCCGGGCAAACCGATATCGAGCAGGATGACATCGGGCTGGAAATCCGCGACCGCCGTCAACGCCGTCGGACCATCGAAAACCGCTTCCACTTCGTAGCCTTTCATTTTCAGCAATAACTTCATGCTTTCGGCGGACGCTTGCAAATCATCGACAATCAGCACGCGACCGCCGACGAGCGCGCGCGGTTTATCCGGAGCGACGCTCACCGCGATGCGATCGTGGCGGCGCGCCGGCAGCGCGACGGTAAATTCGGTGCCCTTGCTGGCGCCCGCGCTTTTCGCTTCGATGCTGCCGTGGTGCAAATCGATTAAATGTTTGACCAAGGTCAGGCCGACACCCAACCCGCTCTGCGTGCGATCGATCGATTTATCGCCCTGCGCGAATAAATCGAAAATATGCGGCATAAATTCGGCGGAAATTCCTTCGCCGTTATCGCGCACCGACACGCTGATATGATCGCCCTGGAAATCGGCTTTTATCCAGATATCGCTGCCCGGCGGGCTGTATTTGACGGCGTTGTTGAGCAGGTTCGAAAAAATTTGCGCGAGGCGCACCAGATCGCCGTGCAGTGCGACTTCGTGATGCGGCATATCGAGCCATAGGCGATCGCTACGTTCATCGATCAACGGTCGACAGGTTTCCACCGAACGTTCGATGACGTTGCTCAATAAAACTTTTTCGTGCTGAATCGAGACGGTGCCGCGCGCGATGCGCGACACATCGAGCAAATCGTCCATCATGCGCGCCATGTGGTCGACCTGACGCCCAATCACTTCGGTTGCCCACGTCCACTCCTCTTTTGCTGTTCCGTCGAGCTGCAACACGTGCACCGCGTTGCGGATCGGCGCCAATGGATTGCGCAGCTCGTGCGCCAGCATCGCCAGAAATTCATTTTTGCGGCGATCGCCGTCGCGAATGGCGCGATACAGCAAGGCATTTTCGATTGCGATGGCCGCTCTGCTGGCGATTTCCTTCAACAGCGTATCGTCATTGCTGTAGTCGTGCGGCATGCGATCGGCGCAACCCAATACAATCGCGCCGATCGCGCGTCCGCGCGTAAACAGCGGCAATATTTTTGCACTGTCGATTTCCAGATTGATTTGATCCTCTGCCTTTTCCCCGATTATTTGCACCTGCCAATCGGTCAATGCGGTAAACGTCAGCATGTCCTCATCGATATTGACTTGCGTTATCGCTGCGATCATCGGTACCGGCAACGTCGCCGATTCTTTTTGCCGGTACGCATGATCGTGCCATGCGATATTTGAACGCATGATTTCACCGCGCTCGCCGAATAACGCGACGATGCCGAGTTGCGAAAACTGCGGTACGGCAAAGCCGAGCAGGCGCTGAATCGTGGTATCGATATCGAGCGAGCGCGTCAAAATATGGCTCGCTTCCGCGAGCAGATCGGCGCGGCGCATCGCCTGCTCCGCGGCCGCGCGCGCCGCTTGCGCGCGCGCCAGTGCCTCGCGCTCCTCGGCCTGCCGACGCAGTTGGTTGTGCATGCGATACAGATCGACGAATACTTTGACTTTCGAACGCAGAATTTCCGGAACGACCGGCGTTGCGATGTAATCGACCGCGCCGAGTGCGTACCCGCGCACCGTTTGGATTTCATCGAGATACGCGGTGATAAAAACGATCGGCGTCTGTCTAGTGCGACGATATTGGCGAATCAGGCGCGCGGTTTCGAAGCCGTCGATATCCGGCATATTGACATCGAGCAGAATCACCGCGAAATCGCGCTCCAACAATTGCTGCAGCGCTTCGCGCCCGGAGCGCACCATCACCAGATTTTGTTGCAGTTCCTCCAAAATACTTTGGAAAACCAGTAATTTTTCCGGCAGGTCGTCGACGATAAGAATATTGACTTGTTCGTCCATCAAAAATCCAGAAAACGGCGACTGATTTCCCCCTCTCCCGCCGGGAAAGGGAAGTTAAACTGCATCAACGGTGCAGCCAAGCGCGCAACACCGCGAGTAGGTCCATCGTATTGACGGGTTTCGAAAGATAGTCCCATGCACCCGCTTCTATACATTTTTCGCGATCGCCTTTCATCGCTTTCGCCGTCACCGCGATCATAGGCAAATCGCGGCCGGCCGGTAGTTTGCGAATTTCCTGCATGGTGTCCATGCCATCCATTTCCGGCATCATGATATCCATCAACACGATGTCGATTTCCGGATCATTTTTGACGAGGTTGATCGCATCGCGGCCGTTTTCTGCCCACACATTGATCATACCGTACTCTTCGAGCACAGTGGCGAGCGCAAAAATATTGCGCATATCGTCGTCGACGATCAGCACTTTCTTATTGGCCAGCGGCCGGTTGAGTTCGTGCAGTTTTTCGAGCAGTAAACGCTGCGATTCCGGCATGCGCGCCGCATTGCGATGCAGGGTTGAAACAACGCGGTCGAGCAACTGCGGCAGCGAGTGCGCCACGTACACGCCAAAATTAGCGGCGGCGTATTCGGTATCGCCATCGTCGATCGTTTCGCCCTGACGATACAGTATCATCGGCACCGGCGCCCAGGTCGTCGCTTCGTTTGCATTGGTATCGCCGCGCATCGCGCGCAATAATTCGTCCGGTTTCAATTCGCAGTGCGCGCTATCCAGCACGACACAATCGAAACTTCGTTGTTGCAGTAAGCGCAGGGCGGCGGCGCCATCCATGGCGATAACGGCATCGATATCGTCGTCCTTCATGTAATTGGTCAGCTCTTTGCGCACCAAGCCATCGGTCATGACCAACAAAATATTGCGTTCGCGGCGACTGACATAGCGCCGCAAATCGTCGAGCGCCGTTTCGATAATTTCGCGCGATTGAATCGGCTTGCTGATGAAACCGTGCGCGCCCGACTGCAACGACATTTCGTGCGAATCGTCGGTGGAAATCACGCACACCGGAATATGCCGCGAAAATAAATCGTGTTTCAAACGATCGAGCACACGCCAGCCCTGCATATCGGGCAGGAACATATCGAGCGTGATCGCGGCGGGTTTGTATTCTTTCGCCAGCGTCAGCGCGCCGGCGCCGAGCGAAGTCATCAATCCCCTGAAACCTTTTTCGCGCGCGACTTCAAGCAGCAAACGCGCAAAGCCGAGATCGTTCTCGACAATCAATAACACCAGATCGCCCTGCTGAATCACATCGCGATCGTCCCCCACTTCGTTGACCAACGCTGCCACTTCGATTGCATCGACTTCACTCTTCGCCAGCGTGGGCAGTCTTAGTTGCTCTTCATAATTGATGACTGCATCATTTTCGCCGTGGCGCTCGGGCAACGCTTTGCGCAGCGCGCGCGGCGGCGTATACACGTAAGGCAAATACAGCGTGAACGTGCTGCCCTTGCCGGGCGCGCTGGTCAGACGAATTTCACCGCCGAGCAATTTCGACAATTCGCGGCTGATCGCAAGGCCGAGACCCGTGCCGCCGTATTTGCGGCTGGTCGAACCGTCGGCTTGTTGGAACGCTTCGAAAATAATTTGCTGTTTCTCGGACGAGATACCGATACCGGTATCGGATACCGAGAACGCCAGCACCTGATGGGCGCGATTCAATTCTTCGTTGTCCGAACTCCAGCCACCGACTACTTCCTCGATAGATAACGTCACGTGCCCCTGATGCGTGAACTTGAAGGCGTTGGACAGCAGGTTTTTGAGAATTTGCTGCAAGCGTTTCAGATCGGTGATCATCGAGGTCGGCAATTGCATCCCCATGTGAATGATGAAGTCGATCGCTTTGGATTCCGCCATATGGCGGAAGGTGCGTTCCACATACAGCTGCAAATCGGTCAAGCGCAATTCACTGACATCGACCACCACGGTACCCGATTCGATTTTCGACAGATCGAGAATATCGTTAATCAACGCCAGCAGATCGTTGCCCGATGAATGAATCGTTTTCGAAAATTCGATTTGCCGCGACGTCAAATTGCCATCCGAGTTTTTGCACAATTGATCCGACAGGATCAGCAGGCTGTTCAGCGGCGTGCGCAATTCGTGCGACATATTCGCGAGGAATTCGGATTTGTATTTCGACGTGAGCGCAAGCTGCTTGGCTTTTTCTTCGAGCGCCTGCCGCGCCTGCTCCACTTCCTGGTTTTTGCGCTCCACTTCCTGATTCTGGTGCGCCAGCAGGCGCGCTTTTTCCTGTAACTCCTCGTTGGTTTGCTGCAATTCCTGCTGCCGGCTTTGCAACTCCTGCGCGAGCGATTGCGATTGCGTCAGCAAATCCTCCGTGCGCATGTTCGCTTCAATCGTGTTGATAACGATGCCGATACTTTCTGTCAATTGGTCGAGGAAGGCCTGGTGAATCGGATTGAAGCGCTCCATCGACGCCAGTTCCACCACGCCTTTCACGTAGCCTTCGAAAATAATCGGCAGCACGAGTACGTTTTGCGGACTCATCTCACTGAGGCCCGAGGTAATGCGGAACGATTCACCGCGCACTTCGGTCAGCAGAATTTTTTTCTTGTCGAACGCGCATTGACCAACGATACCCTGGCCGAGATCGATTTCCTTGCCGTAGGCGCCGTGACCGGTCGATGCGTAACTCGCGAGCAATTTCAACCGCGGCACATCGCGCGCCGGATCGAGCACGTAAAACTCGGCTTGTTGCGCGCCGACCACCGGCGCCAGCTCCGACAAAATCAAATGGCCGACCGTGACCAAATCTTTTTGGCCCTGCAGCATGCGCGAGAATTTCGCAAGGTTGGTTTTGAGCCAGTCCTGTTCGGTGTTGACCTGCGTCGTATCTTTCAAGTTACGAATCATTTCATTGATCGTATCTTTCAACGCCGCCACTTCGCCGAGCGCTTCCACCGTGATTGAACGCGTCAAGTCGCCCTGCGTTACCGCGGTCGCCACTTCGGCAATCGCGCGCACCTGAGTGGTTAAGTTAGCCGCGAGTTGGTTTACGTTTTCCGTCAAACCTTTCCACGTGCCCGCTGCGCCCGGCACTTTCGCCTGACCGCCGAGCTTGCCTTCGACGCCCACTTCGCGCGCCACTGTTGTCACCTGATCGGCGAAGGTCGCGAGCGTATCGGTCATGCTGTTGATGGTGTCGGCGAGCGCGGCGATTTCGCCTTTCGCTTCCACCGTTAATTTCTGTTCGAGGTCGCCGTTGGCAACCGCCGTTACCACTTTTGCAATACCGCGCACCTGCGACGTTAAATTGCCGGCCATGAAGTTCACGTTGTCGGTGAGATCTTTCCAGGTACCGGCAACACCCTGCACATCGGCCTGACCGCCGAGCTTGCCTTCGGTGCCCACTTCGCGCGCCACCCGCGTTACTTCCGACGCGAACGAACGCAATTGATCCACCATCGTATTGATGGTGTTTTTCAATTCGAGAATTTCACCTTTTACATCAACGGTGATTTTTTTCGACAAGTCACCGGCCGCCACCGCTTTCGATACATCGGCGATGTTGCGCACCTGCGCGGTGAGGTTCGAACCCATCGAGTTCACCGAATCGGTCAAATCTTTCCAGGTACCGGCAACACCCTGCACATCGGCCTGACCGCCGAGCTTGCCTTCGGTGCCCACTTCGCGCGCGACGCGCGTTACTTCCGACGCGAACGAACGCAATTGATCCACCATCGTATTGATAGTGTTTTTCAATTCGAGAATTTCGCCTTTCACATCGACGGTGATTTTTTTCGACAAGTCACCGGCCGCCACCGCTTTCGTTACATCGGCGATGTTGCGCACCTGTGATGTCAGGTTGCCGGCCATGAAGTTCACGTTATCGGTGAGATCTTTCCACGTACCAGCAACGCCCTGCACATCGGCTTGGCCGCCGAGCTTGCCTTCGGTGCCCACTTCGCGCGCCACCCGCGTTACCTCCGAGGCGAATGAACGCAATTGATCCACCATCGTGTTGATGGTGTTTTTCAATTCGAGAATTTCACCTTTTACATCGACGGTGATTTTTTTCGATAAGTCACCGGCGGCAACGGCCGTTGTTACGTCGGCAATATTGCGCACCTGCGCGGTGAGGTTCGAACCCATCGAGTTCACCGAGTCGGTCAAATCTTTCCAGGTACCGGCAACGCCCTGCACATCGGCCTGGCCGCCGAGCTTGCCTTCGGTGCCGACCTCGCGCGCGACGCGCGTTACTTCCGAGGCGAATGACGACAACTGATCCACCATCGTGTTGATGGTATTTTTCAATTCGAGAATTTCACCTTTCACATCGACGGTGATTTTTTTCGATAAGTCACCGGCGGCAACGGCTGTTGTTACTTCCGCAATATTGCGCACCTGCGCGGTGAGGTTCGAACCCATCGAGTTTACCGAGTCGGTCAAATCCTTCCACGTGCCGGCAACGCCCTGCACATCGGCTTGACCGCCGAGCTTGCCTTCGGTGCCGACTTCGCGCGCGACGCGCGTTACTTCCGACGCGAACGAACGCAATTGATCCACCATCGTGTTGATGGTGTTTTTCAATTCCAGAATTTCGCCTTTTACATCGACGGTGATTTTTTTCGACAAATCCCCTGCGGCAACGGCCGTGGTTACGTCGGCGATGTTGCGCACCTGCGATGTTAAATTGCCGGCCATGAAGTTCACGTTGTCGGTGAGATCTTTCCACGTACCCGCCACGCCCTGCACATCGGCCTGACCGCCGAGTTTGCCTTCGGTGCCCACTTCGCGCGCCACCCGCGTTACTTCCGAGGCGAATGACGACAACTGATCCACCATCGTGTTGATGGTGTTTTTCAATTCGAGAATTTCACCTTTTACATCGACGGTGATTTTTTTCGACAAGTCACCGGCCGCCACCGCCTTCGTTACTTCGGCAATATTGCGCACCTGTCCGGTAAGGTTCGAACCCATCGAGTTCACCGAGTCGGTCAAATCTTTCCAGGTACCGGCAACGCCCTGCACATCGGCTTGACCGCCGAGCTTGCCTTCGGTACCGACTTCGCGCGCGACGCGCGTTACTTCCGACGCAAACGAACGCAATTGATCCACCATCGTGTTGATGGTGTTTTTCAAATCGAGAATTTCGCCCTTCACATCGACGGTGATTTTTTTCGATAAGTCACCAGCGGCAACGGCTGTTGTTACTTCCGCAATATTTCGCACTTGCGCGGTGAGGTTCGAACCCATCGAGTTCACCGAATCGGTTAAATCTTTCCATGTGCCGGCAACGCCCTGCACATCGGCTTGACCGCCGAGCTTACCTTCGGTGCCTACTTCGCGCGCGACACGCGTCACTTCTGCCGCGAAGGTGCCGAGCTGCTCCACCATTTTATTGATGATTTTCGCGGTGCGCAGAAATTCGCCTTCGAGCGCGCGATCGTCGGCTTCGAGCGCCATGCTTTTCGACAAATCGCCCTGCGCGACCGCACCGATCACGCGTGCTACTTCACTGGTCGGATGCACGAGATCGCCGATCAATGAATTGATCGCATCGACCGCAGCGCGCCAGAAGCCGCTCGCATCGGAAAGCGCCGCGCGTTCTTTTAATTTACCTTCTTTACCGACCACGCGACTGAGCCGCGCCAATTCATCGGTCATATAAATATTTTGTTCGACAACTTGATTGAAAACATCGGCTACCTTGCCGAATAAACCGTTCCAGCCATTGGGCAACCGCACGGCACTATCGCCTTTCTTCAAACCGGCGAGCGCGACATGAATCGTGCGAATGGTTTCATGCAGAGTGACGGATTGCTCGCTGAGCAGATCGACTGCCTCCACCCCGTCTCGCCAAAAACCGCTGAGTTGGTTTTGGCCGGTGAGCCGCGCCAATTTGCTCTTGTGTTTACCGCCGCGTTCGAGCAGCGCTAATTCGTCTACGACGACGACGCTGCGCAACGCGATGTCGTTAAATACGGTCGCGATTTTTCCTTCGATACCGGTCCAGTGCGCCGGCAAACGCGCGGAACGATCGCCCGCCTCAAACGCCTGCAGCGTAATCAAGATCGAATTAAGTTTGGAATGGCCGGATAAATTATCGATAGACTCGGTATCGATAGGGGTATCTATTGACTCTTGCAATGCTTCCACGAAAGCACTCCTCGGCATTTGTGCGAATGCGAGAGCAGCCTTGCCTCGCGATTGGGACGATATTTGTCGAATTTTGCGGCCGATTATGTCTGAGCGATTTAATGCTTCGCAATCGAGAACCCGGTAGCTTCTGCGTTAGCGGAAGCACAGTTTTTCAATTGGAGACAAAAGTCACAAATTTAATGCCGATGAAAGTTAGGATAAGCCGTTGCTGAATTAAAATTCTTCTAAAGCAACAGCGAACAGAACATTATGCGGATATAAGTGTCGCCGCAAGTTAGCGCAACCGAGCCAGGCTTTAATTAACAACCCATAACTTACAACTATCCCCTCAATGCACGCGTGCCTGTTCGCGGTAGCTGGATAACAAATGCGTGAGCGCGCCGATATCGAGCGGCTTGATCAAATGCGTGGTAAATCCCGCCGCTTCCGATAATTCGCGATCGCGCGCCTGACCGTAGCCGGTCAGCGCGATCAGTTGAGTATTTTCCAGCGCCGGCAAGCGGCGCATCGCGCGCGCTACTTCATAGCCGTTCATGCCGGGCAAGCCGATATCCAAAAACACCAACTGCGGCTGAAACTGCGGCGCGAGCTCGAGCGCAGTGCGACCCTCATTAGCAATGGCGATTTGATGACCCATCTGCGTCAACAGCAATCCCAGCGTCGTGGTGGCATCGACGCTATCGTCGACCAGCAAAATACGCAGCGAATTGCGATTGCCTTTCACGCGTGCTTTCGCCGTTTGTCGCGCGGGTTTATCGCCGCGATGCGCCAGCGGCAGATCGACGACAAAGCGGCTGCCGAACCCGAGTCCGGGACTGGAGACGCTGACGCTGCCGTTATGCAGCTCCACGAGTTTCTTCACCAGCGACAACCCGACGCCGAGCCCCTCGGGCGCACGCGTTTCCAATCGGCCGGCCTGCGCGAATAATTCGAAGATATGGCCTATCTGTCCCGGCGCGATACCGATACCGTTATCTTCGATTATTATCTGCAAACGCCCGCCGTCAACGGTCGCGCTTAGCTGGATCGTGCCACCGTTGGGCGTGTATTTGCCCGCGTTGTGCAACAGATTGCCGACCACCTGCGCCAAGCGCACGCTGTCACCATCGATCCAGACGTCATCCTCGGGAATATCGAGCAGCAGCGCATGCTCGCGGCTTTGTAAAAACGCATTATTGGTTTCCATGGCCGCATCGATAATTTTGCGCAGCGTAATACGGCTTTTTTGCAGCGATAATTTGCCCTGTGTAATGCGCGATACATCGAGCAGATCGTCGACCAGCCGCACCAGATGATCGATTTGACGCGAAATGATTTCGCGCGAATCGAATTGAATAGTCGCTGTTTCGATTTCATTGAGCCCGGTAGCCCCATTGTGATCGGTCATCCGCATCAATTCGATGGCGGTGCGCATCGGCGCCAACGGATTGCGCAACTCGTGCGCCAGCGTGGCGAGAAACTCATCCTTGCGCACGGCGGCCATTCGCAACGCGTTTTCCGCCTTTTTTTGCGCGGTGATATCCTGTGAAATGCGTGCAACGCGATAATTGACGCCCGTTTCATTCTGCACGCAAAAACCGCGATCGCGAATCCAGCGTTCTTCGCCGTCCGGCATCAGCAAACGGTATTCCTGTTCGTAACTTTGAAAATCAAACAATGCATCGAAGGCCGCGCTCACCCGTTGTTTGTCGGCCGGGTGTACGCTTTCGAGCCACGCCAGATGATGCGCATACAAGCGCTCTGGACTGCGCCCCCACAGCACTGCGTACGCGGGGCTGACGTACAATAATTGTTTAACTTTTGGATCGAATATCCAAAATACATCGCCGATATTTTCGGCTAACTGCCGAAAGCGCTCTTCGTTTTCGAGCAGTTCGCGCTGCACATCTCGCAAGCGCAACAACGCGCGCACATTCGCAACCAATTCCTGCGGTTCGACCGGTGCCACCAGATAATTATCGGCACCGCCTTCGAGACCGCGCACTTTATCGAAACTGTCGATCAGCGACGCCGACGTTTGCAACACGAGCACCGATGCGGTGACCGGATCGCTCTTGATACGCCGGCATACTTCGAAACCGTTGAGATCGGGCAGCTTCATATCGAGCAAAACCAAATCGGGTGTTTTTTCTTTTACCTGCGCCAGCGCGTCCCAACCGGTCGATGCTTCAATCACATCGAATCCGGCCAATTTCAGTGTGCGCGTTTTTGCGTAGCGTGCACCGTCGCTATCGTCGACATTCAGGATGAGGGACAGGGTGCCGGTCATAGCACAAGCAAAACGGCTAAGGCCGTTCCGCTGATTCCTGCGGCGCTGCGCTCGAAACAAAGAACGGCGGCGTGATCTGTTGTCTCTCCATTTGCTGTGCTGACTCCGTATGCTGTATCAACTCCGTAGTAGATGGCCGCGCCGGCGCAGTTGCCTGTTGCGTCGATGTCGCGGCTTGTGCCGAATTTGCAGTGTGCGTCGGTTGCGACGCCGACACTAATTGACGCAGAGCGCCGAGCAAATCGTCGCGCCGCAATGGTGTGACGCAATAGCGATCCGCCCCCAATAAAAATCCTTTTTGTTTCTCCGCCAACTCGCCGACGACAATGACCGGTATGTCGCGGCTCTCCGTATCGCTTTTGATTTTTTTGAGCCATTGCCAGCCATCCTTGCCGCTGCGCATGATGTCGAGAACGATTGCACCGGGACGTTTATGCTGCCAAAGCGCATGCGCCTCCTGCAGATCTTCCACGCATAACGGACGATACGCCGTATTTTGCAAATATTTTTTATACAGCAATTGCGTGGGCTGGTGATCCTCGACAAATAAAATCGGAAAATCCTTTGCCGCATTTTCTTCCGGCGCAAAATTTTCCGACTTTTCGAGAAAAGCGTCAGAATTTACCGATGCCGGCGTGAACGGAATAACGACCGAAAACGTCGAACCAATACCCGGGGCACTTTGCACTTCCACATATCCACTTAATAAACTGGCCAATTTGCGGCAGAGCGGCAATCCGAGTCCGGTCCCTTTGGCACATTTTTGCAAGGGATTTTCGATCTGGCTGAATTCTTCGAAAATCAGTTGCAAGTCCTCCGAAGCAATACCGATGCCACTGTCTTCAACAGAAAAACGAACGGAAGCACCGTCATTTTCGCCTGCCGCGCGAACTATAATTTTTCCGCGCTCGGTGTACTTGAGCGCATTCGAAATAAAATTGCGCAAAATATGCGAGATCTTACTTTCGTCGGCGTACAGCGATTCGAGCCCCGGTTCAACCTCAAAACTGAGTTCGAGATTTTCCACCTGCAATAGCGGGCGCAGCATGCCGCGCAGTCCGCTGAATAAATCCGCCACCACGAAAACGGACGGAGTAACCTGCACCTTGCCGGCCTCGATCTTAGCCATATCGAGCAAATCGTTCACCAGCTCGGATAATTCGTCGGCCGATTTGCGAATCAGCTGCACCTGCTTTTCCTGCTCTTCGCTGAGATTGCCATCGATACGATCGAGCAGCAATTGCGATAGCGCGCGAATCGAACCGAGCGGCGTGCGAAATTCATGACTCATATTGGAAAGAAAGCGCGATTTCATTTCATCGGCGCGACGCAAGTGCGCGGCCTGTTCATCGATCTCCGAATACAGTGCGACCACACCGCGATTGGTATCTTCCAGTTCGCGCGTCAAATTCAATAACTCGTCCTGGCGTGCGCGCAGATCCGCCAGCGTTTGCAACAGCTCCTGATTCTGCAATTGAATTTCGTTGTAAGCGTCGGCCGGCGGATTGGCGCCGAGCTGCGCAATAATCTGCGTCGAACTGGCCGATAAGGTACGCATTTCCGGCGGCAGTATTTTAGTCAGCGTGACGACGGTGCCGCGTTCGCCGGTTTCGATATCGCAGCTATCCATCAATCGCATCGTGCCGATCAGCCCCATGCCCAAGCCGGTGGCGGATCGGTAATGGCCATCGAGAACATCTTGCAAATTGGCGATGCCGCCGCCGCTGTCGGCAATACGAATACGCAGGTGTAACGGTTCGGCGCCGATAAAAAATTCCACACTGCCATTGCGCGCATAACGAAATGCATTGCGCGCGATCTCGGATACCGCAGTGCCAATCCGCACCTGATCCTGGTTACCGAAACCCAGCAATGTCGATATTTGCCGCGCCCGTTGCCGCGCAGCGACCACATCGTGTTCGCTTTGCAAACTGATTTTCAATAATCGCGATGCCGATAAACCGGTGTTCATACGTTCTATCTCGCGAGCTCCAATTTTTCGATTTTACGATTCAATCAATTTGCTGGTTTTTAACGCATTGGTTACGCATGACGATAACGGTAACGTCATCGCTGTTGCGATTAAAATCGCGATACAGAATCGCCGCGATCAACGCCGGATGACGCCAACCAAGTCCCGGATAATCGGCCAGATTCCATTGTGTCGCTAAGCCGTCGGAATGCATGATCAATAACGCATCGCGAGACCATTGACTGACAACCTCCTGCACCTTGCGTATGTTGTGGCCGACAATGCCGTTGTGCGTGAGCATTTGCCGGCGTTGTCCGTCGCTGTAAATAATCGTGGCGATATTGCCGACGCCGACACTCTGCACGAATGGCGAACCGGCGCACAGCGAAACCAAACTCAGCGCCGAACCGCGTGTCGTACGCGCACGGTGATGCGCGAACTCGAGCATGCGCGCGAGCGATAGCGATTGCGCTTCGCCGAGCGCGTCAATTACCGCGCGCGACGCCTTCGCCGCATCCGCGCCGTGGCCCAAACCATCGGCGACTGCGATGATCGCGCTATCGCCTTCGATGCGCACACCCCAGTTATCGCCGCAAACTTCTTCGCCGCGCATCGCAACCGATATCGCGCCGATTTGAAACGGCGATGCGCGGCTATGTTTATTGGCACCGATGCGCAGATAAAACACCGAGCCTTTGCCCGGCTGCGAATACACATCGAACTCGTCGGCAAAACGCCGCATCGCACCGAGACCGGTGCCTGCGGTTCCGGTCGTCGATACGCCATCGCGCGCCGATGAAGCGAAATCGGCAAAACCCGGACCGCGATCGATCGCCACTATTTCGACAGCTTTGATGTCGCTCATGTGCAACGGCCGCAACAATACTTCGCCGCGCGCCGCATGTTTAACGATATTGGTCGCGACTTCGGTAACCGCGATCGCCAATTCGCCTTCCCGGTTTTCATCGAAACTCAACCATTGCGCCATATTGACGGCATGTCGACGAATATCCGCAACGGCGCTGATATCCTCGATAAAAAAATGCCGCTGCTGCGGCGATCCGTCTAAAAGCGCTTCCACTTTTTAATGACGACCGTAGTGCCGACACCCACTTCAGTTTTCAAATCAAACTCGTCCATCAATCGTTTTGCGCCGCCCAGGCCCAAGCCGAGACCGCCACCGGTGGTGTAACCGTCGGTCAACGCCAATGCCACATCCGGAATGCCGGGACCTTTATCGATAAACGTCATACACAAACCGCGCTTCGCGCCGTGCTGGATCACTTCAATCAACGCTTCGCCAGCACCACCATACCGCAAGGTGTTGCGCGCCAGCTCGCTCGCCGCGGTGACAACTTTCGTCTGCTCGACCAGACTCAAGCCGATCTCGATGGCGCGGTGCCGCACTTCGGTACGCAGCCGCACCACATCATCGTCGGAGCGCAACGGTAAAGTTTTATTGGCATTACTCAATGCAGCGTTCGAATTCATCGAGCTCGCTGCCATGACGTCCATGCCTCTCACCGGCGCTGCATCTTGTTGAGCATTGCCATGCCGAGCTCGACATTCAGCGCAGTCTTAACGCCGGTTAAATTCAAACCCAACTCGACCAGCGTGATCGCGACCGCGGGTTGCATGCCGACGACTATTGTTTCGGCATCGAGAATGCGCGCCATCGCCGCAGTATTGCTCAACATGCGGCCGATAAACGAATCGACGATATCGAGCGCGGAGATATCGATCAAAACGCCGCGCGCGTGCTCCTGCACGATGCGCGCGGTTAAATCATCCTGTAGCGTCATCGCCAGTCGATCATGCATATCCACCTGGATGGTGACAAGCAACAAGTCGCCCATGCGCAATATTGGAATACGTTCCATCACGCTGCGCTCAAGCGCGTCTGGCTGCGGTCGGCAACACATTGCCGGTGCGTTCGAGCGCCACCATAAACGCATCGGCGAGCGTCGCTTTGGTGATGACATCCTCGAGATCGACACCCAAATGCACGATGGTCTGCGCAATCTGCGGACGAATGCCGCTGATAATGCAATCGGCGCCCATCAACCGCGCGGCGGCTACCGTTTTCAATAAATGCTGCGCCACCAGCGTATCGACTGTCGGCACGCCGGTGATATCGATGATTGCAATCGCAGCGCCGGTATCGATAATTTTTTGCAGCAGATTTTCCATCACCACTTGCGTACGCGCGCTATCGAGCGTGCCGATCAGCGGCAGCGCCAAAATGTTTTGCCACAATTTCACCACCGGCGTCGATAATTCAAGCAGTTCCTGCTGCTGCCGCGAAATAACCTGATCGCGACTCTCCTGAAAAATTTCTACGGTGAACAAACCCAGTTTATCCAGCAGCACCGAGCCGACCCACATTTCGTCGGCAAGTATTTTTGGCTGTAGTACGAGTTCGCGATGCAGCATCGCAAACAACGGCTGCTTCAGCGAAAAAATAAACGTGGCGGTCTGGGCTGGTGAAAAACCCTGACGCGCACGCCCGCGTGAAAATTCGGCGAGTAAATTGCGCATCTCGTCCCAGCGCGATCCTTCCAGTTTATCGATCGAACCGCTTTCCAGCGCTTGCGTCAACACGCGCAAAAATTGTCTGCGCAAATGCGACTGCTCTGCTTCAAGTGCGCCCGTGGCAGACTCGAAGCGCGTCCACTCGTTGAGAATTTCCCGTTCGAATTTGCCCAGCAGTTCGGCTAATCGCGTCGATTCCATATTAGTCATTATGTTGTTCCCTTTGGTCTTATTAGCGACCATTGATGTCGCATAAATTATGTATATTTACGTTCGTGAATGAAGCATATAAGAATGACACGTTGCGACGCCAATAAAATTACAAGAAACAAAACCGATATTCGATTTTGTAAATTTTACTGAGAAAGAATTAAAGTCGTATTTTTTACCGATTATTCGTTCCACTTTTGAGCGGAAATTTCTATTTAAATTGATCGGAAATAATTGTTGACTTCACCTTGATAAAACGATTAGCCGCGCCCGAAGCCAAACGGCAACACGACAATGCTGTCGTCGCCCTGCGGCACGATTGGAAGGCTGTCGAGCGCGCGCTTAACTTTTTCGCGCGAATTGTTCGTGACATCGATCATCAATAGAAAACGGCCCGCTTCGATGTCGCCGTGAAAGCGTTTGATTTTATAGTTTTCGTTCATCAATCCGGCCATACCGCCCGCCCATGCGCCATGCATAGTCACCAGTAGTGTAATCACCAGGGCGGCGATGATGAATTGATTTTGAAAAAATCCGAATACGCCGATTACGATCAGTGAAATGACCAGTCCCGCTAGCAATCCTATCAAGGCGCCGCGTTCGCCCGCCCGCAAAATATCCTGCGAATGCAATGGCGTGGCCGAATGCAAGTGATGTTTATAAAGACCGACATCATCCTTGCTGAGCACATGAAAGTTCCAGCCTTCGATACCCTGGCGATGCAACAAATTCGCGACTCGATCGACCATTTCGATATTATCCGCCAAATAGTACAGACGACGCCTCATGTTATTCCTCCGTCAGTTTTAGAAATTACTTTAAAGAATTTTCAATTACGGCAAAAAATGACTTTAGCTATTTTAAAATTTCTTTGGCTATGCGGTCGCTGTACTGACAGACAGCCAATTATTGACGTCGTGCACGCCATGCACGGCATCGGCAATCAGCTCGGCGCGATACTTCTGTCTGCGATCCGCAACCGAGCCGGTTAATGTCACCAGCCCCGACTCTACCTCAACCGTGATGTCGGACGCGTCGACATTCGCATCTTCCATCAGGTGCTCGCAGACTTCTTCTTTCAATTGCTGATCCGAACGGCGGTATCCCTTCGGACCGCGCCCGCGAAAATTATCGCGCTCGTCAACATAGCCGCGCGCGCTGATAACGTCGTAACCGGAACGATAATCATGAGCGCGGTATTCGGTTCGCGACGGCCGATAATCGCTCGCCTGATAGCGATGAACGCTGGCGTTGTCGTATTCGATCGGATAATGCCTCTGGTAGAGCGAAACATCGCTCTCAGCGGGATGCGGGCGATCTTCGATACTGAAGTGATCGAGCGCATCGTAACCGCGCTCTCCTCTATTTCCGTATGGATATAGCGTTGTTTGATTGTCCATCGCGTACCTCCTGACAGCGGTTATATCTTTCAAATCACGGCGACACAGAAATTTATCGCATCGCCGTAGCAAGTCAGTTTCATCGTCACCACAAAAATCATATAAAAATTCAGCAAACGTTGTGCCATGCAATTTATTGAGGGAACGTGATTAGGGAAACTGATGAAGTGTTTTCCTTCCCAGCGCCAACCCGCTGCGAGATCGTCGCATTAGTTAAGTGAGGTTTCGTTTGCGCGCGATCGAACATTTGAATATCCGAAAAATCTTTTGCATTTCAATGCATGAAAAATTATGGCGTGAAATTTGTGTATTCGTTCAGTGACTGTAACCGAACATTAAACCCAGCTAGTTGGCCCAGCCAATTTGTTGAGAGCTGAGAGGTGACCATATGACAACGCGCACTCGCACACATACGCGACGTAAAAAATGGTCGAACAACGTGACCGAAAATAGCCACGCAATGGATTTGGAATCCGGCGTATTCACCAAGAAAACTCCGCGCGGAATCGCGCAATCGCTAAAACGCTCAGCGGAACATAGTCATACGCGAAAATCGGATCCGTTTCGATCGGCTATGTCGATGCTGACCTTTTATATAAACCGCGCCGGCAAAAAATTGCCCGCAGATGAAGCCGAAAAACTTACCCAGGCCAAAAGCGAATTGCGTAAATTGTTCGGACGCGATCAGGCCGGCGCCTAGAACATTTATTCTCAAATATTCATTATTGAATGCAAACAAATGTTGCCCGCCGCTGTAACTAACGGACGCGTTGTGACGTACGCTCCGAAGGCAGAATGCACGGAGATTTCAGATCACGAAACCGCCAGCCTTGCGCGCATGACCGAAAAAATTGCGGCGCTCAAAGGTTGGCGGTTTGCGGGCGAATATCATGCCGATATGCTGCTTGCAGACAAGTCGCCAAATAATCCTGACGCAAATGAAATTGAAGTCGCGCTGTATTTTGTGCCGAAAGACACGCTATTGCATGCGCAGGCCGCCGCGCTTGGGATAAAAAACGAAAATCAATTATTCGGCGGCAGCGTGCCCTCCGCGGTGATGGCAACGAAAAGCATTACGCATGGATTAATACACGCGGAAGCCGCGGCCGCGCCGGGTTGGACCGGTGCATTCGCCGCTGAGGTTGCGCCAGTAGTACTGAACGGTTACTCGGTTTTTTGTAACCGCGATGCACACCATGCCGCGCGCGAGTTATTAAAGCGTGGCCAGATTCGGGTGAAGCGCGCGCTTGGCATCGGCGGCAGCGGCCAATTCGTGGTTGCAAATTTAATTGAATTCGAAGTCGTTCTTGCCACCATCGACGCTACCGAATGCGCCGAATACGGCATCGTTATCGAGCAGAATCTGGCATCGGTGACGACATACAGCGTCGGCACCGTAACGATTGCCGATTTGCGCGTCAGTTATTGCGGCATGCAAAACCTGACATTGAATTCAAAAGGTCATCACGTTTACGGCGGCTCGACATTGCGCGCCGTGCGCGGCAATTTTTCTGCCCTTAAACAATTGTGCCTACCCGCAGAGGCGCAGCTCGCTGTGACCCAGGCCAGCATTTATGACGCGGCGACGAATGCACATATTTCCGGATTTTTTGCTTCGCGCCGTAATTACGACGTAGCGCAAGGTTTGGACAGCAACGGCAGTTTATGCTCCGGCGTACTCGAACCCTCCTGGCGCATCGGCGGCGCATCGCCCGCCGAGATTGCCGCATTGGAAGCTTTTGCAACGCACCCGAATTTAATTTCCGTACGCACATCGTGCCATGAAGTTTATGGCGCGCATGCAGCGCCGGCCCATGCGCAGATTTATTTCTGCGGCGATGACGCGCGCGTCGGAACACTCATTAAATACAGCACAGTGGATTCCTATGAATATTGTTCTTAGCCATCCTGAAATCGGCGTCGACAACGAGCGCATTTACGGCACATTGTTGTCGCCGGCAATGGCATTTCCGGGCCTGTTGTTCGTGCACGGATGGGGCGGCAGTCAGGATCAGGATTTGGCGCGTGCGCGCGAAATATCCGGGCTCGGCTGCGTTTGTCTCACCGTCGACCTGCGCGGCCACGGCCGCAATGCGCAGCAAGCGGATAGCATCAGTCGCGCGCAAAACCTGCGCGATCTCATAGCAGCTTACGATTGGCTCGCGGCGCGGTCCGACGTGGAAACCACCGCCATCGCAGTGGTCGGCATCAGTTACGGCGGTTATCTGGCAGCGATTTTGAGTTCGCTGCGCTCGGTGCGCTGGCTCGCGCTGCGCGCGCCGGCTCTGTATAAAGATGAGGGTTGGGAGTTGCCGAAACGGCAATTGCACGCCGACAAAACGCTTATTGAATATCGACGAAACAGAGTTGCGGCGACGGATAACGTGGCATTACAGGCGTGCACATTGTTTCGCGGCGATGCGTTGATTATCGAATCGGAATTCGACACGATCGTGCCGCATCCTGTCATCGAAAATTACGTCGCATCGTTGAACAATACACGCTCGCTGACAGCGCGCGTCATCAGCGGCGCCGACCATGCGCTTTCCGAACAATCCGCGCAACAGGATTACACCGCACTGTTGATTAACTGGTTAACGGAAATGATCGCCGGCGCACGCGCGCACGCCGCCAAATCGCAACTGCAGCAAATACGGCAAGACGACGCGGCCAATTAGCGCCGCCCGCGCTTAGCACTATTCGACAAACATATTTACATGTTGCGGTTGAATGAATTGCTAGCCTACACGATAAATTCCTACAGGCGAATTTCACCATGGCTGCCCATATCGGGCCGATTACCGGTCGCCGCAGCGGTCAACATTTTTAACATCTGCACCATTCGGCTTGCATCGGAATCCCAGTAGGAGGCAGCGCTGATTCGAAAACGGATCAATACCAATTCCGGATCGTCGATTCCGCGCGGGAACCACGCCTTCACCAGCGGGCTCCACAATTTTTGGTACTGACTGCGATCGCCGATAAATTCCGCGCGCCCCGACAGCGATACGTAAAAATTATCTTTCGGTTCGGCAAAGCTGATATTCGCCAGTGGCTGCAGCGATAAATCCTGCGCCAGCTCCGATTGCAACGAAGAAAAAAACCAGAGCAATCCGTCAGCATCCACCTCAAGGGCAGTCATCGGACGCGAATGAAGATTACCTTCCGTATTCGCTGTGGTGAACATGCCAATTTTGATCTGCTCGATTTTTTTCCACAGATCTGCGAGATTTTCATATTGTGTTTTCATAACGCCTCCGGTTGCATTCATGTGGTAGTCATACTCACGCATTGGCAGACATATTCGCTTAAAGATATGGCTCGCATGAGACGTGCCAATAAGGCGTTATGAATTCGTCGGCTTTCGAAAAACCGCTACGAGAATCGATCGGATATAGTCGTATCTCAAACAGAGGTGTGTGCTACAACAATAGAAACGCCAGCAAGGCGATCGCGGTGGGCGGCAACGCCGACAGCAGCAACCCCAGCGGATTTATCGTTTGATCGGCGAAATCGCCTTTTAGAATTGCAACGCCCGCCGGGTTCGGTGCATTGGCGATAATGGTAAGACCGCCGCCAGCGACGGCGCCGGCGACCAGCGCGTATTTAAAGCTATCGGATAAACCCTCGACCAGCGAACCGAGATACGTCAGCGCGGCGTTATCGGTAATCGCAGTCAACGCCGTCGCGCCAAAAAATACCGTGTTGTTGCTCATGCTCAACAGTAACGGTTGCAACCACCACTGCTGCTGTCCGCCCAATACAACCAACCCGGCGAGAAAAAATGCGACCAGCAGACCTTCGCGCAAAATCAAACGATCCTGATACGCTTCGTACGCTTGCGCGATGCCGAGAAAAAACAAGAACAGCCCCATGAATGCCGCCGGATGATGCGCGAACATCACGACGAGAGCTAAAAACAACACATGCAATATTATTAATGCCGCCGGCACGCGCGCCGGTGCATCGACTTTTTCGCGCGCCTCGATCCGCGCCAGTTCCTTCGCGAAAAACAGAGTGGCCGCCAGCGCATTGATGCCGACTGCCAGCGCCGCTTTCCAGCCGAAAGTGGAAAGCATAAATGCGAAATCCCAATGCCACTTGCTCGCCACCATCAGCACCGGCGGCGCGGCGAAATGCGTGAGCGTGCCACCGATCGAAATATTCACGAACAACACGCCCAGCGTTCCGTATTTCAATTTCGTGGAAATACCGGCGGAAAAAAACCGATCGCGCAAAATCAATGCAGCCAGCGTCATCGCCGCCGGCTCGGTGATGAATGAACCGAGCAACGGCACGAACGCCAGCGCCGCAAAATAAAATGCCAATGGCCGCGGCAGCGGCAGACTGCGCGCGGCGATATTCATG
>DASXYH010000105.1:0-12062 GCA_036502545.1 Spongiibacteraceae bacterium
CTGGATCGACTGGTCCTGGAGAAGGAAGAGCTGATTGAACTCAACCGTGCGATGGACGAGCAGGATTACGACCGCGCCATCGCGCTGTGCGACGAGCGCATCGCCGCAAAAAGTCGCTACGAGCAGAAATGTTATCGGATCAAAGCGCGTTGTTTTTTGGAAAAACATCTGTATCCGAAAGCGCGCTCGATTTACGAAGAGGTATTGGATGAACGCCCGGTCGACTGGGCGCAAATCGGCCTCGGCCAATGCTTAATGGCAATGGGCGAACTCGATGCCGCCGAGCAGGTGTTCGACCAATTGATCAATCAAAATTGTTTGTGCCTTGAAGTGTACGACGCGCTGGCGGAGATCAAAGACAGGCGCGGCGATATCGCCGGAGCGCAACAGTTACTCGAATACGCCAGTGAAATTTCTCCCAATGCGATTTTGCGGCAGCAACTGCTGGCCGATATCAGTCAGAGCAATGGCGATTGGGAGCGTGCGGAAAAAGCGCATCGCAAAGTGGTCCGGCTCGGCGCCAATTCGTGTTACGAATCGCCCGAAAATTATTTCAAACTCGCGCGCTGCATTTCATCGCAAATTAAAATCAGCGATGGCAATGATCGCAAACGCATCAATGAAGCGGAAGAGGTTCTCGATCGGGCGCGGCGCCGCTATCGCGACAATTCCGATGTGCGTTTGCAATCGGACATTATCAACGCCACCGTTTATGCCGATGCGGGACAAACAGAAGAATCGCGCAAGCGCATGGAAATTATCAGCGCAAAGTTACCTGCAAATGAGCAGGCTTCGACGTCGGCGCAGGTCGCGCTCGATCTTGCGCGCTGCTATCAAGCGATGGGCGACAACGAACAGGCGCAAAAAATTTTACGCGATCTCGCCGCCCAGCATCCAAACGATGAAGCCGTTGGCGAAGCCATCGATCGTTTATCCGATGAGCCCTTGTCGCAAAAAGGTAAAGATAAAGCGGTCGAGCTCAACCAGCGCGGCAAGCAGTTGCTCGGCGATCAGAGTTACGCCGACGCCATCGCGCTGTTCGGCGAAGCGCTGCGCCATTATCCCAACAATGTCGCGGTAAAACTCAATCTGCTGCTGGCGCTGGTGCGAAACATGCGCGCCAGCGAGCCCACTGCCGAACAAATTCAACGCTGCAATCACATTATCAACTCGGTCGATAGGCTGGCCGACGATCATCCACTGCACGAACGCTTTCAGGCGTTGTGGGAGCACGTGGAAGAATTGGAAGAACAATTGAAAAAAGGCCATTCCGATGCTTGATGAAGCCCCAACTTCGCTATTGCTGGCATCGTCGGTACACGACATAAAAAATTCGCTGGGAATGCTGCTGAATACGCTCGACGATGTTATCGAAACGACGTCGATCAGCAGTGACACCCAGCGCCATCAATTCGCCATATTGCGCAGCGAAGCGGCGCGCATCAATAACGCGTTGATCTATTTGCTCGGCCTCTATCGCCTGCAGCGCAATCAATTACCGCTGCAAATCCAGGAAGTATTTGTTGCGGATTTTATCGACGAACAAGTCGCCGGCAACGAACTATTGTTCACCATTCGGCAGCTTACCGTCGAGTGCAACTGCGATGATCGCCTGACCGGTTATTTCGATCCCGCTCTGATTGCAGGTGTGATCGGCAACGTTCTGGTGAACGCTGCGCATTATGCTAAAAAATCGATTTATATCGATGCGATCGCTAGCGACAACGGTGGTATTGTCATCGAAATTCGCGACGATGGCCCCGGCTTTCCGGAAAAAATGTTGCAGTCGAATCACAATGCGCAGCGCGGTATCGATTTCAATAGCGGCAGCACCAATCTGGGATTATTTTTCGCCGCCGAAGTAGCGCATCTGCATCGACGCGGCGAACAGCACGGCAGCATCGAACTCAGCAATCTGCCGCAGGGCAGCTGCTTCAGACTCAAATTACCGTAAATCCGGCGCCGAAATTTTACGCACCTGCACGGCATCGACGCCATCCGCCGCCAAAATATCCGATACGACTACTACCTTCGCGCCAAGCTCCAGTTGGTGATGCTCGCGCAAACAAGCAAACGCCTCCAATAATGTCGCTTCCGGATCATCGTGAAAATTAATTCGATGGGCATAGGTCGCGTAATTGAGCGCCAATTGCCGGCAGGTGCCGATTTCGTTGGTAAATGCGTGAATCGCCGAGCGGCGCGGCCTACAATTGGCGACATAATTCGCCATTACGCCGCGTCGCGTGATCACCACAATGCCGGGAACATGCAACGATTCGGCGAGTTGCACCGCACTCGCCGCCAGATGTTGTTTATCGATGTCACTGTTCAGGCATTCGCAAAAACGCAAACCCGCACTGCGTTCGGCTTCGCGCGCGATGCGATCGAGAAACTCGACGCAACGCACCGGATGCTTACCGATCGTGGTTTCGCCGGACAGCATAATGGCATCCACTTCTTCGTACACCGCGTTGGCGACGTCGGTGACCTCAGCGCGCGTTGGCAACGGATTCACTATCATCGATTCCAGCAAATGCGTGGCGACGATGACGCGTTTACCTTTTTCCGCACACAGCCGCACGATATTGCGCTGCACGTTGGGTAATTGCTCCATTGGAATTTCCACGCCGAGATCGCCGCGCGCCACCATCACCGCATCGGCTGCATCGATAATACTTTCCAAATTTCGAACGCCTTCCTGATCTTCGATCTTGGCGATGATTTTTATCGTATCGCCTGTATGCGCCGCCAATAATTGCCGCAATTGCAGAACGTCCTGCGCCTCGCGCACAAACGATAGTGCGACGTAATCCACTCCCTGCTGAATGCCAAACAGAATATCGCGCTCGTCTTTTTTGGTAATTGCTGGCAGGTTGACTTTGATGCCTGGCAGGTTGACGTGGCGTCGACTTTTTAACGTGCCGCCGTCGACAACGCGACAGCGCAATGCGCGATCCAGTTTTTCGAGCACTTCGAGATTGATCAAACCATTGTCAACGGTGATGCGATCGCCCGGATCAACCGCATCGAGCAAGTCCTCATAATTAATTTGAAACGAAGTCTCTTCGACATTTTCGCTGGAGCGCACATTCACTGTGACGACATCTCCTTCATTGAGCTGCAGATCATGACTGAGCGTGCCGGTGCGTATTTCGGGGCCCTGTGTATCCAGCACCATCGCGACCGGATATTGCACCATGCTATTCAACTCGCGTACGGCCGCAACCACCTGTGCGTGCGACTCGTGATCGCCGTGCGACATGTTGAGCCGCACGACACCCATCCCCGCCGCATATAGCCGCGCCAGCATTTCAATGTTTTCGGTCGCCGGCCCGATCGTGCAAATAATTTTGGTCTTGCGCATCTATCGCTCCCCGTAAAACCTTGCTGCACAGGCTCCACTCTACCGCAGGCTTGACTTCTCGTCATACCAACTCCACTCTGGCGCCCGCTTCACATGTGAGCAAATTGCGGATAAATAAAGTGGCAGATTTCCCTTCCGATGAGTACAGCAAAAAGAAAGCTTTTTATGCGGGCCTGCTGACGATATACGGCCGCAAACCAGTGCTGGAGGCGCTGCAGGACGCGGCAATACCTATCCACTGTCTGCATCTCGCCGACAGCAATAAATCCGGTGGCACAATGCGCGAGATCGAACAGTTGGCAGAGCAACGCAACGTCTCGATCAAGTATCACAGCAAAATCGAATTATCCCGCATTTCAAAAAACTCGCGCGAGGATCAAGGCGTCGCCGCCGATTTACAACTGCCGTACTACCAACGGTTCGATGCTTTTCTGCGGTCACTCGCCGCAGAACCGAAAGAAAAAATAATCGCTCTCGATCGCATCACCAATCCGCAGAATCTCGGCATGCTGCTTCGCTCGGCCTGCGCGGGCGGAATCGACGCCGTGTTAATTCCGGAAAAAGGTTGCGCGCCGCTATCTCCGCTTGTCATCAAGGCCAGCGCCGGTACCTTATTCAAATGTCCGATCGTGCGTTGTGCCGATCTGCCGGAAGCACTGTTGTCGCTGCGCCAACGCCATTTTTCTCTCTGCGTGTTGTCGTCGCATGCAGAACAGGATTTGTTTGCACTCGAGAAAAATACGGCTCGTGTTTACGTGCTTGGCAACGAAACAGAGGGCGTGTCGGCAGAAATTATGGGCTTGGCTGATTTGACGATTCGTATTCCGATGGCGCATGGCGTTGAGTCGCTCAATGTCGCCGTGACCGCCGCATTAATTGCCTATTGTGGCTAATTTTGTAAATCAATCCGACACTTAGTGACCGTTCATCGAATTCACATTGATTCACAAAAACCGCATGTTAGGCTATCTTCGCAATGGTGCCACGTGCGCCATTAAAAGCAGGTAGCGCCACCTGGGCAATCCAAAATAACTGCGCCGATGGATTTAACCAATCACACAAATCAGGTTGATCGATTATGAATAAGCTCGCCGTTCTCGCCTCTTCTTTATTGATTACCGCGTCCTCGATTTCGGTTTATGCGACTCCCGCTCAATACGGGTTCAATGTTCCGGTATACGCAGGTGAAACCAATCTCGATGGCAGCTCTATCGCTTCCGGCGATTATTTGTTCGCCGCTGGCACCACGATTTCAGGGACTTTCTCGTTCGATTCGGCGCTGCTGCCAACCGCTTCGAATTTGCCGCCTACTGGAGAATTCGGAGCTACTGGCCCTTACAGCATTTATCAAGGCGCCGTTCAAAATCTCTTGGGCACCGTTGGCGGCCATACATTCTCTATAGCTAGCGGCGATACCGTGGTAGCCGATTCAAATCCGGTTGCGGATCATACGGTCGATGGCGTTTTCAATCGCGCCGGAAAATTTAATGGCGGTAATATTGGCACCGGCTTTAGCGGGTTCACGCTTGGCGCCTATACGCTAGTGAGCTTCGATCTGTATACGATCGGCTCACAAAACTACCTCGGCTCTCAAGCGCTGCCATCGCCATTGACTAATGGCGAGTTCGTTACTGGCGCCAACTTGATATTCGAAGACGGAAATCATAATCAGCGCATGGTTGAGTTTGGGTTCGGCAATATCGCCCTGACCGCAGTACCGCTTCCGGCAACCGCATGGTTGTTCGGCAGCAGCGCATTGGTATTGCTGGGCCGCAGCCGCAAACGCGCGGCTTAATCGTTCGGCAATTACTCTCGCTATTTCCAGCGCGCGGTCGCTTCGGTATCGGTCGATCGCGCATCAACCCAGCGCTCACCTGCAGATGTCTTTTCTTTTTTCCAGAACGGCGCCTGCGTTTTTAGAAAATCCATAATATATTCGCACGCGGCAAAAGCCGCGCCGCGGTGACGACTGGCGACACCGACAAAAACAATCTGATCGGCGCGCTGCAATTTTCCAATACGATGAATAACTTTTACCGCGAGCAATGGCCAACGCTGTTTGGCCTGCGCGATAATTGCGACAATACTTTTTTCGGTCATGCCGGGATAATGTTCGAGTAAAAGTGACTCGATGTCGGCACCGTCATTTCGATCGCTGACCACACCCACAAAACTCGCTACCGCGCCCGTTGTGCCGCTCGCCTCTCGCAAATTTCTGATTTCAATGCCGGCATCGAAATCCTCCGGCTGGATATTTACTTCTGCTGCTTCCATTTCGCATCAACCCCCGGTCACCGGCGGAAAAAATGCGACCTGGTCATTCGCGTGCAGTCTATGGGTGGAATCGACGATCTCTTGATTTACCGCAATAATCACGTTGGGAGCACGCAAAACCGTCGCCCAATCGGGGCCACGCTCGCTTAGCGATTCAATCAATGCATCGACATCGCGTACGGCAGCGCAACGCAAACGCTCGCTATCGAGCCGTTCGCGTATGCTGGCAAAAAACAAGACATCGAGCATACTTGAATTTTCTCTCGCTAAGCATCGCGCTATTACGCGTGATAATCACCGGATTTACCGCCGCGTTTTTCCAATAAACGCACGCTGCTAATTTCCATCGTTTTATCGACCGCCTTGCACATATCATAAATTGTTAACGCTGCAATGCTGGCCGCAGTGAGCGCTTCCATTTCAACGCCCGTCTGCCCGGCGAGCTTACAAGTTGCGCGAATAACTATGCAGTGTTTGCCGCTGTCTGGCTCGCAATCGATTGCCACCGATGACAACATTAATGGATGACATAGCGGTATTAATTCCGCACATTTTTTTGCAGCTTGGATTCCCGCTATGCGCGCGACGGCAAGAACATCGCCTTTCTTATGGCCGCCGCTGATAATTAACTGCAGTGTTTGCGGCTGCATCGTTATGATGGATTCGGCAACGGCGATGCGTTGAGTAATTGCTTTTTCAGTCACATCGACCATGCGCGCATGGCCATCGGCATCCAGGTGAGTCAATGATGACATCGAGAGAATACTTCCGTCGCTTTCGAAAGGCATAGTCTGCGCCGCCTGTACCTGACGGGCAACTCATTTTGACCCGGTGTTGCGGTCAAATCACGCTGGGATAACAATCCAACTATGTAAGCTCAGGCGTGAACGAAAGCACTGATGACCGCAGCCGCTATCAGCAACGCCACGGGAAATCCGACCATTAACCCGAAGCGGTCGACACGCGTGTCACCCATGACCGCCGGAGCGGATGCTAAGATTGATCACCATCTCTGAACAAGGGCAGACCATGGAATATCTACACACGATGGTACGCGTTAGCGATTTGGAAAAATCGCTGTATTTTTACTGCGACTTACTTGGCCTGCAGGAAATATCTCGCCAGCACAACGAAAAAGGCCGTTTCACATTAGTGTTTCTCGCCGCGCCTGGCGATGCTGAACGCGCTCGCGCCAGCAAGGCACCGTTAGTCGAGTTAACATACAATTGGGACGCTGAGGATTACGGCGGCGCGCGCAATTTCGGTCATCTTGCCTATCGTGTCGATGATATTTATGCGCTGTGCCAACGCTTAAAGGATGGTGGCGTCACCATCAACCGTCCGCCGCGCGACGGCCACATGGCATTCGTGCGTTCGCCCGATAATATTTCGATTGAATTGCTGCAGAAAAATGGCTCGCTGCCGCCGCAGGAACCGTGGTCGTCAATGCCCAATACGGGTATTTGGTAACAGACAAAAAATAATAGCGGCAATAAAAAACCCGGCTGAGCCGGGTTTAGAATCGAAACAATGAATCACATGTAATTAACGAAAACTTGCGTTGATGTTCTGTAAGACATTATTGCCCGGGCACAGCTCTTTTTCGTGCAGCGAACGCAATGGTTTATGCACCGTGCCTACCGTTTCGTGCAAATCGGTCGGCTCTTTATCCATATACAAAAGACCGGTCAATATTTTACCGCCCTCTTTGTATTCCTGAATTAAGTCGAGTGCCGAGCGGCGATTATGGATATCGAGCTTCTCGTCGATTTTATGCAAATGAATGACCGAGCCGTCGTGCAAGGTTACTTCCTGTGAGGTGCCTGCACTATAGCTCGTGGTGATTTCCTTGCGCATCGGCACGAAATCTACCGTGCCGGTGGCTTCGAGATGATCGCGCACGAACTCGTAGGATTTGGTCGAGCCCGGATTGTTATTGAAAGTTACACACGGCGAAATCACATCGATAAATGCAAATCCCGGATGCGAAATCGCGGCTTTCAGCAACGGCACCAATTGCTCCTTATCGCCGGAGAAACTGCGCGCCACAAAACTCGCGCCGAGCTGCAACGCCATCGCCACCAGATCGATCGCTTCGAACGGATTCGCATCGCCTTTTTTGCTTTTCGAACCGACATCGGCCGTGGCGGAATCCTGACCTTTGGTCAAGCCGTAACAGCCGTTATTCTCGACGATATATGTCATGTTCAAACTGCGGCGTACGGCGTGCACGAACTGCCCCATACCAATCGACGCGGTATCGCCATCGCCCGATACGCCGATATAGATCATGTCGCGATTCGCCATATTGGCGCCGGTTACCACGGAAGGCATACGCCCGTGTACCGAATTGAAACCGTGCGAATTGCCGAGAAAATACGTTGGCGTTTTCGATGAGCAGCCGATGCCCGACATTTTTGCCACTTTATGCGGCTCGACCGACAATTCGAAGCACGCCTGCACGATCGCTGCGCTGATCGAATCGTGGCCGCAACCCGCGCACAACGTTGACAGCGAGCCCTCATAATTTTTCTTTGTGTAACCGAGATCGTTGGTCGGCAAATCAGGGTGGCGGAAATTAGGTCTCAAATACGTCATGATTTACGCTCCGCTTTTTGTCCAGCCTGACGGCGCAGCGGCGTCACATTAGCTGATTGTAAATAATCGGCAACTTTGCCGTGGATATAGCGCGCGGTAATCGGCATACCATCGTAATTCAATACTGCGACAAGTTTGGTAGGATTTATTTCGCATTCATTGATCAGTATCGAGCGCATTTGCCCGTCGCGGTTTTGTTCGACCACGAATATCGTATCGTGCTGCGCGATAAATTCTTCGACTTCGCGATTGAACGGAAACGCTTTCAGGCGCAGCGTATCGATAGCGATGGCATCTTCGTGCAAATGATCAATGGCTTCGAGCGCGGCCGCGCGTGTCGTACCGAAATAAATCATACCGATATTGCTGCCATGTTCGGCATTGATAATTTCCGGCGCCGGTACATAGCTTTTTGCGGTTTCCCATTTTTTCAGCAGACGATCCATATTGCGCGCATACGCGGCGCCGTCCTCGGTATAAACCGCGTATTCATCGCGCGACGTTCCGCGCGTGAAGAAACTGCCCTTGGTCGGATGCGTGCCCGGATAAGTGCGATAACAAATGCCGTCGTCATCGATATCGAGATAACGACCGAAACGTTCGCTCATCGCTTCGAGCTGCTCTGCCGTGAACACTTTGCCGCGATCGTAAGCGCGCGCATCGTCCCATTGCAACGGCTCGGACATCGTGTCGTTCATGCCGAGATCCAAATCGGTCAGCAGAATAATCGGCGTCTGCAAGCGCTCGGTCAAATCGAAGGCGCTGGCTGTCATATCGAAACACTCTTTCGGTGTCGACGGAAACAGCAGTACATGCTTGGTATCGCCGTGCGATGCATACGCGCACTCGAACACATCGGATTGCTGCGTGCGCGTCGGCATGCCGGTCGATGGGCCGGTGCGCTGCACATCGATCAATACAGCGGGAATCTCGGCAAAATAAGCGAGGCCGAGAAATTCATTCATCAGCGAAATACCGGGGCCGCTGGTGGCGGTAAATGAACGGGCACCATTCCAGTTGGCGCCGATCACCATGCCGATTGCGGCCAGCTCATCTTCCGCCTGCACGATCGCAAATTTTTGTTTGCCGCTCGCGGGACAGACACGCAAACGCTTTGCATAAGTTTCGAAAGCGTCGACTACCGATGTCGATGGTGTGATCGGATACCACGCCGCTACCGTGGCGCCGCCGTAAATCGCGCCGAGACCGCACGCGGTATTGCCGTCGATCAGAATCGCATCGCCGACATTGTTGCGGCGCTCGATGCGAATACCGATCGGGCATTGAAAATTTTCGCGCGCGTAATTGAACCCAAGCTCAAGCGCATGCACGTTCGGCGCGATCAGTTTTTCCTTACCTTCGAATTGATCCGCGATCAAATTCGTCAGGACTTCAAATTCGATATTCAGCAACGCCGCCAACGCGCCGACATAAATCACATTTTTAAATAATTGACGCTGGCGTGGATCGGTATATTCCTGGCGACAAATTTCGGTCAGCGGAATGCCGATGAAATGGATGTCGCGGCGCATCATGCGCAGATCGAGCGCTTTCGTATTGTCGTAGAGAAAATATCCGCCCGGCTCTACGTCTTCAATGTCCTTCGCCATGCTTTGCGGATTGACGCAAACGACTATATCAATGCCGCCGCGGCGACCGATATACCCTTTTTCGTTGACGCGCACTTCGTACCACGTCGGCAAACCCTGGATATTCGACGGAAAAATATTTTTCGGGCTGACCGGAATACCCATCCGAAAAATCGCTTTGGCGAAAAGATTATTAGCGCTGGCCGAGCCGGTACCGTTGACGTTGGCAAAACGAATAACAAAATCGTTGAGCGATTCGATTCTATTCATCAGTGCTGCTTCTTTACTCATTGTGCTGTTTACTCACTGAACCTGGCCGGCTTTTGAAACCTGGTAAAGAAACTTCTGCATATCCCACGCACTGGTGGGGCAGCGTTCCGCACACAAGCCGCAATGCAGGCAGACGTCTTCATCTTTGACGAGAACGCGCGTAGTCGGCAGCTCGGTCGACACATATAAATCTTGAGCGAGATTCGTGGCCGGCGCACGCAGGCGTTTTCGCAACTCGGTCTCTTCAGCGTTATCGACAAACGAAATACACTCGGTCGGACAGATATCGGCACAGGCGTCGCATTCAATGCAACGAGACGCGGTGAATGCGGTTTGGATATCGCAGTTCAAGCAGCGCTGCGCTTCTTTAATGGCGGTTTCGACATCGAAGCCTAATTCGACTTCGAGCTTGCGATCGCTCAACGACAATTTCACCTCAGTGTGCGGCACCTTGTAGCGCTTGTCGTCTTCGATTTTGCTGTCATAGCTCCACTCGTGTACGCCCATTTTTTGGCTGACCAATGTTACGCCCGGCGCGGGACGTTTGCGCACATCTTCGCCGCGACAATGCAAATCGATGGAGATCGCCACCTGGTGGCCATGCGCTACCGCAGTGATCACGTTTTTGGGACCGAATGCCGCATCGCCGCCAAAAAATACTTGCGGATTGCTCGATTGATACGTCACTTCATCGACGACGGGCATATCCCATTTACCGAAATCGACGCCAACGTCGCGCTCGATCCACGGAAATGAATTTTCCTGGCCGACCGCAACCAACACATCGTCGCATTCGAACAGCACATGCGCTTCACCAGTGGGAATCAACGAACGCTTACCGTTGCTGTCGTAGACGGCTTTAACTTTTTCGAATTTGATGCCGATCAATTTGCCGTTGTCGTGCACGAACTCAACCGGCACATGATTTTCAAACATCGGAATGCCTTCGCGCTCGGCATCTTCGATTTCCCACGGCGATGCTTTCATTTCCGCGCGCGGGCTGCGCACCACTACGCTGACGCTATCGCCACCCAGACGCATCGACGTACGGCAGCAGTCCATCGCGGTATTGCCGCCGCCGAGCACGACAACTTTTCTGCCAATTTTTTCGATATGGCCGAAAGCGACGCTCGCCAGCCAATCGATACCGATATGAATATTAGCGGCAGCTTCTTTGCGTCCCGGAATGTCGAGATCGCGACCGCGCGGCGCACCGGTGCCGACAAATACCGCATCGTAACCTTTAGCGAGCACACCTTTGAGGCTGTCGACATAACTATTGAAATGCGTGATTACACCCATATCGAGGATGTAGCCAACTTCCTCATTCAATACTTGCTCGGGCAGACGGAACGAGGGAATTTGGCTGCGCATAAAACCGCCGCCAGCGCCTTGATCGTCGTATAAGTCGATGTGATAGCCGAGCGGCATCAAATCGCGGCAGACAGTCAAAGATGCCGGGCCCGCGCCAACGCATGCCACGCGTTTGCCGTTCTTCTTGCTCGGAATTTTGGGCAGGCGATCGCGAATATCGGTTTTAAAATCTGCGGCGACGCGCTTCAGGCGGCAAATCGCTACCGGCTGTTCTTCGATGCGTCCGCGGCGGCAGGCCGGTTCGCATGGACGATCGCAGGTTCTGCCGAGCACGCCCGGAAAAACGTTGGACTCCCAGTTGATCATGTACGCGTCCGCGTAGCGGCCGGCCGAAATCAAGCGGATATATTCAGGAACCGGAGTATGGGCTGGACAGGCGTGCTGGCAATCGACAACTTTATGGAAATATTCGGGGTTGGAACTATCAGTTGGTTTCAAGACTACTGTTCCCACATGCGTGATCAAGTATGTATATCGTCAAGCTTCCGTGAGCCGACCAATGTGCCTGTCATCGTGAACAAGCCTGGGTTCGTCCCAGTAAATCCTATCAATTAGAGCATAATTCGCAGAAAAATTCAGCCTTGGCCGCGGAA